>DASXTP010000067.1:0-51147 GCA_036505355.1 Candidatus Eiseniibacteriota bacterium | reverse complement strand
CCGACCGCCTGGTCGGCCACAAGATCCGCGAGCGCGTGGGCGGACGGCTGCGGTTCTGCATCTCCGGAGGCGCGCCGCTCGCCCCCCCGGTGATGGAGTTCTTCTTCGCCGTCGGCATCCCGGTGATCGAAGGCTACGGCCTCACCGAGACCTCGCCGGTCATCTGTCTCAACCCGCTCGGGCGCGAGAAGCCCGCCTCGGTGGGTCCGCCGATCCCGGGCGTCGAGGTGCGGATCGCAGACGGCGAGATCCTCACCCGCGGCCCCCACGTGATGCGCGGCTATTTCAAGAACGAGACCGCCACCCGCGCGGCGCTCGAAGACGGCTGGTTCCACACCGGCGACGTCGGACACCTCGACGCCGAGAACTACTTGTTCATCACCGACCGGTTGAAAGATCTGCTGGTGACGGCGGGCGGGAAGAAGATCGCGCCGCAGCCGCTCGAGGCGAAGCTCAAGACCAGCAAGTGGGTGAGCGAGGCGGTGCTGCTCGGCGATCGCCGCCCCTACGTGGTGGCGCTGCTGGTGCCCAACTTCGCCAACCTCGAAGCCGAGGCGAAGGCACGAGGCTGGATGCCCACCGCCCCGGTGGAACTCATCGAGCGCCCGGAAGTGCGCTCCTTGTATCAGTCGGTGATCGATGGGATCAACGCCGATCTTGCGCAGTTCGAGAAGGTCAAGCAGTTCGCGCTGCTCGAGCGGGAGCTGAGCCAGGAGGCCGGCGAGCTCACGCCCACGCTCAAGGTCAAGCGCCGCGTGATCATGGAGAAGTACGCATCCATCATCGAGCGGCTCTACGCCTCGCAGGCGGGCGCGGCCGCCTGAAATAGGTCTCTGCCGCAGCCTCAGGGGGGGCCGCCACCGCGGTGAGGCCGAGCGCCGCGGTCAGCTCTCGCCGCGGCGCGCGACGATGCTCTCGGTCTCGATGCTGGGAAGCCGCGGGGGTTCCTCCGGAGGAGGAGGGGTCGGGTCTTCCGAGGATGGCGCCATCCCTTCCCTGGCCGACGAATCCTCCGGCTCGAGGGCCAGTCCCAGCACCTGATCGATCCGGTCGACGGGGGCGAAGATCAGGTGGCTCCGCACCTCGATCGGGATCTCCTCGAGCCCCTTCTGGTTCTCGGCCGGGATGATCACGGTGTGGATGTGGGCGCGATGCGCCGCCAGCACCTTCTCCTTGAGGCCGCCGATCGGCAGCACGCGTCCGAGCAGGGTGATCTCTCCGGTCATCGCGATCCCGGGGCGCACCTTGCGCCCGGTGAGCAGGCTCACCAGCGCCGTGCACAGGGTGATGCCGGCCGAGGGGCCGTCCTTCGCGATCGCGCCGGCCGGCAGGTGCACGTGGAGATCGACACCCTCGAAGAAGCCGGGATCGATCCCCAGCTCGGCGGCCCGAGCGCGCACGTAGGAGAGCGCGGCCTGGGCCGACTCACGCATCACGTCACCCAGTTGGCCGGTGAGGATGAGCTGCTTCGACCCTGGCATGATCGAGGTCTCGACCATCAGGACTTCGCCGCCGGCCGGGGTCCAGGCCAGGCCGAGGGCAGCCCCCGGCTGCTCGATCCGGGTGACCTGCTCGCTCTCGAAGCGTTCGGGGCCGAGCAGCTCGCGCACCTGCTCGGGACCGATGGCGCGCGGCGGATCGGCGCCTTCGGCGATGCGCTTGGCGGTGCGTCGGAGCAGGTTGGCCAGCTCCCGTTCCAGGTTCCGGAGCCCGGCCTCACTGGTGTAGTCGTGCACCACCTTGAGGATCGACTCGTCGCTGAAGGTGATCTTCAGCTCTTCGAGCCCGTTCTCGCGGATCGCCTTCGGCACCAGGTGTCGCTTGGCGATCGCGAGCTTCTCCAGATCGGTGTAGCCGGCCAGCTCGAGGACCTCCATGCGATCACGCAGCGCCGGGGGAACCGGGTCGAGGTAGTTCGCGGTGGTGATGAAGAGCACTTGCGAAAGATCGAAGGGCACGTCCAAGTAATGGTCCATGAACGTGCTGTTCTGCTCGGGGTCCAGCACCTCGAGTAGGGCGCTCGACGGATCGCCGTGGAAATCGGCGCCCAGCTTGTCGATCTCGTCCAGCATGAAGAGCGGGTTGCGCGAGCCCGAGCGACGAATCCCGCGCAGGATGCTCCCCGGAAGCGCGCCGATGTAGGTGCGGCGATGGCCGCGGATCTCGGCCTCGTCGCGCACGCCCCCGAGCGATTGCCGAATGAACTTCCGGCCCAGCGCCTTGGCGATCGACATGCCGAGCGAGGTCTTGCCGGTGCCCGGAGGGCCGACGAAGCACAGGATCGGCGTGCGGGCGTCCCGTTTGAATTGGCGCACCGCCAGGAACTCGAGGATGCGCTCCTTGATCTTGTCCAGCCCGTAGTGGTCCTGGTCCAGCACCGTGCGGGCGTTCTTCAAATCGAGATTGTCCTCGGTGGTGACGGCCCACGGCATGTCGCACAGCCACTCGAGGTAGGTGCGGGCGACGGTGTATTCGGCCGCCTGCGGCGGGATGCGCGCCAGTCGGGCCAGCTCGCGGTCGGCCTCGCGCCGCACCTCGGGCGGCATCTGCGCCTTCTCGATCTTCTGGCGTAGCTCGGCGATCTCGCGCTGGGATTCGTCGCCTTCGCCCAGCTCCTTCTGGATCGCCTCGAGCTGCTGGCGCAGCAGGAACTCCTTCTGCCGCTGATCGAGCGACTCGCGGACCTGCTCCTGGATTTGCTGTCCGACTTCGAGCACCTGGTGTTGCCGCGCCAGGATCTGGGTGAGGGCCTGCAGGCGATGCTTGACGTCCAACATCTCGAGCAGCCGTTGCTTCTCCTCGGGCGGCAGCTCGAGCAGGGAGGCCAGGAAGTCGGCCAGCCGCCCGGGCGAGGACTGGTTCTTGGCGGCCACCAGCACTTCCGCGGGCAAGCTGGCGGAGAGCGAGACGATGCGCTCGAACTCGGTCAACAGCGTCTGGGCGAAGGCCGCGGTTTCGACGTCGTCCACCGCCACTTCCTCGAGCGGCGTGACGCGCGCGGTGAGGTAGGGCTCCGACGCCACCACGGTCTCGAGTCGTACGCGGGCCAGCCCCTGGACCAGGATCGAAAGCTGGTCGTCGGGGAGCCGGATCATGCGGAGCACGACCGCCAGCGTGCCCACCGGGTGGAGGTCGGCCGCCGTGGGATCGTCGACGTCGGCCTGGCGCTGGGCGAACACCCCGAGCGTACGGTCGCCGGCCATCGCGTCGTTGAGCATCCGCACCGATTTCTTCCGGCCGACGTTGAGCGGGAAGATGGCGGACGGGAAGAGCACGGTGTGCCGAACCGGCAGGATCGGCACCTGGCGCGGGCCGAGAACCACGGCGCGGTCTTCGTCGGCGCCCTCGGGGAGGACCTCGATCCGACCCGGTCGCTTGGGCAGCGTGCGGCCGCGAGCGGCGTCCAGGGACGGCCGCCGTCCCTTGGGGGCAGGGCCCGGCCGCGACGGCCGGCCGGGGCCGGGCCTACCAGACATGGTCCTCGATGCTCTGGGTCGATGGGTCATCAGAGGAAGCCGGGGTGGGCCGTACCGCCTACCGGGTTTGTCCTTGGATGGGGACTTCCACCTGCTTCGGCGCGGCGGCGGCTTGGAGGCGGATCTCGAGCATGCCGTCGCGGAACAACGCTTGAACGCGCTTTTCGTCCGCCTCCCAGGGCAGCTCGATCATGCGGGAGAAATCCCCGAAGTAGATCTCCGCCCGGTGATAGAAGGCACCCGCCTGCTCCTGGGGTGGGCTGCGGCGGCCGTTGACTTCGAGCCGGGTGCCTCGAAGGCGCACGCGAACGTTCTCACGTGGGACGCCGGCCAGCTCGAGGATGACGCGGGCCGAGTTCTCCGACACCACGACGTCCACCGGCGGGGTCCAAGGCTGGTCGCCGAAATGGCTGGCCGGATGCCGGCGGTAGACCAGATCCCGCCACAGCTTCTCCACCTCGCGCTGGACGAGTTCCAGGGCGTCTTCGGGTCGACGGGGCATGGTGGGCTCCAATGACCTGCGGCGCAGGGAGCATATCGCAGGCCCAAGGGGCAACCAAGCGGCCGGTGCGGGCGTGACGTGTGCTCGGGACCGCCCCTTACGCCGCGCGCGGCCGTCCCCAGCGACGGTGGCTCCGGATCAGAGCCCCTGGGTCCAGGTGTGCGGAGTACGTTCGATGGTTAGGCTCGCGAGCCGGCAGGTCTCCTGCAGGGCGCCGGAGTTCGGCCACGAGTGACGGCCGCAGGAGCACACCAGCCGGCCGTCCGGCCGCTCCCGGATCTCGCAGGGTTTGCCTTCGTGTTCCTTGCACAGTGGGCACATGAGAACTCGTCCCTCCAGCTTGTCGGGCTGCAGAATAAATGGTGAGCCGCGTGGCCTCAAACAGACACTCGAATGGTGTCGAAAACCAGCTCCTTGATGATGGCCTTCTTCGGCTGCCCCGGTCATGGCGCCAGCCCGACCTCGGCCGATACGGCCGCGTCGATCGCTCCCGCCCGGGCGATCCGGGCGTAGAGCTCGGCGCTGCGGGTGCGGGTGCGCGGTCGTTCGGGGTCGGCGAAGTCCACCCGGTAGAGCCCGAAGCGCGGGCGGAAACCGTCGGCCCATTCGAAGTTGTCCATCAAGGACCAATGGAGATAGCCGCGCACGTCCACGCCACGCTCGAGGGCCCTCCCGAGATGCCGCAGGTACTCGACCAGCGCTCGCGGTCGGAACGCGTCCCGCTGGTCGGCGAACCCGTTCTCGGTGACCAGGACCGGCACGCCGAGCCGCCCTACCTGCACCAGCGCTTCCTCGAATCCGCGGGGGTGGATCTCCCACTTGAGGTCGGTGGCCGGTGCCCCGCGACGCGTGACGTGGGGCTCGGCCGCGAACATTCGAACCTTCCAGCGCGTGTAGTAGTTGAGACCCAGGTAATCGAGGCTCTTCTCCAACTCCGCGCACCGCCGGTGGATCCTCTGGGCGCCCGGGATCCACAGGTCGATCTTCCCGGTGACGGCCGCTTCCTCGACCGCGTCGTTGAACACCCGCTGCTCGAGGTGGGCGCGCAGACGGTCGAAGGGGGACCACGGTCGATCGGGCTCGAGCTGCGGGTGGTGCTTGGCGAAGCCGACCCGGGCGGGATGCCCGTCGCCGTCGGCATCCAAGCGGTCCTCTTGGTGGAGAATGTGGTAGGACCGGCCATGAGCCTCGAGCAGGTGGGCGATCACCACCAGGGCCGCGCTGTCGTCGCGCTTGGCGGGCGGCCACACGCCCTCGGACCAACCGCGGAAGGCGTAGACCTCGGGCTCGTTCACGGTGCACCACCAGTCGACTTCACCACCGTACTCGCGGGCGCAGAACCGCACGAACTCGCAGAAGCGGTCCACCGTCTCGTGGTTCTCCCATCCGCCGCGGTCGGCGACCCAGATCGGGTTGGTGAAATGGTGGAGTGTGACGATGGGCGCAAGCCGGTGACCCTTGAGGGAGGCGAGCACCGCATGGTAATGAGCCACCTCGACCGGATCGTGCCTACCCCGCTCCGGCTCGATGCGGCTCCACTCGAGCGAAAGCCGGTGGGTGTTGTGTCCGTCTTGGGCGGCGAGCGCGAAATCCTCGTCGAACCGCTCGTAATGGCGACAGGCCGTGCCGCTCACGTCGCCGCCGGCGATCTTTCCTTTGAGCTGCTCGAAGCGCCACCAATCGTTGTGGCGATTGCCGCCTTCCACCTGGTGGGCCGAGGTGGCCGCTCCCCAGAGGAAGCCGTGCGGAAAACGCATCAGGCCGGCGGCCCCAGCACGTCCTCGATCATCGCCCGCACCGCCATCGCCGCCGGGAAGCCCAGCGTGGTGATGGCGAGCAGCGGAACCTGGCGCAGCTCCTCGGGGGCGACGCCGGCTTCCAAGGCGCGTCGCGCGTGCGAGTGAACGGCTCCCTCGAGGTGGGCCCCGGCGGCGAGCGCGAGCTTGACCAGCTCGGCCGCGCGCTCGGTCAGGGGGCCGGCCGCGCGCACCGCCTCGCCCAGCTCCTGGTAGGCGGTGGCGACGCGCGGATGCGCTTCCCGAAACGCCGAATAGAAGGAAGGTAGCTTGGACATCCGATCCTCCCGCTGAAAGTGGGCCCGATCGCGCCGTGCGGCCGCCCCGAACCCCGGTCGTGGCGGGAGTCTAGCCCAAATGCTCGGCAGGCTGGTGCGGCCCACAAGGACCGGTGATCGAGAAGGCAATGAAGACTCCGGCCCGCGGGCGTATACTTGGCGCCACCGACAAGACCGGGGTTTCCTCAAAAGACCGGGGATGGTTTGGCCCCCGCCGCGGGGCGGCAGGGCCGCCAGGCAGGTGTTTCGGTGAAACGATTCGCAGTCACACTGACCTTGGGGCTCCTTCTGCCCCCCAGCTTTGCACGTGGCGACACGCCAGCCGGCGCGGCCGGCAGCCCCTGCAGCTTCGAGCGCCACATCGACTACTGGACGGGCTTCCAGCCCGCGCATCCCTGCGACGGCCAGCCTCTGAGCCTGGTGGTGCATTCCTGCGGCGAATGCGATCACATCGTCGCTGGCGGACTCGATGGCGGGATCCACCTCGAGTTCCTCTCGAGACAGGTCTGCCCGCGCATCCCCTGTCAGCCGGAATCTCTTGTCATCCCGATTGGCAGGTTGGCGGCGGGCAACCATCGGTTGCTGGTCCATGCCAGCGCTCGGGTCGTCCTCGATGCTGATGGCGCATCGTGCGAGATCAGCCAGGTGGACACCCTCGACTTCCGGGTCGGATTCTGTCCACCGCCGGGGCCATTGCCGTTCGTGACCTTTGTGCGTATCGGGTCGCCGGCGCTCTGCCCCGAGTGCCCGTCGGTGATCTGCCCCGGCGACAGCTTCCCGGTGTTCGTCGGGGGAGTATTCCCCAGCGCTTGCTACGCGCTTCGCGGCATCGAGCTGCTGCCCTCGCCGCTCGCGAGCCCGCGCCCGGGGCCCCCCATCGTGAAGCTGCTGGTGGCGGTGGCGGGGCAGCTCGACGGACCCTGCCCCGAGATGCCGACGCCGTTCCGCGGCAGCGTCGAGCTGCCGGGGCTTCCTTCCGGGCCCTATGGTCTGATCGTGCAGGAGGCGTTCACTGCCTGGGACAACCTCCGGCAGGAGGATTCCCTGTTCACCGCGGTGTTCCCGTTCGAGGTGGCTTTGCGGTGCTCCACCGGTGGCCCGCCGCCACTGGTTCCTCTGGTGACGACCATCCAAGTCGGGAAGCCCGGCTGCCGGGAGTGCCCGGCGAACGCCTGTCCGGGGGACAGCATCGCGGTCCTGATCGCCGGCACCTTCCCGGACGAATGCTGGAAGTTCGAGGGCGTCGCCGTGCTTCCCTCGGATGCCACCACGATCGTCCCGCAGCCCCCGAGGCTGCGCGCGAACCTGTCACGCAACGACTGCCTGGATCGGCTGTGTGCGCGCGAGCCTGTGCCCTTCGCCGAGCGACTGAGGCTGCCGCCCCTGCTGCCCGGGATCTATTCGCTCGAAGTCGAGGAGCATCAGACCATCCTCTGCCACGACCCGCCGGAGGGCTCGTTCCGCCACGCCGCGAGCTTCCGGGTCGCAGAGCCCTGCAGCACGGCATCGGGATGCTTCCTCCTGGATTGGCTCCACGGCTCGGACCGCTGCGACGCGTACGTGGACCGCCAGCACTCCGGGCAAGTGTCGATGACGGCGCTCAGCAACACGGTGCCGATCGCGGGACTCCAGGGAACGCTCTCCTTCTACCCCGCGGGGCTCGCGATCACGGACCTTACGCCCGTGGGGCCGGCCGCCAACTGGAAGGTGGCGTGGCAACCCACCGCGAACGGGGCCAAGTTCGTGATGTTCTCGACCGACGCCACCCCCATCCCCGAGACCGATCCCTTTGTCCCACCCTCACCGGTGCTACGGGTGACCGTCGCGATCGCTGACCGTGAGCCCACCGGACCGGTGACGCACCTGCTAGCGTCCGATGTGCGGGCTTCCGATCCCCGCGGCCTGGACATCCCGCCCTGCCCGACCTTGACGCTGGTTGCGCCCGAGGCGCGGATCTGCACAGCGAGCGCAAGCTGTGACTTCAATCAGGATCAGTGGGTCGACGTTCGCGACCTGGTGCTGATGGCGCAGTGCTTCAACGGCAGCGGACTCTGCCCCGCTCCCGGGAGCGGGGTCCTCGACTGCAACGGCGACGGCCAGACCACGCTCGACGACCTCTTCTGCTGCGCGCAGGTGGTGCTCTACGGCACCATAACTCCGGGGTCCCCGGGCCGCAGCGAGCCCGCGGTGCAGGTGAGCTTTGGGGGTCCGGCGGCGACGGCCAACGGACTCGACGTGCCGCTGCGCATCGACGGCGTGGATCGCCTGGGTGCGGCTCGATTGGCGCTGCGTTTCCCCTCCGACCGGTTCGACGTCCGCGGCGTCGACGTGCCGGCCGGGATGAGCGAATGGCTCGACCTCCACGCGGTGGACGGCTCGGAACTCCGGATCGGCCTGATCCGGGTGGGCACCCAGGAAGCCGCGCGCGGCTCGCTGCCGCTCACCGTGCACCTGACGCTCAGGGCCGGGCAGACTCCCGGCGGCGAGCTGCGGCTCGAGAACGGCGACTTCTCGGGGCCTGATGGCGTCGCGCTCGAGGTGAATCTCGTCCCTACGACGCTCCCGATCGGCGCTGGCTCTCGGGTCTCGCTGTCGGCGGCGCAACCCAACCCGTTCCGACGCGAGACTCGTTTCTCGCTCACACTCCCAAGTGCCGGAGATGTGGAGCTGGCCGTGCACGATCTCGCCGGCCGCCGGATCGCGACCCTCTTCCGCGGACGGTTCGAAGCCGGAACGCGCGGGTTCCGGTGGCAGGGAACCGACGATGGTGGGCAGCCGGTGCGGGGTGGGGTCTACTTCCTTCGCGGCCGAGTCGCGGGCGTCGAGGTGACGCGCAAGGTCATCCTGCTGCGCGGCGACTAGAGCCGGCGTGCATGGGAAGCCGACGAGGCCGCCCATCGCGGCCCGCCTGGATTCCAGGGCCTGTGGTCGCATCGGATCTGGCCACATCTGGCCGCATCGGATCTTGTGAAGCGCCGACGCCGCGGATAGTCTCCGAACCTTGGAGACGAATTCGTGACCGAGCCGCAACGATTCCTTCGGCAATCATGAATACGTGGGTTGTCTTTGGGCGGCCGCATCGGGCGATCTCGATGTCGCCAGGAGGATGGATCGCCGGCTCGCGAGAAACCGTGACACGCCCGTCGCCAAGCGGGATTTGAGAGGCTGGGAATCGCGGGGCCATCTCGCCGTCGCTGCGCGCCGATGGACCGATGCAGCGAAACCTCGGTCCTCTCGCCATGCGCCCGAAGGACGAAGGCGGCGGATGGGGGAGCAGCGAGCTCATCGGCATGGTTCGCGGCGGACGCC
This sequence comes from Candidatus Eiseniibacteriota bacterium, assembly GCA_036505355.1. GTDB lineage: Bacteria > Eisenbacteria > RBG-16-71-46 > RBG-16-71-46 > RBG-16-71-46 > WS-8. The sequence continues at coordinate 41,786 of DASXTP010000067.1, read as the reverse complement.
CACGAAAGTCTCGGAAGGCGGGATTCGGCGGCGTTCTACCTCGAGCGCATCGTGACGCCGACCAGGCGCTATGCGAACGAGCTGGAAACGGTCGGCTTCTTCTATCCGCTCGCGCTGCGCCGGCTGGTCCTGCTCTATGCGGGGCTCGGGAGGATTTCCGAGGCGAGGGAGCGGTGGCGCACCTTTTCCGAGACCTTCGTCCGCCCGGACCCGGATCTCGAGCCGCTGGTCGAGGAGGCCCGGAGCGCCCTGCTCGCCGCCGAAGCGATGTCCGGCGCGGCGCGGCGCTGACCGCCAGTCCCTCCTCGGACCGTTCCCGCGAGGTGGTGGCGTCGGCCGCGCGAGCCATGGCGCCGAGGAGGGTCATCTGAGCTCGGTGGGGATTCGGCTGCCCGAGGGCTGGCAGGCGTGCGTCGATCCCGCCTGGCTCGACGGCTGGCGGCCGATGCCCTTCGAGCTTCGGGGTGGCTCCACGGACGTGGTGGTCGTGGGCAAGGGCGAGCCGCTGCTGTTGATCCCGCCGCTTCCGGGCTGGAAGGAGGCCTGGATCGCCGCGACCGGAATCCTCGCGCGTCGTTTCCGCGTCGTGACCTTCGACCTCCGGGTGCGCTTCGCGGGGAAGCCTTCGTGGCAGGTTCTGTTGGAAGACCTGGAACGGGTCGCCGACGCATTTGCCCCGGGACGCGCGGGGGTCGTGGGCCATTCGCTGGGCGGGGCCCTGGCGCAGCGCTGGGGCCTGCTCCGACCCGAGCGGGTGGCGGCCCTGACGCTGTCGAGCAGCTTCGCGCGGGTCGGCAGCTCGCGCGGAGTGTGGCGCAAGCGCTACCTCGAGCAACCCTTGGTGCTGGCGAGCCAGCGCTACCTGCCGGAAGCGCTGGCGGCCCCGCTGGCACGCTGGTTCGCGGCGCGCGGCGCCTGGGTGTACGACGCTCGCTGCGACGAGCGCCTGCTCTCGTTCGTGCGCTTCTGCGTGCGCACGCTCGATCTCTCGCTTGCCCGGCACTGCGTCACCTTGGCCTTCGCCCACGACACGGTCGGGGCCCTGTCGCAGCTTCGCAGTCCCACCTTGCTCGTCGTGGGAGAGCGCGAGACGCCCTGGGCCCGCGGTGCCACGCGCGAGCTCGAGCGGCTACTTCCCGGCGCCGAGCTGCGGGTGTCGCCCGGGGTTTCCCACTTGCACCTGCTGTCGGCCTCCGAGTGGTTCGCCGCCACGGTCGGCGAATGGATGGAGCGGCACTTGGCACCGGGCGCGCGTCCGCGGTAGCGTCGGCGTCCCGATGCCGACCTCGGCCCTGCGCGACACGCTCGGCAACCGCTTCCGCGCTCTTCGCCACCGCAACTTCCGGCTCTTCTGGGGCGGCCAGCTCTTCTCGCTCGTTGGCACCTGGATGCAGAGCGTGGCCCAGGGCTGGCTCATGCACCGGCTCACCCACTCGGCGTTCATGCTCGGCCTGCTCGGGTTTGCCCAGTTCCTGCCGGTGATGCTGTTCTCGCTGTGGGCGGGCGTGGTGGCCGACCGGGTCGACAAGCGACGACTCATTCTCATCACCCAGGCCTGCGCGCTGGTCCAGGCCGCCCTGTTGGCGGCGGTGGCGACCACCGGGATGGTCCAGCCCTGGATGGTCCTCGGCTTGGCCCTCGCGTTCGGCACCATCAGCGCCTTCGATCTGCCGGCGCGGCAATCCTTCCTGGTGGAGATGGTGGGCAAGGAGGACCTCTCCAACGCGATCGCGCTCAACTCGGCGGCCTTCAACACCGCCCGCGTGCTGGGCCCCGCGCTCGCCGGCCTGTTGGTGGCGTTGGCCGGCGAGGGGGTCTGCTTCTGGGTGAACGCCGTCTCCTACGTGGCGGTGCTGGTGGCGCTTTCCCGCATGAAGCTGCCACCGCGTCTCACCGACGCCGGACCGGCGCTCGATCCCCTCTCGACGCTGCGCGAAGGGGTGCGCTACGCCATCGAGCTCAGACCGATCCGGAATCTCTTGGGTCTACTCGGCGTGACCTGCGGGCTGGGATTCCAGTACATGGTGCTGCTGCCGGTCTATGCCCGCGACATCCTCCACGCCGGCCCCCGGGCGTACGGGCTCATGGTCTCGGCGTTTGGCCTCGGCTCGCTGCTCTCGGCGGTGGTGATGACCCGCCAGCAAGACCGCTGGAGCCTGCGCCGCAATCTGCTGGTGGGGCTCGGTGCGGCGGGGATCGGGATGGGGGCCTTCGCTTGGTCGCGAGCGCTGCCGCTCACGCTGGCGATGGGGTTCGCCGCCGGCTTTGGCTTGATCCTCTACGTGGCGAGCACGAACACGCTGCTCCAGATCACCACCGAGGATCGGTTCCGCGGGCGAATCATGAGCCTCTATACGTTCATGTTCATCGGTACCGCGCCCCTCGGGGCGCTCATCTCCGGCTGGATCGCACAGCACCTCGGGGCTCCGGTGGCGACCAGTTTCTCGGCGCTGGTACTGCTCGCCGGTGCGGGCTGGGTCACGTACCGGCTGCGGGTGATCGCGGCGCGCGAAGCGGGGCGCCGCACCGAGCCCGTGCTCACCGAGAAGCTGGGCTGATTTTCCGTGGCTGGCGATTCTCAAATGGACCCGTAGCTCCCCCGCAGGATAGCCATGAGACCTCGAGCGCGTACTATCGAGCCGCGCGACCGTTCGAGCACGAAATCGATGGTTGACGGCGAACGCGGGCCGACCTAGCCTTGCCCGGTCTTCACAGCGGCATTTCCTATGTTCCCCCGTCGCTTCCTTGCGCCCTGCTTCTTGAGCCTTGTCGGCGCCCTCGCTCTTCCGGCCGCGGCCCGGGCGTGGAATCCCGAAGGTGTGGCCGTCGCCCTTTCCGACGGCATCCAGTCCGACCCGGTGATCGCGAGCGACGGAGCCGGTGGCGCGTTCATCGTCTGGCAGGACGGCCGTCGGGGCTGGTTCCTCTACGCTCAGCATCTGTCATCGACGGGGCTGCCTGCTCCGGGCTGGCCGGACTCGGGCCTCCAGGTGTCGAGTGGCTACGCCATCGATCCCGTGGTCGTCGCGGATGGGCGCGGCGGCGCGTTCGTCGCGGCAACCGACACATGGAGCATCTCGCTTTGGCACCTATCCGCGTCAAATGAGAGGGGTGCGCCATATTCGATTCGGGTAGCGCCGCTCGAAGATGCAAGGCCTGCCTCCGACAGTCTCGGTGCGACTGGCGCCCAGCCCAAGGCCATAGCCAAGCGGTCCCCCACCGGACTTCCTGTGCTACTGCTCGATGGGGAGGGCGGTGTCTTCCTCGCTTGGGAACAGGGCGGCCATCTCACCGAATCACCCCTGGTCCAGCACTATGACGCCGATCGAAACGTCGTCTCACCCTGGCCGCCGAGTCCGCTGTGGCTCGCATATTATGGACACGATCCCGTGTTGTGCTCGGATGGCGCCGGGGGACTCTTCGCTGCGACCGGTGGCCTGATGGCCAGGCACGTCAGCGTCCAGCCCGACACCGTGGTCGTAGACTGGCCCGGTGGTGGGGTGGCGGTCGCCCCGGCACCGGGATGGAAGGATGCTCCCGGGATCGTGTCGGACGGAGCAGGAGGCGCCATCTATGCCTGGCAGGACCCGAGGAGCGGCCACCAGCAGGTCTATGCTCAACGCCTGACGGCGAGTGGCGGGGTGGCTCCGGGATGGCCCGACAGCGGCCTCGTAGTCTGCACCTTCCCGTCCGATGCCGGACTCTACCGCTACGACGGCCACCGCATGCAGCGCTACAGCAGCATCGAGTCGGACGGCGCAGATGGCGCCTTGATCGCGTGGTCGGACCAGCGCGCCGACAGCGGTGACATCTACGTCCAGCACCTGCTTCTCGACGGTGCGCCATCGCCCGGTTGGCCCGTCAACGGCTTGGCGCTCTGCACCGCTCCCGGGATTCAGATGGTGCCGGGGTTGATCTCCGATGGGGCCGGCGGCGCGTTCGTGACCTGGCAGGACCGGCGCTCCGGCTCAGGCTGGCAAGCGTATGCGCAGCACGTTTCGTCCTCCGGAGCTGTGGCATGGGCGCCGGACGGCGTTTCGCTGTGCGCAGCCGGCGGCGAGCAAATGATCCCCAGGCCGACCCCCGATGGCGCGAACGGGATCATCGTGGCGTGGCAGGACACGCGCAACGGCCACCCGTCGGTCTTCGCCACGCGTATCGCGGCCGACGGAAGCCTCCCGTGCGGGGCGACGGCCTCGGTCGTGAGCACTTTCGCGGACTCGAACACGGTTCGAATCCGCTGGCGTCTCGATGGTCCGACCACGGGACTCGCCACGGTCTATTGCCGTCAGGTGGACGGGCCTTGGATGGCGGTCGGCACGCGAGTACCCAATGACGCGGGCGAGGTCGTCTACGCCGACCACGACGCGATTGCGGGATGCCGATACGCCTATGCACTGGGGATTCGATCCTGCGGCGGCAACGAGCAGATCACCGGAGAGGTTTGGATCGACATCCCCGATGGCGGCGGGTTCTCGCATCTCGCGATCACGGACCGGATGGTCGAGGCCGAAGCGGGGCGCCTCCGTCTTGGCTGGAAGGTGACGGCTGGCGAGGGACTGAGCGTCACCGTGTCCCGCCGCGATTCCTGTACCGCCTGGACCTCGATCGGGACTGCGCCGGTGGATGAGACCGGTTGGGTCCATTTCGAGGACCTCGGCCTCTTCGAGGGCCGAGTCGAAGGCTATCGGCTCGTGATCCATGCCTGCGGAGCCGACCACAACCTCGGTGAGACGTGGAGCGAGATCCCCGCGGGCCGCGGCTTCATCCCCACCCAGGTCGAGCTCGTGAGCGGTGCGGCCGACGAGCACGTCGCTCGACTGACCTGGCGGCTGCAGAGCGGGCCACCGTGCTCCGCACGGGTCGATCGGCGCGACTCGACGGCCGTCTGGGTGATCGCGGCCGAGCCCGCGATCGAACCCGACGGCAGCATCCGCGTGGAGGATCGGGGCCTGGCGCCAGGTTGCCGGTACGGATACCGACTGGCGCTGGCGAGCTGCGGCGTGGAGCGCTTCTTCGGCCCCTTCGAAATCCGGACCCGCAGCCTGCCGCAGCCACGATTCACCCTGGCGCTCGGCGGGGCTCGACCCAATCCCGCGCGCAGCGGGATCCGCGTTTCCTTCACGCTGGAGAGTTCCGAGGCCGCGAATCTCGAGCTCTTCGACGCCGGTGGGCGATTGGTGTCGAGCCGAGCCGTGGGAAGCCTCGGCCCGGGCGAGCATGTCCTGGTCCTTGACGATCGAGCCTTCCGCCCCGGCGTCTACCTCGTTCGCCTCAGCCAGGCCGGAAGATCCCTGGTCGCTCGCGCCATCTCGGTCCGGTGACGCGCGGGCGCGCACGCGCGTTGCGGTGGCCACGGTTCGCGCCTATGCTCCCGCCATGGCGCGCTTCCTGGTGAAGACCGAGCCCTCGACCTACTCGTACGCCGACCTGCAGCGCGACCGGCGCACGGTGTGGGACGGGGTCTCGAATCCGGTGGCGCTGAAGCGCCTGGCCACGATCCGCAAGGGTGATACGGTGATCGTCTATCATACCGGGGACGAGAAGCAGGCCGTTGGGCTCGCGGTCGCGGCTTCGGATGCCTACCCGGACCCCAAGCTCAAGGATCCCAAGCGGCCGGTCGTGGATCTCAAGGTCGACCGACCGTTCCCCGAGCCGGTGCCGCTGGCCCGGGTGAAGGCCGATCCGGTGCTCAAGGCCACCGACCTCGCGCGCCTGCCACGGCTGTCGGTGATGCCGTTCAGTGAGGCTCAGTTCCAGCGCCTGCTCCGCCTGGCGGGCGCGTAGAGCCCGATTCCTCGCGCCACAAGGAACACGACGATGTGCCGGAACATCAAGACGCTGTTCAACTTCTCGCCATCCGCCACCGACGAGGAGGTCCGTGACGCCTCACTCCAGTTCGTCAGGAAGATCAGCGGGTTCACCAAACCATCGCACGCCAATCAGGCGGTCTTCGATCGCGCCGTGGTCGAGGTCGCTCGCGTGGCGCGGACCCTGCTCGACGAGCTGACCACGACGGCACCACCGAAGGATCGGGACATTGAAGCGGCCAAGGCCCGGCTGCGGGCGGAGCAGAGGTTCGGACCGCAGGGAGGCTGATCGTGGCCAGACCACTCTCGCGTCGAGGGGTTCTCAGTCCGAACCCGGGTTGGACTTCGCTCCCGCGGGGCCCGAGGCGGCGCGGAGCCGGCTCAACGCCTGGGTCTGATGCGCTGGTACCAGTGATCCGATCGCCGCGCCGAACAGCTCGCGGCGCGGCAGGCGGGGGCGGCGCGGGCCCCACGGGAATTCGAGGTCCCGCCGGGCGTGCTCGAGGGAGCCCAGGGCCCACAGGGCGGGCCACAAGCAGAAGAGACGGAACCGCTGGTGCCGCTCAGGGATGAGCTCCACGTAATCGGGAACCCGCGCCAGGGCCGCACGCGCCCTGGCCTCGAGCCGCTCGGCCACCGTTTGCACGGCATCGTTCTCGCGGCCCACCAGGTCGCTGGCCCTAAGCCCCCGCTCGGCGAGCCAACTCGCGGGGAGGTAGCAGCGGCCACGCCTCACGTCGGCGGGCCAGTCGAGCAGGATGTTGGTGAGCTGAAGCGCCCGGCCGACGACGGGGGCGATCTCCAGGCGGCGAAGCTGGGTCGGCGGAGATCCCGCTCCGTGCTGGTCGGCGTAGAGCCCGGTCAGCATCACGCCCACGCAGCCCGCCACCACCCAGCAATAGTCGTCCAGCTCCGCTTCGGTGTCGAGGTAGGGGAGATCGGGGGCCCGCCCGGCGGCTCGCGCAGCGTACGCGGCCATTCCACGGGCCAGCGTCTGAACCCCGGCGGCGATGGTCGCGCGATGGCCTTCCGGCAGGCCATGGAAGGCGCGCAGCACGAGCGGCAGGTGAGACACGAGTTCGAGATCGGCGCGGCCGCCCGCGAGCTCGGTGGCCTGGGAGGCCAGCCATTGCGCGGCCGCCGCGTCGCCTTGAAGCCCCGAGAGGAGCTGCTCGAAGCGCTGGCGCAGATCCGCGGCGCAGCCGGGCCACGAATCCTCGAGCGCGTCGGCGGTGCGGCACAGCAAATAACCCACGCGCACCGCGTCGCCCAGGGTCCCGCGCAGCAAACGGATGTTGAGCGCGAAGGTGCGCGAGACGCGCGGCAGCACCGCGCGACAGTAGCGAAGGTCTTGCCGGTCGGCCCAAAGGATCATCGGTCGGGACGAGCGTAGCCCTCCTCGCCGCCGGCCGTCCATCTCACGGCCCGACCGTCGGCGCGCTCGGTTGCAAACCCTGTCCTTTGTGCTAGCGTCGCCCGCCGTTTCCATCCACGTCCTGCCCTTGGTGCTCCATCGGAAGGTCGAGCCGGGCCCGAGGGAGCCGCGAGCGAGCCCGGAGACCGTGCATCGTGTCGTCCCGCCGAGCGTTCCAAACCGCCTATCGGCTCGCGCTGTCGACGACGCTGCTGATGTTCGGGCTGATGGTGATCGGCTCGGTGGTGCGCACCACCGGCGCGGGCCTCGCGTGCCCCGACTGGCCGCTGTGCCAGGGTCGGCTCATTCCGCCGCTCCGCTTCGACGTTCTGATCGAGTGGTTTCACCGCTTGGTCGCCCTGCTGGTGAGCTTGCTGCTGTTCGCCACCGCGGGCTGGATCTTGACGCACCGTGAGCTGCGCGCTCGCCTCGGCGGACTGGCCTTGCTCGGCATCGTGCTCCTCGCCGCGCAGGTGCTGCTCGGAGCCCTCACGGTCTGGAAGCTGCTCGACCCCAACGTGGTTGCGGGGCACCTGGGCGTGGCGCTGCTGCTGTTCTCGACCTTGCTGGTGCTGACCCTGGTGGCGCGCGGCGAGGCCGAGCCGGAGCCGGTCCGGCCGACGCGCCCGGCGGGGTTATTGCCGGTGTTCGGGGTCGCCGCCCTGTTGACCTATGGCCAAGCGCTGCTCGGTGGCATGGTGAGCGCGAACGGCGCGGGGCTCGCCTGCCCGGATTGGCCGACCTGCAACGGGGAGTGGTTCCCGTCGCTCCATGGCCCGGTGGGACTGCAGATGACGCACCGCTACGGGGCCTACGCGCTGGGTGCCATGATGCTGTTCACTGCTATGCGCGCGCGGCTCGCTCTCGATGGGGGCGCTCGGAGGGCAGGACTGGCGGCCCTGGCGCTGACCGTGGTGCAGGTGATGCTCGGCGTGGCGAACGTGCTCCTCGGCGTTCCCTGGTGGCTCTCCGCCGCCCACCTAGCGACTGCGGTCACCATCCTGGCGCTGCTGATCACCGCCGCGTATCGGACCGCGATCCTGCCGGCCAGCGAACGAGCGCTGGCGGTGGCAGTTCCGACATGAGCATCACCCTGGCCCGCCCGGCCGCGCGTCGTGTCGCCTTCGGCTACCTCGAGCTGACCAAGCCGCGCATCGTATCACTGGTGGTGGTAACCGGCCTGCCCGCGCTGCTCATGGCGGGGGAGGGGCTTCCGCCGCCGAGCGTGTTCTGGGGCGCGCTCGCCGGCATCGCGATGGCCGCGGCTTCCGCCGCGAGCTTCAACCACTATGTGGACCGCGACATCGATGCCCTGATGAGACGCACGATGGCGCGGCCGCTGCCCTCGGGGCTGCTGCCGCCGTCCCACGCGGTGGCGCTGGGCACGGCGCTGGCCTCGCTGTCGTGGTGGGTGCTGGTGACGACCGCCAACCCGCTGGCGGCCACCATCGCCATGATCTCCATCTTCTATTACGCGGTGGTGTACTCGGTGTGGCTCAAGCGACGCACGCCGCAGAACATCGTGATCGGAGGAGCCGCGGGCGCTTCCGCGCCGCTCATCGCCTGGGCGGCCGTGACCGGCCAGGTGGGCCTGCCCGCCGTTCTGCTCGCCGCGATCGTCTTCTTCTGGACGCCCCCGCACTTCTGGGCGCTCTCGCTCTACCGGCGCGACGACTACGTGCGCGCCAACCTACCGATGCTGCTGGTGACGCACGGGGAGCCGGAGACTCGACGACAGATCGCGGTCTATGCCGTGGCGCTGGTCCCGGTCACGCTGACCCTAGTGCTGCTCGGGGTGGTGGGCCCGATCTACGCGGGGGGAGCGCTCGTCCTGGGCGGAGCGTTCGCCTACTACGCCCTCCGCCTGCTGCGCAGCGGAGCGGTGGCGCACGCCGTGCACCTGTTCCGCTTCTCGATCGTCTACCTCTTCCTGCTGTTCTTGGTGCTGACCGTGGATGTCGTGATCCGGATCGCGGGCCGCTAGAGCGCCGGCTGAACGACGAGGGGCTGCGTAGAGGCGGGTTCAATTCATTCCCTGGGGCTTGTGCCGCGCCCCGTCTCGGGCGTGTGATAGCCTGCGAAGCGTGCCGGCCCCGAGTGCGCTAGGAGCCACAGGCCGTGGCCGAAACCGTTGACCGCCTCCGCGCCGCCCTCGCCGATCGCTACCGGGTTCAGCGCGAGTTGGGCCGCGGCGGCATGGCGACCGTCTACCTGGCCGAGGACCTCCGGCACCACCGCCCGGTGGCGCTCAAGGTGCTGCTGCCCGAGGTCGCGGCCGCACTGGGCCCCGAGCGCTTCCTGCGCGAGATCGAGGCCGCCGCCCGGCTGAACCACCCGCACATCCTGCCGCTTTACGAATCCGGCTCCGCCGGCGGCCTGCTCTACTACGCCATGCCCTACGCCGAAGGCGAATCGCTGCGCCAGCGGCTCGAGCGTGAGAAGCAGCTCCCCGTCGCCGAGGCGGTGCGGATCGCGCACGAGGTGGCCGACGCCCTGGATTATGCCCACCGGCGGGGGGTCGTTCACCGCGACATCAAGCCCGAGAACATCCTGTTGGCGGAGCAGCACGCGGTGGTGGCGGACTTCGGGATCGCGCGGGCGATCGTGGCGGCGGGGGGCGAGAAGCTGACCACCACCGGGCTCGCGATCGGGACCCCGGTCTACATGAGCCCCGAGCAGGGCGCGGGGACCCGGGAGCTGGACCGGCGGAGCGACCTCTACAGCCTGGGGTGCGTGCTGTACGAGATGTTGAGCGGTCAGCCGCCGTTCACCGGGCCGACGGCGGAGAGCCTGGCCCATCAGCACCTGAGTATCGAGCCGCGGCCGGTGGCGATGCTGCGGACCACGGTGCCACCGCAGGTGGACCGGGCGCTGGCCAAGGCTTTGGCCAAGGCCGCGGCGGATCGTTTCGGGACGGCGGCGGAGTTCGCGGCGGCGCTGGCACCGCGCCCGGCCACCGACACTGCACCGGCGGAGCCCCGGCAAGCCAAACCCGCTCGCCGTCGCGCCCGGGCGTTGGTGGCGGGGGCAGCGATCGTCGTGATCGCGATCGGCGCCTTCGCGGTGGTGAAGAAGCCGGGCCCCCTCTCGCGCTGGCTCGGCGGCTCGGACGCGGCGCTGCGCCGACCCCAGCGCCTGACCACCGTGCAGCGGCTCCTTCTGGAAGCGGACCAGGCCGGGATCGTTGGAGATCTACCGAGCGCCGTGGCGGCGTATGAACGGGTCCGGGCGTACGACCCCACGAACCTGGGTGCCATGGTCAACAGCGGGGTCGCGTCGGCATGCTGGGCCGTCACGAGGAGTCACTTCAGATGTACCGAATGGCCGCACGGGCGAGCCCGTTCGGTGCCAGCCAGATCGTTCTGAACGACGAGGTGATCGCTCTCATCTACCTGGGTCGCCTCGACGAGGCACGCGAAATCGCCCGAGAACTCAAGGGAAGGTCGGGCCCCGACCTTCGCGCTTCGATCGAGGTGGCGGCTCATAACTGGGCGGCAGTGGAGAGCACGGCGGTCGTTGACGCGGCGGCCGTCGACCTGGACCGCCGCCTGGGAGGCCTCAACCACCTCGCATCGGCCCAGGCGGCACGCGGTGCCCTGGCGGCTGCGAGTGCGACGTTCGGGCGCGCGGAGGCCGCGGCTCATCAAGTGTCCGATCTCCAATGGGGGGAGGATGGGGCGCGGCGGGGTCGCCTGATGCTCGCCGTGGCCAGTGGAGGAGCGATTCCCCTGCCGCCCGATGAATGGGCTCGCGACACTTCGACCGTCACGCTCCTGACGCGGGGCTTGCGAGCCGCGATCGCAGGAGACCGAATCCAGGCCCAACGCCTCTTGAACGCCGCGCGGGGCCGGCCGAGGCGCGAGCTGGTCTGGCAGGGGGCAACCCCTGCCCTGCTCGAAGCCCGGATCGAAGCGCTCGCGGGACGATGGAGGGACGCGGCCCGCATCCTCCAGCCGATCGCCTCGCAGCGAGGGGAGGTGGTCTGGTACCCCGCGGGAATGTGGGAAGTCCGATGGTTCCTGGCCGACGCCTTCGAGCACCTCGGCCATGCGGACTCTGCGGCTGCCTACCTCGAGCGGGGCCTGTCCGACCCATCTCCCGGCTGGGAGGAAACCGAGCGCCACGGCATCGCTTGGCCATTGGCGCACCGGCGGCTGGTGTTGCTCTACGCCCGAATGGGCCGGATCGAGGACGCGAAGCGACATTGGCAGACCTTCGCCGCCACCTACCGCACCCCCGATGCCGAGGTTCAACCGCTGATCGCCGAGGCGCGCGCGGCGCTCGCGAGCGCCGAGGGGATGGCGAAGTCGGCGAGGCGGTGAGCGAACCCGCAATGGGCGTCGGGAAACCCCACGCAGGGCCTTGCTACCGGCGCCTCGTCTTCTTCTTCCGCCGACCCCCGCCCAGGGCCTCGATTTCGGCTAGGTCGCTGGCGCGCCCCGTCCGCTTCGATCGCAGTAGGTCGTCGAGCCCCAGGTAGGCCACGCGCACGCCCCCGATTTGGCGAACCACCTTGGAAGGTTGGCCGCGACTCCCCCGGCGAGGAGATAGCGTGCACGGTGGCGGTTGAGGAGCCGGCACACCCGCAGGACGCGGTTATCGGTACCAGGGGTTCGTCTGCGCACGTCTCCAGCGCTCGTAGGCCAAGAAGCTGGCGAAGCTCTTCGCGAAGGGTCGGAAGCGGAACGGGGTCAGCTCCCTGAAGTCCTGGAACAGCCGTTCCGCCTCGAACAGGCAAGCGGCCGGCGAGCCCTTCGCCGATGGCCGTTCGACGCCGCGATTCCTGCGCATGAGCGCGAGAATAGCACCGGCATGCCACTCGCCATCATCCGCCCTTCACGTCCGCCTCCCGCCGTGGTAGCTTCCCGCGCGTTCTTTTTCTTGGACCGGCCGGAACCCGCGCGATTCCCCCTCGAGGCGAAGATATGGCGGCACCGAGCAGACTGCGACTCCTCAAGCTCGCCCCGGCGCTGCTCGCGGTCTTGCCGCTGCTGGCCCTCGGCTGCACGCTCAACCAGTTTCCCCAGAGCACGCTTCACCCCCGGGCCGATTATGCCTGGGACATCCAGCGCCTGCTCGAGAGCCTGGTTTTCTGGGTGGTGGTGATCTTCGTGCTGGTCGAAGGGGCGTTGATCGTCGCCGTGATCCGCTACCGGAACCGCCCCGGGCTCGCCGAGCCCAGGATGATCCACGGCCACACCGGTCTCGAGATCGGCTGGACCATCGCGCCGGCGGTCGTCCTGGCCTTCATCGCCGTGCCCACGGTGATGACCATCTTCAAGACCCAGTCCCAGGCGCCGGCCGGCGCCCTCGAGGTCAGGGTCATCGGGCACCAGTGGTGGTGGGAGTTCCGCTATCCGGAGTACGGCGTCACGACCGCGAGCGAGCTGCACGTGCCGGTCGGCCGCCCGGTCTCGGTCTCGCTCGAGACCGCGGACGTGATCCACAGCTTCTGGTTCCCGGCGATGGGCGGCAAGCGGGACGTGATCCCCTCGCACGTGAACCGCATGTGGTTCAGCGCCGACACGGTGGGGACGTTCCCGGGGCAGTGCGCCGAGCTGTGCGGGACCTCGCACGCTAACATGCGAATGAAGCTCATGGTGCAGACTCCGCAGGAGTTCGAGGCCTGGGTGGCGGAGCAGAAGCAGCCGCCGGTCGAGCCCGACAGCGCTTCGCTGGCGGGGAAGGGCAAGCAGGTCTTCCTCAGCGCCGGCTGCATCGCCTGCCACACCATCGAGGGCGTGGCGCCGGGGACCATCGGGCCCAACCTGACCCACGTCGGAAGCCGCACCTCGCTCGCCGGTAGCATCTTCCCGAACACACCCGAGCACATGGCCAAGTGGATCGAGGATCCGCCGGCCCGCAAGCCAGGCGCGATCATGCCCAAGCTGGGGCTGGCCCCCGACCAGGTCACGGCCGTGGTGGCCTACCTGCAGAGCCTCAAGTAGCGGAGGGGCGGAGGACCATCATGGCGACCACCACCGCACCCATCACGGCCGTCCAGACCCAGCCGGGACTGGGTGTTCGGGTCTGGAGTTGGGTCACCACCGTCGATCATAAGCGGATCGGCATCCTCTACGGGACCACGGCGTTCGTGTTCTTCCTGATCGGCGGGCTCGAGGCGCTCATGATCCGCATCCAGCTCGCGCGTCCCGAGAACGACTTCGTGAGCCCCGACTTCTATAACCAGCTCTTCACCATGCACGGGACGACGATGATCTTCCTCGCCGTCATGCCGTTCTCGGCGAGCTTCTTCAACTTCATCATCCCGCTCCAGATCGGGGCGCGTGACGTTGCGTTCCCGCGGCTCAACGCGTTCAGCTACTGGGTGTTCCTGCTCGGCGGCCTGTTCCTGAACCTGAGCTTCTTCCTGGGCGGGGCGCCGGACGTTGGCTGGTTCGGCTACTCGAACCTCACCTCCAAGCAGTTCTCTCCGGGCCACGGCGTGGACTTCTGGGCGATCGGCCTGCAGATCCTCGGCATCTCCTCGCTGGCCGCGGCGTTCAACTTCATCGTCACCATCATCAACATGCGGGCGCCGGGCATGAAGCTGATGCGCATGCCGGTGTTCGTGTGGATGACGCTGGTCACCGCGTTCCTCATCATCCTCGCCTTCCCGGTCATCACCGTGGCGCTGGTGTTCCTGCTGTTCGACCGCTTCACCGGCACCAATTTCTACGCGCCGGCGATGGGCGCGGACCCGGTGCTGTGGCAGCACCTGTTCTGGCTGTTCGGGCACCCCGAGGTCTACATCCTCATCCTGCCGGCCATGGGCATCGTCTCCGAGGTCCTGCCGACCTTCTCGCGGAAGCCCCTGTTCGGCTACCCGGTGGTCGTCTACTCGGGGATCTTCATCGGCTTCATGGGCTGGGGGGTGTGGAGCCACCACATGTTCGCGGTCGGCCTGGGACCGATCGCGGATTCCTTCTTCGCCTTGACCACCATGTTGATCGCCATCCCGACCGGGGTGAAGATCTTCAACTGGATCGCCACCATGTGGGGCGGGCGAGTCGAGCTCAAGACCCCGATGCTGTTCGCGATCGGCTTCATCTCCATGTTCATCATGGGCGGACTCTCGGGGGTCATGCACGCCTCGCCCCCCGCCGACCTGCAGCAGACCGACACCTACTTCGTCGTCGCCCACATCCATTACGTCCTGTTCGGTGGCGCCATCATGGGGCTGTTCGCGGGGATCTACTACTGGTTCCCGAAGATCACCGGCCGCCTGCTCGACGAGCGGCTCGGCAAGCTGCACTTCTGGCTCAACCTGATCGCCATGAACGTGACGTTCTTCCCCATGCACTTCGTGGGGTTGCTGGGCATGCCGCGGCGCGTCTATACGTACGCGCCGCACATGGGCTTCGACACCATGAACTGGGTCTCGACCGCCGGCGCGTTCGCGATCGCAGTGGCGACTCTGGTGTTCGTCTGGAACATCCTGCGGAGCGTGGGCAACGGCGAGATCACGGGCAGCAACCCGTGGGGCGGGGCCACGCTCGAGTGGGCAATTCCATCGCCGCCGCCGCCGCACAACTTCGGCAGCCTGCCCACCGTGCACAGCGTGCATCCGCTGTGGGAAGCGGACGCGAGCGAGGTCGTGAGCACGGCGAACCGCGTCAGCGGGCCCATCCACATGCCGCCCGATTCCTACTGGCCCGCGGTCTCCGCGCTCGGGATCAGCCTGCTGATGGCGGGGATGATCTTCGGCTGGTGGATGGGGATTCCCGGGTTGTTGGTCATGTTGGTGGGGCTCTATTCCTGGGCCTTCGAGCCATGCCACTAGGGAAGCGGCCGAGAATGGCCATCTGCTGCGTTGCGTCGGTCGCGACCGGGCGGTGTTGGAAAGCGCCCGAGGCGCTCCGCGAGACTCCCGACAGCGCGGCCGGCAGGAGCTGGCGCGCGTCGGCGGGTCAGGGAGCGGAGCCAGGAGGGCGGAGCGACCGGGTCTCGTGGGAGCGCCTCGGGCGTTTTCCAACACCGCCTAGCCGACTCTCCGTCGCCTGCTCGTCCCCTGGAGGGCCCTGACGTGGCCGCTGCCGCCTCACATGCCGCCGCCCACGAGGTTCCGTACACGAGCACCGGCCTGAGCAGCCGAAAGATGCTGTTCTGGGCCTTCCTGGGCTCGGAATGCATGTTCTTCGGATCGCTCATCGCCACCTATCTGGTCTACCGGGGGCGCGACGCCTCCGGCCCGCACCCGCCCGAGATCCTCAACATCCCGTTCACCTCGTTCAGCGCCTTCGTGCTGCTCATGAGCAGCCTGACCATGGTGCTGGCGCTCGCGGCCTGCCAGCGCGGCGACCGGCGCGCTACCGCCGGCTGGCTGGCCGGCACCGCCTTGCTGGGCATGACCTTCGTGGGCGGACAATGTTACGAGTTCACGCATTTCTTCTACGACGGCCTCAAGCTGCAGGGCAACCTGTTCGGTTGCACGTTCTACGTGCTGACGGGGTTCCACGGCACTCACGTGACGATCGGCGTGATCTGGCTGTGGACCTTGTTCACGCTCGCGATTCGCGGCAAGATCCCGGCCGAAAAGTCGCTCGACGTCGAGATCGCCGGGCTCTACTGGCACTTCGTCGACATCGTGTGGATCGCGATCTTCACCTTGGTGTACCTGATTCAGTAGCGGAGGCGGGCATGGCCGAGCAGGGCGACTCTTTGGAACGGCACCCCTCGGAGCACTCTCATCCCAAGGCCAAGGAGTACCTGGGGATCGCGGTCATTCTCACCGTGGTCACCGCCATCGAGGTGGCGGTGTTCTACATTCCGGCCATGAAACCGGTGCTGGTGCCGGTCCTGCTCACGTTGTCGGCGCTCAAGTTCTCGCTGGTGGTGATGTACTACATGCATCTCAAGTTCGACCACGGGCTGTTCTCGTGGCTCTTCGTCGTCCCCATCTCGGTGGCCGCCTTGGTGATCGTCGCGCTGATGAAGCTCTTCGGCGTCTTCTGATCGGCCGGCTTGATCCTTCACCTCCCCGACTCGCTGCTTTTTCGCCCCGCCCTCGATCGCTTCGGCCGTCCCCTCCCGGAATTCGACTGGCACCGCTGGGAGAACCACAACAGCACGCTCGTCGGCCTGGGCCTGCTCGCCGCCCTCTACCTGTACGCGATCGGCCCGTACCGGCGACGCGCCGCGCCCGAGGCGAAGCTGTCGCCCTGGCAGCCGGTGTCCTTCTTTGCCGGCCTGGTTGCCACCTTCTTCGCCCTCAACGGGCCGATCCACGACCTGAGCGACTACTACTTGTTCAGCGTCCACATGGTGCAGCACCTCATCCTGACCCAGCTCATGCCGCCGCTGTTGCTGCTCGGGACCCCGGCCTTTGCCCTGCGACCGCTGGTGCGCCTGCGCTGGGTACAGGCGGTGGCCCGCGTCCTCGGCAGGCCGGTGACGGCGTTCTGCATCTACAGCTTGTCGTTCGCCGGCTGGCATCTCCAGCCGGCCTACGACCTCATGATGCGCAACCACAACGTGCACATCGTCACCCATCTGCAGTTCATGGTCACCGCGGTGATCATGTGGTGGCCGGTGCTGAGTCCGCTCCCCGAGTTCCCGCCCATGTCCTACGGCGGCCGCATGATCTACCTGTTCCTGGTCGGGATTCCCATGATGTTCGTGGCCGCCCTGATCACGCTGGCCGATGTGGTCCTTTACCCGTGGTACTCGGCGTCGCCCCGCGTCTGGGGTCTGAGCCCGCTCGACGACCAGAGATTGGGCGGGCTCTTGATGTGGGTGCCGGGAGGGCTCTTCTACTGGGTGATCATGAGCTTCGTGTTCTTCGCTTGGGTGCGACGCGAGCGCGAGGCCGATGAGGCCGAGGCGGCGGTCCGCACCGGCTTGCGGCCCGGCGAGGGGGGGCCCCCGGTTCCGGGCCCCGGCGGGCGATCGCCAGCACCTCGGGGGCCGGACCGCGTGGCGCAGTGAGCGGAACGGGGAGGGGCCAAAGGTCGCGCCCCGGCGGGCTGGCCGCCGGGGCGCTCGTGGTAGCGGGGGCTGGATTTGAACCAGCGACCTTCGGGTTATGAGCCCGACGAGCTACCAGACTGCTCCACCCCGCAGCAACGTCTTGACCATAAGGGGGTCGGCTCATCCCTGTCAAGCGACCCAGCCGGCCCGCGGCCGGGTGCTCGTTGGCGGCGTTCTTCGCCAATTGCGCGGCCGCGGCCGGGTGGCTATTCTCCGCGCCCTCGGCCGGCGTTTGCTGGTGCGAATCCGATCGGGCGCGGAGGTCACATCCTGATGGGAATGCGGCGCGTGATCGCGTTGTCCATGATCCTCCTGGGTGGGCTCGTCGCGAGCGCCCCGGCGGCCTGGGCGGCGGCCGAGGTGCATCGCCTGAGCCTCATCCTGTCGAGCAATCCGACGCAGCTCGTCGGGGGGGATTTCAACGACCTTCTGGACGACTACAACCAGGAGGTCCTGAATCCCCGTGGCCTCGAGACGCTCGACAAGATCTCGAACTCCTGGTATCAGCAGGCCGAGCTGCGTTACTTCGTCCGCCCCAACGTCTCGGTGAGCGCCGGCTTCGGCTACATCCGTTCGATCACCCGGCTCGAATACCTGCCGCGTCTCTCCGAGTCCATCCACCACCGAGTCGAGGTGCTCTCGGTCCCGGTCCATGTCGGGGCGGCCTACTACCTGGCACCCTACAACCAGGGGGATTTCCAGGCCCGCGCCTACTTGGGCGGCGGGTTCCTGAGCTACACGGGCACCAAGGTGGTCTTCGAGCGTCTCGAGTTCGGGACCGACGATGTCACGACCCTCGCCGAACCCGACGAGCCACGCAGCTTCCGCGTGACGGGCGAACGCGACGGCCCCGGGTACTACCTCGAGGCCGGAGCCCACATGTTCTTCGCGGTGCGGTATTCGGTGATGCTCGGCGTGATCTACCGCAGGGGCGCGATCCGAGACCTGGCCCTCAGCGCCGACTTGTATCTTCCCGACGGACAGGTCGTGACCGTACCGTTGTCGGACGAGGAGACCTTCTCGATCGATCTGGGGGGAGTGGGAGCGCGAATGGGGGTCGGCATCGGGTTCTGAGCGCCGGCCACGCTGCGGCTCAGCGAGTCGTGCTGTCGGCCGGTGCCGCGGGGTCGGCGTAGCGGTAGATGATCTCGTTTCGGCGGCCCATGCCGTCGCGCTCGCGCAGGGCGTGCTCGCCTTGCTCCTGGCTGGCCCGGGGGTCGTTCAGCTGCCGGTCCAGGTGCCCGAGCTCTTGGTGGGTCGCTTCCAGGGTGGTCCGCAGCCGCACGTTCTCCCGGCTGAGCCGCCACAGCCGATACAGGCTGTGCTCGCTCAAGAACCCGACGTAGACCAACCAAAGCGCCGCCAACGGCCACGCCCAGCGGAGACGCCGCAGTAGAGGAGCATCCCTCCGCTCGTAGCGGGAAAGTCGGTAACGCTGAATTCGCGTGCCGATGTCGCGCATGACGTCCTTGTCCCCGGGCGAGCTCGGGGGTCTCTTTGCTCCGTGGTTCAGCCGGTGCGGAAGGCCTGTCGTCCCGCGTAGCGCCCCGCGCCGGCCAGCTCTTCCTCGATGCGCAGCAACTGATTGTACTTGGCGACCCGGTCGGTCCGGCACAACGACCCGGTCTTGATCTGTCCGGCTCGCGTCGCCACCGCCAGATCTGCGATCGTCACGTCCTCGGTCTCCCCCGAACGGTGGGAGATCACCGTGGTGTAGCCCGCGCGCTGGGCCATTCCCACCGCATCGAGCGTCTCGGAAAGCGTCCCGATCTGGTTGAGCTTGATGAGAATCGAGTTGGCCACCTGCTCGTGGATTCCGCGCGACAGCCGCGTCACGTTGGTCACGAACAGATCGTCCCCGACCAGCTGAACGCGACCGCCCAACTGGCGGGTCACCGCCGACCAGCCTTCCCAGTCGTCCTCGGCCAGGCCGTCTTCGATGCTCACGATCGGATAGCGAGCGCAGAGATCCACATAGTAGTCGACCATCTCCGCCGGGGCCAATCGGCGAGCTCCCTCGCCCTGGAGGACGTAAACGCCACCGGCGAAGAATTCGCTGGCCGCGGGATCGAGCGCCAGGGCGACCTGCTCCCCGGGCCGGTACCCCGCCATGCGGATCGCCTCGACCAGCACCTCGAGGGCCTGCTCGTTCGACTTCAGATTGGGCGCGAAGCCCCCCTCGTCGCCGACCGCGGTCGACATCCCTTGCTTCTTCAGCACCGCTTGCAGGCTGTGGAACACCTCGGCGCCCCAGCGCAGGGCTTCGCGGAACGAAGGCGCGCCGAGCGGAACGATCATGAACTCCTGGAGATCGACGTTGTTGTCGGCGTGCTTGCCGCCGTTCAGCACGTTCATGAGGGGCACCGGCAGGAGGGACGCGTGCACGCCGCCCAGGTGTCGGTAGAGCGGCACATCCAGGGCGGCGGCGGCGGCCTTGGCCGCCGCAAGCGAAACGCCCAGCAGCGCGTTCGCGCCGAGCTTGCTCTTGTTGGGCGTGCCGTCGAGTTCGATCATCCGGGCGTCCAGGGCCGCCTGGTCGAAGGCGTTGGTCCCGAGCAGCGCCGGCGCCAGCACCTCATGGACATTGCGCAGCGCCCGCTGCACCCCCTTGCCGTGATAGCGTGAAGCGTCCCCGTCGCGCAGCTCGATCGCCTCGTGCTCGCCGGTCGATGCCCCCGAAGGGACAGCGGCCCGACCCACGGCACCCCCTTCGAGCACACAGTCGACTTCCAGGGTGGGATGGCCGCGCGAGTCCAGAATCTCCCGGGCCTTCAACGCGACGATGGTCGACATGGCGCGCGCAGGCTACGGGCCGGACCGGGGCAAGTCAAGATGCCGCCTGCAGCTACGGGTTCGGCTTTCTTGACCGCTTCCAGAGCCGGTGCGTAAGGTCCGATGCCATGAAACCTTCCGCCGTCGCCGCGCGTAAGCGGGGGTGACCCGGTGAACGGTGAGGTGGAGGGCATCGTTCGGCGATGCCTCGCTGGGGACGAAAGGGCCTACCGGGAGCTGGTCGAGCGGTATCAGTCGCGGGTGTACTCGCTGGCGTTGCGCATGCTGGGACGGGTCGAGGACGCGGAGGACGTTACCCAAGAGACCTTCATCCGCGTGTTCCGGGCTCTCGATCGATACGATCTCTCGCGGCCCTTCGGTGCTTGGCTGATGACCATTGCCTCGCGGTTGTGCATCGACCACATTCGTCGCCGACGATTCACCCCGATCTCGCTGACGCAACGCGAACCGGGGTCGGACGAAGAGTATTCGATCGACGTGCCGGATCCCGGGTTGCGGCCCGACGAATGGGTCTCGGAGGCCGAGGAAGAACGCCGCTCCAAGGAGCTGATCGACTCCCTGCCGCCGCACTATCGGATCGTGGTTCTGCTGCGGCATCAGGAGCAGCGTTCCTACGAGGAGATCGCGGCGGCGCTGAGCTTGCCGCTGGGCACGGTCAAAGCCCGGATCCACCGGGCTCGCGCCCTGCTCAAGGAACGGATCGAGAGAATGCGGTCATGACCGCGTGTCGCTACCTGGGGAGCGTCCAGGCCTACCTGGACGGCGATCTGCCGCCCGACGAGGCACGGGCCTTCCGTGATCATCTGGCAGGCTGCCTGGATTGCGCCGCCGAGCGCGGGGCGTACGCGCTGGTCTTCGCGAGCCTCGACGGGGCCCCGATCTGGGACCCCGGGCCGGCGCTCACCGAGCGCATCCTGGACCGTGTGCTGCCGTCCCGGCTACGACGCCGCGTCGTTACGGTGGTCGGGTGGTGCTATACGGCTCTCTCGGCCGTCAGCACGTACGGGTTCGTCTCCTGGATCGCCCGACCGGCATCCCACGCCTGGTTGGCGGCGCGCCTGGGCGAGGCCTATCTGAGCTTGGTCCAGGCCAGCCTGTTCGTGGTCCACTCGTTGGTGTTCTCGTGGTTCCGCCTGCTGGATGGGTGGGGGGCCGTCGGGGCGCTGGCGGAGCGCTTGGCTCCGATCCTTCGCGCGCTGGCGCTGCCGCTCTCCCAGCCGGTTCTGGCGGCGGTCCTGTGGACGGCCGCGGGGGTCTGCGGCCTGCTCCTGTGGTGGATGTGCCCGCGACGCGGCTCGGCGGCCGACGAGGTCCGACATGTGGGTCTTTTTGCGCTCTAGGAAGGGATCCCGCGGCTCGAGGGTGCTGCCGGTCGGCGCCGCCACGGTCGCGCTGTTGAGCCTGCTGGGGGCGGCATCGGCCGGATCGGCGGAGAAGGCTGCCCGGATCGAGGTCGGTCCGCACGGCGTCGTGGTCGAGAGGGACGGAGGAGACGACTCGACCGACACCGCCCGGATCCGGATCGGTGCCGACGTCGATTCGGAAGGACTGGTCTCGATCGACGAGTCCGGCGCGGGCATCGTGCGCGTGTTCGCCGACGCGGCCGTGCCGGCCGGCCAGCGCATCCTGGGCGATGTGGTCGCCGTGTTCGGGTCGGTTGACGTTGCCGGCCAGGTCGACGGCGACGTGGTCGCGGTCATGGGCTCGGTGAGGCTCCGCGAAGGGGCGGCCGTCGATGGCGACGTGGTGGCGATCGGCGGCCGGCTCGATCAAGCCCCGGGGGTCGTGGTGAATGGGGAGAGCGTCTCTCTCGGGTTCTTCCCCTTCCCCTGGGGGCTGCCCGCCCTGCCGGTGATGCTAGCGGTGATCCTGACCGGGTGGCTGGTCACCCTGTTCCTGGCGTGGGTGTTCGCCGCGCTGTTCCGGACTCGGCTCGCGCACGTCGCCTCGATGGCCTCGAAGCGAACCGTGGCCTCGTTCTTCCTCGGCCTGCTGTCGCTACCCGGCTTCGTGGCCCTGGTGGTGCTGTTGTTCGTCACCGTGATCGGGATCCCGCTGGCCCTCGGACTTCCGGTCGCCTTCACGCTGCTGCAGTACGCCGGCCAGATCGCGGGAACCTACGTGCTGGGCTGCCGATTGACCGGCCGTGCGCTCGGCACCGAGTCGGGGGTGATGGCCCCGCTGATTGCCGGCACCGGGTTCGTGGCGCTGTTCTTCGTGGTCGGGGCCGTGCTGGCGGTGATGCCCGGGGTGGCCCGTCCGCTGGCCTTGTTCTTCTGCCTGCTCGGCGTGCTGTTGATCCTCGGCCTGACCCAGATCGGCACCGGAGCCTTTCTGCTGTCGCGATTCGGCGCCGCGCCGCGGAGCGCAGGCGCGAGCGGGGAAGGCTTGGGCCCGGCGGCCCAGGCGCCGTTGGCGGCGCCGCCCACCGCCTGATTCAGCGGCGGCGGGGGGCGGGTGGATCCGACCCTCGAGGGCTGGGCGCGAACAAGTCGCTGAGCTCGAACTCGCTCGACACGACCCGGGCGCGTCGGTCCCCGAACCCCGCGAAGTTGCGCACCGCGTCGAACAGCGATCGTGGCAGCTCGGTGATCACCCCGAGCCCGGCGTGGCGCTTGTCCTCGACCTCGCCCGACAGCCAACCTTCGACCTCGGCGATGTCTTCCACGCTCAGCGGCTTCAAGGTGGCGAACACAACCACGTAATAACGGCCCCGCGGCTGCAGCTGGCCCACTCGTCCCACCGGAATGCTCCAGGGACGCCCGAGCATCACTTCGACCGAGTCGATCGTGGTGACGTGGAGGGACGTTGCCCCCTCCCGATCGATGTGGAACTGGTCGCGCCACACTTCGTAACGCATCCGGATCGCCGCGTCGGTGCTGCTCTCGAGGCGGTCGAACCAGCCGTCGCGCCGACGCCAGAGCTCGCCGTGCACGCGCAGCGTCGCCGGCATGCCTCGGCCGAGACTTTCTTCGATGCGCTCGCCGAACGGGTCCGAGAGTCGCGCGTCGACAATCAGGTAGCCGCCGCGCTCGCGCGGCGGACCGACCGCGACCTCGAGCGCCCAGGCCGCGCCGGCGCACCCCAACGCCATCGCCGTGGCGATCCCGGCCGCCGCCAGCCACCGGCCGACGGCGCCGGGCGGGGGGGCTGGGAGAACAGGTGCAAGCCGAGGTGGCACTAGAAGGGGCGCCGCAGTCTCGCGCTGATCACGAAGCCGGAGTCGGGCTCGCGCAGGTTCTTGGCGAAGTAGACCCGCAGATTGTCCTCCGCGGTGCCGAGCCCGAAGCCGCCGTCCACGGCCAAGCGCTGCGCGTCGATGTCCCAGGCGTGGCTCGGATTGTTCCATGCTCGTCCGGCGTCCAGGAAGGTGATCGCGCTCAGCCCTCCTTCGAAGCCCCCCGAATGAAGGTGCCACAGCTCCACCGTGTACTCGGCTTTCATCAAGACCAGCTGATTCCCATGGAACGCCGAGACCGAATGCGCACGCAGACCATCCGGTCCGCCGGCCACGAACTCGCGCTGCGGCGGCAAGTCCCCGGCCATCCCCGATCCGCCTACCAGACGCAGCGCCAGGGTAGTCGCGGGGGAAGTGCGCACGAGGGCGCGCACGTCGGCGAGCCCCCGGCGGTATCGAAAGTCACCCCCGAGGTGTCCGCCTGCGGTTTCGAGCTCCAGCTCGTGCCCCAGGCCGGCCCGGGGGCGCGGCGTGGGGTGGGGAGCACGCTCGAGACGCACGGCCGCGGTGCGGGCCTCGCCGTCGACCACCGGCGGGTTCGAGCGCAGATCGCGCCCGCCGTGGAACCAGGACGGCGTCCCGGCCCGAGCCACGAGCGAGCGGTAGCGGTCGTTCCGCAGTTCCACGCTCAGAGTCGAGAGGCCCAGCACTCGAGTGGAGAAGTAGCCGCCGAATCCCTCGCGTTCGAAGTAATCGCGATAGTCCTGACGTCCCAGGAGGAACGCCAGGCTGTTCTCGAAGTCGTCGACTTGCTGCAGCCGGTTGTGGTCGGTGGCCCGGGCCATCGACACGCCGACCGCCGTTCCCGCCCCGGTAGCCAGCGGCTGCTCGAGCTGCACGCCGTAGAGCCAGACCTGCCGCCCGGTGGCGTATTCCAACCGGGCGCCGAGCCGTGGAAGCCGCGTGCGCGGGTCCTGGATTTGGTAATCCAAGCCGAGGCGGAGCGGGTCGACGCGGTTGTAGTCGAAGCGCGGGCCGAGCTCGGCGAGCCGGCCACCTCGCCGCCTCCAGTCCACCGGATCGGAGAGCAGCCGGTCGTCCCCGGTGGTGTGCAGCCAATCGCCGTCGAACGCCGGGCCGGCGATCGGGACCGGCTCGGGGGGCCCGGAATCCACCGACTCCGGCTCGGGGCCGAGGCTATCCCGCAGGGCGGTGGGGCTCACCTCCCACGCCGCCGCGTGGACGCGGCCGGGGACCATCGGGGCCAGTGGCGGGAGCCACGCCGCGACGACCACGAGGTAGGCCCAAGGTCTCCGGTTCATCCTCGTGCTGCCTCCTCCGCCCGGGCTCGTCCCCCGCGACTGCATGGGGCGGAAAGTCCGTGCCGAGCCTTCAGCGTCGCGACAGGCCGTATTTGCGCATCTTGCGGTGCAGATTGGTGCGGTCGATGCCCAATCCCGCCGCCGCCTGCGTGACGTTCCAGCCCGCGGCCTCCAGGGCTTTGCGGATCGCCTCGACCTCGCGTCGCTCGATCTCTCCCCGCAGCCCGCTCGCCTCCTCGGTCGGCAGGCCGGATTCCAGCCACGCCGCCAGGTCTTCCCCACGCACCTCGGGTCCATCCACCAGAATGGCGGCCCGCTCCATCAGGTTTCGAAGTTCGCGTACGTTGCCCGGCCATCGATATTCCTCGAGCACGCCCAAGGCCTGCGGCGTGAGTCGTTTCACCGGCCGCCCCTCGCCCTCGCAGAACGAGGCGAGGAAGCGACTGGCGAGCAGCGGAATGTCGGGCCGCCGCTCGCGCAGCGGGGGCACGTGGATCGGCAGGGCGCTCAGGCGGTAGAACAAGTCGCGACGGAACTCGCCGGTTTCCATGGCCGCGCTCAGGTCCTTGTTGGTCGCCGACAGGATCCTCACATCGACCCGGATCGTCTCCGTGGCTCCAATGCGGTCCACCTCGCCGGTCTCGATCGCCCGCAACAGCTTCGCCTGGGATTCCGGGGACAGGTCGGCGATCTCGTCCAGGAACAGGGTGCCCTGGTCGGCCCGCTCCAGCCGGCCCGGCTTGCGCTGCGCAGCCCCCGTGAACGCGCCGCGCTCGTAGCCGAACAGCTCGCTCTCGACCAGGTCCTTGGGAATGGCGGCGCAATTGAGCTTGAGGAACGGCCGATCGGCTCGCTTCGAGAGGCGGTGGATGGCCTGGGCCACCAGGTCCTTGCCGGAACCGTTCTCCCCGGTGATCAGCACCTTGGCGTTCGACGGCGCGACCCGGCGGATGTCGGCGATCAGCGAGGCGACCGCGGGGCTCTGGCCGATGATGCCAAGCTCGTCTCCCGCCGCCGCGGAGCCGCTGCGGCGCAGTTCGGTCACCTGAGCGGCTTGGCTCAATACGCTCAACAGGTGGTCCGGGTCCACCGGCTTCTCGATGAAGTCGAACGCTCCGCGCTTGAGCGCTTGCACCGCGGTCGAGATCGTGCTCTCGCCCGATACCATGATGACGCCGGTGTTGGGGGCCAGCTCGCGGATCATGTCGAGCGCCTCGAGCCCTCCCATGCCGGGCATCTTGACGTCGAGCAGCACCGCGTCGAAGCGCTGGTCTTCGAGCGCGGAGAGAGCCTTGGCCCCGTCCGGAGCTTCGGCCACCGCATGTCCCTCGTCCTCGAGGACGCCCCGCAGGGTCCGTCGGATCTCCGGGTCGTCGTCCACCACCAGCACATCCAACCGAGTTCTCCGGCTCATGCCCCCGCGGCCTCCCGACGGTCGTTCTCGATGCGCGGCAGGCGCAGCAGAGCCCGCGCGCCGCCACCCTCCCGGTCCTCCAGCGTCACCGTGCCGCGATGCTGGGTCGCGACGTCGCGCACCAGCGACAGACCGAGTCCGCTGCCGCGCCGCTTGCTGCTGACATAGGGCTCGAACAAGCGGCGGCGGACTTCCGGATCGATGCCGCCGCCGCGATCGAGGACCTCGACCACCGCCTCGGGGCCATCGGCGGTGATCCGCACCTGCACGGTCCCGCCCGGGGGGCTGGCCTCGCAGGCGTTCAGCACCAGGTTGTGGATCGCGCGGGACAGCAACAGGCTGTCGCCGCACACGTCCAGCACCGGACCTCCGGCCACCGACACCGTTACCCCCTCATGCTCGTGCAGCTCCACGGCCGCCCGCACCACCTGGTCGAGATCGATGCGCTCGAAGCGCGGCTCCGGCAAGCGCGCGTACTGCGAGAACTGCTCGGCCAGTCGCGCCAGCTGATGGACCCCCCGCGACAGCGCCTCCAGGCTCTCCTCCACCGCGTTCCGCTGGTCCGCCGGGACCGCCGAAGCGCGCCGCTGCAGACGGTGCAGGGAAAGCGACATCGGGGTCAAAATGTTTTTGAACTCGTGCGCCAGCCGGCGCGCCACTTCGCGCCACGCGGCCTCACGCTCGGCTTCCTTCAGCGCCGTGCGGGCCGCCGCCAGCCCCCCGGTCATCGTGTTGAAGCGCTCGCCGAGGGTGCGCAACTCGCGGGCCCCGGTGGGCGCCACCCGCGCTTCCAGATCGCCGACCGCCACACGCTCCAGGGCCCCCTCCAGGCGCCGCAGCGGGTCGGTCATGTCGCGCGCCAAACGCGTCGCGACCCCGACCGCGACGGCGCTGAGGATCACCGCCACGGCGAACACCAGCAACAGCGTGTAGGTCCGCGTCACGTCGCGCACGACTCCGAAGCGACGGTAGAAACCCACGCCCTCGCCGATACGCTCGATCTGGACGAAGAAGTCCGGGGCCACGTGAAGACCGGCCACCAGCGCGTGGTTGGCGTCCATCGCCGACACCGCGGCCAGCGCCCCTCGCGAGGAGCGCACGATGCGGTCGGATGCCAGCGCCCGGGCCAGCTCGGTCGACAGATCCAGCGGCGAGGCGGCCAGCACGCCTTCGGGCCGCACTTCTTCCAACAGCCGCCAGCTACGGCCATTCCTGCGATAGAGCTGGGCGAAATCGAGCCCGGCGGCGTGCAGTCCGATGCGGAGCGCCGTGCGGCGCGCCGGACTCAGCGGTCCGGGGGGCAGCGCCGTCGACCAGTCGGCAGTCTGCGCCAGTACGGTCGCCTCGAGGCGCGCCACCAGCGATTTGCTGGTCTCGAGCGCGGATTCGAGCGCGCGGTCCACGCCGGGCGTGTTCCAGAGGCGGATGGCCCGGTCCAGGCGGTCCAAGGTGAGCCAGGTGAGCACCGCGGTCGGTACGAGGGCCAGGGCCAGGAACGCGAGGACGAGGCGTGCGCGCAGCGTCATGATGATGCCAGGGGCTCCGGCTTCAGCCCTGGGGACCCAGGCCGCCCAACTGCCCGCACGCCGCCCAGATTTCCCCTCCCAGAGTGTTGCGCACCATGACCGCCGGAGCCATGGGGTAGAGACGCTCCGCGAATGCCATGACTTCCTCTGCTGAGGGCCGCTCCCACCGGAGTCCCGGCACCGGATTGTAGGGGATGAGGTTGATCTTGCTCGGTAGGGCGCGCGCGATCGCCGCCAGCCGATCGGCATCCTCCGGGCCATCGTTCACGCCCTTCAGCAGGGTGTACTCGAGGGTCACACGCCGCCCGCTGCGCCGCCCGTAGTCCCGGGCGGCCGAGAGGAGGGCCGTCAGGGGCCAGCGCCGATTGATGGGCACCAGGCGATCGCGAAGGGCGTCGGTCGTGGCGTGCAGCGAGACGGCGAGCCCGAGCGACATCCCTTCCCGGGCGAGCCTGCCGATGTGCGGCACTACGCCGCTGGTCGAAACGGTGATGCGCCTGGCCCCCAAGCCGAGCCCTCCCGGGTCGTGGAGAATCCGGATCGCCTCGAGCACCGGCACGTAGTTGGCCAAGGGTTCACCCATCCCCATGAAGACCAGGTTGAAGCGCCGATCCTCCCAGCGGTGGAAGTCCCCCATCACCAGGACCTGGGCCACGATCTCGCCGGCGTCCAGATTTCGCCGCAGTCCCATCTTCCCGGTGGCGCAAAACGAGCACCCGAGGGCGCATCCGACCTGGCTCGACAGACAGAAGGTCAGGCGCCGTTCGGTGCGCATCGAGACGCACTCGACCCGTTGGCCGTCGAGCAGCTCGAGGACGAACTTTTGGGTGAGCCGGTCGCCGGTCGACAGGCAGGAGGCCACCCGGGGGAGCCGCAACGAGCACAGTTCGGGAAGCTGGGCGCGCAGCGTGGCCGGCAGGTTGACCATGCGCTCGGCCGAGCGCAAGTGCTTCTGATAGACCCAGGAATATACCTGGTCGGCGCGATACGTCGGCACTCCGCGCTCGCCAAGCCGTGCGGCGAGAGCCGCACGGCTCAGCCCGAACAGGCTCGGCGGGGTCGGGGTCGAGGAAACCGAGGTGGCAGACATCGGGCGATCCATCCAGGTAAGGCGGGGCAAGCTGCAACGCTAGCAAGGCCCCGGATTGCGGTCAACGGAACCGCGTGGTATGCAGCGTCGATTCGGACCCAATCTCCGCACGCGAGCCCCAAGGTGAAGAGACCCGGGGCTGCGTGGGGGGCGGTCGACGGAGGTTCAGGTGAGCGTTGATGGCAGGACGGTGCGCGTTGGGGCCATCGACGTCGGTAGCAATTCGATCCGGCTCCTGGTGGCCGACGTGCCGGTCCATCGCGACCAGGGCGCCCTCACCACCATCTCGCGGGTCGGAGAGTCCTGCCGGTTGGGTCGCGGTCTCGGCCGGACCGGGCGGATCGACCCCGAGATCGCCGGACGGGCGGCCGCCCTGGCGGCGGACTTCGTCCGCCGTGCGCGGGCCATGGGGGCCACCCGGCTGGTGGTCGGGGCGACTGCGGCGTTGCGCGGGGCCGACAACGGGATGGCGGTTGCCTCGGCGATCGGCGAGCGTTGCGGCGTGCCGGTACGCATCCTCTCGGGGGACGAAGAGGCACAGCTGGTCTACGAGGCGGTCGTTCTGGGACTCGGAGTCATGGCTAGACACAGCCCATGCGTCGTGTTCGATTTGGGCGGGGGAAGCACCGAAGTCGTGAGCGGCGTGGGCGAGCGCGCCGGCCGCTGGACCAGCCTGCCGCTCGGCGCCGTGGTTCTCACCGAGCGGTATCTGCACTCCACCCCGCCGACCGAGGACGAAATCGCGGCGCTGCTTCGCCACGTGGAGAGTGAGCTCGGCCAGCGTTGTGCCGCCATGCCCGAGTCGACGCCGCTGCTCGCCGCCGTCGGGGGGACGGTCACGGTGTTGGCGGCTCTCGATCGTGGCTTGACGGCCTACGAGCCGTCGTTGCTCGAGGGCTGGACGCTGGAGCCCGCCCGGCTCGAAGCCCTGGTGGACCGGGTCGTGCGGTCGAACGAGGGGGAGCGTCGATCGTGGGCGGTCATGGGCAGGGGCCGCTCCGACATCGTCGTCGCCGGAGCCCTGGTGGTGCGCACCATGGCTCATCGTTTTCCGTCGCGGGGGCTGGTCTGCTCCACGCAAGGGCTCCGTTACGGGCTCGCCCGACTGGCAGGGCGGGGCGTCTCGGAATCCCCCGACGGATCAGGGCATCTTCATGGTTGACGGGTTTCTTCGCCCGGGCGGATACTGGTCCCGGCGCTGCTACAGGTCCCTCACCACATACTCGTTCGGCCGATGGAGAGATCGGTCCGAGGAGTGTCGAATTCAGCTTTTCACCATCGAAGTGAAGGGAGCATCCAGCGCGTGAGCAAGACTCGTAGCAAACTCCTGGTCACGCTGGTCCTGGTGGTCGCGACTGCGGTCTTGGCCTCGGGACTCGCGCAGGCACGTTCGATCGGCCTCGGCCCCTCGGTGCTCAGCGCGACGTCCGTGCCGAACCCGGTGGTGACGCCGAGCTCCGGGGAGCCCGACGTGGGTCAGACGGTCACGCATAAGAGCCTTTCGCGACCGGGGGCGGGCCCGCGCGTTCCGGGGTTCAGATGGACGGGCGGTATCTGGGTGGCGTGGTACCTGAGAATCGTAATCTGACCGCATCGGTCTGAAGCGGTTCTCGCATGTCGCGGGCGGCAGTCCGGGAACGAACCCCTGGATGGCCAGGCCGGGAGCGCGTGGCACCTGATTTCGAGGGTTCGAAACGTGCATCGAGCGATCCCCCCCGATTCGACTCATGCGCGCCTTCCCTTGAGGGAGGGCGCCGAGCAGCACGAGGCGATCGGCGATCTGTACTTCGCGGCTGACAACTTCGCGGGTGCGGCGGAGGAATACAGCGCCGCTCTTCGCTTTACCGAAGGCGAGGCGTCCTCGGGACGTCTGCGCCTGATGGTGCGCTTGGCCGAATCCCACCACCATCGTGGCGACTTCGACGCCTCGATGCGCGTGCTGGACGCGGCCCGCCGTCTGGCCCGGCAGCTCCGTCCCCGCGACCGCGCCGCGGTAGCCGCCCAACAGGCCCGCACCCTGATCGAGCTCGGCGAGTATCGACGGAGCCGCCGCTACGGGCTCTACGCCTACCAGATCCTCCGCAACACCGATGACCACCACACCGTGGGCCAGGTGGGGGTCACGATGGGGCTCTGCTGTGCACGGCTCGGCCGCAGCGCTGAAGCCATCCAGTGGTTGCAGGACGCCGCGGCGACCTTCCGCCGGAGCGATGACGACGACGGGCTGGTGACCGCGCTCAACAACCTCGGCCTGGTGTACAAGAACCTGCGGGAATGGCGCGAGGCCACCCGCTTCCTGGAGCAGGCCCTGAAGATCGACGAGCGGGCCGGCCTGTTCGCGCGTATGCGCGGGCATCACCAGAATCTCGGCTTGATCCGCTACAGCTTGGGGCAGTGGGACCTCGCCGAGGAGAGCTTCCGGCGCTCGCTGCGGATATCACAGGAGATGGGCCACCAACAGGGCGAGGCCAACGCCCTGATGGCGGTGGGTCGGCTGGCACGCCGACGTCGCCAGTTCGACCGCGCCGAGGAGCACTTCCGACTCGCCTTGGCGCTGGCCGATCGCGTCGGGGCGCAGCGGGAGAGCCTACTGGCGCGCGAGTTCCTGGGCGAGGTCGAAATCGATCGCGGGCAGGCAACCGCGGCGCTCGCCCTGCTCGAGCCGGCGCTCGAAGAGGCGCGCAGGTTGGCTCCCGCCGGGGATCTCACGAGCGAGCTGGAAATTCGGCTCGGCATCGCGCTCGGTCTGGCCGGTCGCATAGACGAGGCACAAAGCCACATTCTGAAAGGGGCTGTCCTCGCCGAGCGGCTGGGAGACGGGCTGGAGCAGGCAGTGGCGGAACGGGCATTGGCGAGGCTCGAAGCGTTGTCCGGCAGCGCCACGAAGCTCCAGGTGAGGATCGAGTCGGCGGCCCGGTCGTTCGAGCGATTGAGCGAGACCTACGAGCTGGCGGTGACGCTGGCAGCCTGGGGCGAGCTGGCCGTGATGCTTCCGGCCGGCCAGCGCGCCCAGGTTTCGCTGGAGGGGGTGGCGGACGCGGCACGGCGGGCAGCGGCGTTGTTCCGCGAGCTCGGCATCCTGCCGCCGGCGGCGGGATCGATCCTCAATCTGGCCCGTTTGGAGGCGGAGCGCGAACACTACGACCAGGCTCTGTCGTTGCTCGAGCAGGCCGAGTCGTGGCTCTCGGAGTCGCGGGACCCGCAGACTCAGGACCGTGCCGACGCGCTGCGCCGGGAGCTGGAGCAGCAGTACGTGGCGGTGTCGCTCTCGACTTGCAACGAGTTCCGTGCGCTGGAGGAGGCCAACCGGCTGTTCCGAGATGCCTCGGACATGGACGGCCTCCTGGCCCAGGCAGTCAAGCTGTCCGTCGAGAACGCCGGGGGTGACCGCGGTTTCGTGGCTTTCAGCTCGGCCGGTGGGCGGCTCGACGTGGTGGCCCAGCATGGGCTGGGTCGGGACCGGGCGCGCCGCATCCTTCAGGTCATCGAGAGCGTGGCCGGCCCGCGGATTGCGGAGAATGGCCCTCTGTTTTCGAGCCGCGTGGCCGCCGACCCGCGATTCGGCCACGCCCTTCGCGACAGCCTGGAAGGCGTGGGATCGTTGGTTTGCGTTCCGCTCAACTTCCCTTCGCAATCGGTGGGCATCGTGTACGTGGACCGGCTTACCGACAATTTGCTCGGGCCGTTCCGGCAGCGCGAGCTCAACCTGTTGGCGGTGTTCGCCAACACCGCCGCGGTGGCGATCGTGGAAGCCCAGCGGTCGATGTTGCTCAAGGAGAACAAGGCCTTGCGGGAGCGCCTCAAGCCGACCCCCGGCATGGAGCGCGTGGTGTTCCAGTCGCGCCCCATGACCGACATCCTGCAGCTGCTCGGCAAGATCGGCGACAGCCCGGCGACGGTGCTGTTCATGGGGGAAACCGGCACGGGCAAGGGTTTGCTGGCCCAGGTCGTCCATGAGATCTCGAGCCGTCGCGAGCGACCATTCGTTCAAGTCAACTGCGCGGCAATCCCCGAGCAGCTGCTCGAGAGTGAGCTGTTCGGCTACCTGCACGGCGCCTTCACGGGGGCGCTGCGAGACAAGGTGGGCCTGTTCGAGGAGGCCGAGGGCGGAACGATCTTCCTCGACGAGATCGAGAAGGTGCCCGAGTCCGTGCAGGCCAAGCTGTTGCACGTGCTGGACCGCGGCGAGATCCGGCCCGTCGGCGCCACGCGGAGCAAGCGCGTGGACGCCCGAGTGATCTGTGCGACGGGCTGCGACCTGCGCCAACGAATCAAGGAGGGCCGCTTCCTGGAGGATCTGTACTACCGGCTCAATGACATCACGGTCCGAGTACCGGCGTTGAGGGAGCGCCGGGAAGACATTCCGATCCTGTGCAAGCACTTCCTCACCATCGCTTCCCGCCAGATGGAGAAGAACCTCAAGGGTTTCCTGCCCGAGGTGATGCGGCTGTTTCTGAACCAGGAGTGGCGCGGCAACGTGCGTGAGCTTGAGAAGACGGTGAAGCGCATGGTGGTGTTGGCCGACGACGGGGACGCCCTAGGGCTCGACCTGCTGCCCCCCGAGATGAGCGACACCGGTCCCGCGGACGAAGACCGCGCGACCTCCCGCTCGCTACGATCCAACGTCGCGGTGCTGGAGCGTCGATTGATCGCCGAAGCGCTGGAGCGCCATCATTGGAACAAGTCTCGCGCTGCTCGCGAGCTAGGCTTGAGCTATCCCACGCTCTTGACCAAGATCCGAATCATGGGGATCGAACGCACCCGCCCGACCTCCTCGTTGTCATAGAATCGTCATTCCGACTATCAAGAAACTTAATACGGAACCCAATATCTGACAGGCACTTAGCCTGCAGGGTCCGGGGTTCTTATTTTTGTTTCCGATCCGACTGCTTGGGCAGGGTTGCCAGGCTTCCCTCATTTCAGCCCTATCTGGTTGTGGCACAAGCGAGTCTGGAAGCGGCTGTCGAGCGTGCTCGGCTGGCATAGCGACTGCATACCGCCACGAGCGGAGGGGGGGACCTCCAGTACAGGCAACTCGCAGCAGCGCACCATCTGGGCTAGCCGGTTCGCATCGGGCACTGGACGAGGGTACGAGCCCCGGTCATCTTGACATCGCACCAGCCTGATCGGCCGGCTAGCCTGGAGCAAAACGAAAACATGTTCCCTGGGGCGCGCTGGGAACGAGCCGACTTCGGCGTAGATTGAGACCCGGTCCGGCGTCGGGCGGCTCTTTTTCGGGCGAGCGCGCTACCAGGGTTTCGGACACCGGTCAATCGTGGCATAGGCCGACACTGGGGGATGTTGCGGCTGTTGCCCCGAGCTACTTGGCCGGTGTCCTTCTTTTTAGGCCGGTGTGGCGGGACCGCACACCTGCATCCACTTCGCACCGAGACCCCCCGCCGATCTCCGTTCGGCAGCCGGCGATTCCCATTCTCAAGCACAAGCAGGGCTTGATCATGTGGTTCGGGGGCGCGTCGGCTGCGCTTCCGCGCGGCGTGGCACATCGCTTGCCGTCCAGTGGGGCTGATGTGCGCTCCCCGCGACTCGGCGAACGGAGGTCACCCGATGCGTGCGACGAACCTGCTCCTGATCGTTTCCGCCGTGGGTCTGGCCGGCTGCGACGACGACCCGGTGGTGGTTCGGGATGTCTTCCCGCCGGCCGCTCCTCGTGGAGTCTACACCGTCACCGGCGATCACCAGGTCTTCATCTATTGGCTCGAGAACACCGAGACCGACGTCGCGGGATACCGGATCTACGAGGCTCCCTGCGCGACCGGCCGCGACTGCCCGTACGAGCCGGTCGGGACCACGGAGGGCGCTTCCTTCCGGGTCGGAGGGCTCACCAACGGGGTGACCCGTTACTTCGGGGTGACCGCCTACGATCGATCCGGCAACGAGAGCGAGCTTTCCAGGGAAATCCTGTTCGACACCCCGCGGCCCGAAGGGATCGATCGGATCCTCCTCAACTACCTGGACAGCGAGGCTGGGAGCGGCTACGACTTCTCGGCCAGTGCCATCCGGAGGTGGGACGATCTGTCCACCGACATGTTCTTCGGCTACAACGGGACGGTCTACCAGATGTTCGTGCCGTCGGACACCGACATCCAGGATGCCGGCTACGGCCGCGACCTGGACGCCGTGGACTTCGCTCCGAGCGGGGGCTGGTCGCCCAGCGGCACCGTCGAGCTGATCGAGAGCCACTGCTATGTGGTGTGGACCGGCGACAACCACTTTGCCAAGTTCCGGGTGACCGATCTCCGCGCCGCGGAGCCGGGCGTGCCGGCACGCGTGGTGTTCGACTGGGCGTACCAAACGGACGGCGGGAACCGAGAGCTCCGTGCCCGTCCGGTGCGGCAGCGGGGGGCGCCAGCGGTCTCCTTTCTCCGTTGAGGATGCGTGATGGATTGGGCGAGAGGCGTGATGGTCTGTGCGCTTGGGGGGGTGGCCCTCGGTTGCGGCTACGGCTACCGGACGGTGGTCCTCGGGGGCCGCTACAGCGTTGCGTCCCGCCCCGATCCGACCTATTTCTGCTATGACTGCCACGGATACCGATTCTTCGATCCGTACTACGATTGGTGCGTCTACTATGGGTTTCGGTACCGCTGGCTCGACCACCCGCGGGTGATCGGCCTCTATCGGGAGCGCTACGTGCGGATCAAGGAGACGCATCCGGACTACGGGCGTTTCCGCTACGGCGGCGGGTACCGGATGTCCCGCCGCTACGTGGATGCCCGGGACTACGAGTCCTGGCGGGGTGCCGAGGGTCGCGGGGGGCACGAGTTCCATCGGGGCCCCGACGGGGCTCGAGAGCAGGGACGCGCCAAGCGAGGCGAGAAGCGGCACGGACCGCGTGAGCCCCAAGAACCCCGCGATCGACACGACCGGGATCCGGGCTCGAAGGAAGGCCAGCGATGAGATGGCAACATGGGTTTGTCTGGGCGGCGCTGCTCGCCGCGCCCGCGGCCGCGGGATCGGCAGAGGTTTCGCGCGGGCAGGGCTTCGGGATCGAACTGTGGACCGACCGCGGCAACGACGCGGTGTACCAACCGGGTCAGGCGATTCAGGTGAGGGCGCGCAGCTCCGATGACGCGTTCTTGCTGGTCTACGAGATCGATGCGGAAGGCTACGTGCACTCCTTGTTCCCCGAGCGGGGATCCAATGGTTTCGTCGAGGGCCATCGCACGGTTCCGATTCCTCCGGAAGGCGCCGAGGTCGAGCTCGTGGTCCAGGGCCCGGTGGGCGAGGGATACATCGTGGCGATCGCGTCGCGAGAGGCGTTTCGGGAGCTGCCCTGGTTCCTGAGACCCTACGACTCGCAAGCCGAGGGCATCGGCTACGAAGGGGGCCCGGGCGAGCAAGAAGAGGGGATCACCGCCGAGGGCCGCGTGGTCGGCGATCCGTTCGTGGCGATGGAGCGAATCCGGCGACGGGTGCTGGCGAGCCCCGAGGACCCTGGTTCCTTCGCCTCGGCTTATACCGCCTACTACGTGCACCACGAGGTCCGCTACCCGCGCTACTTGTGCTACGACTGCCACCGTCCTCATCAGTGGGCTTGGTGGGACGGCTACGACCCCTACTACGCCACCTGCAGCGTGTTCGATTTCCGGGTCAACTGGGGCTGGTACTGGGGTCCCAGCTATTGGTTTGGCTCCGTTCCTTATTACTACTACGTATACCGTTACGACTGTCCGCCGCGGTATCGTGTCTACAACACCGGCCGCACGTGCTACTCTTCCTGGGATGGGTGGAGGCGGTGGCGGACTCTCTGGGGGAGCCGGCTCACTCGCTACAAGTCAGACCCTCCTTCGGGCTACGTTCCGCCGTCGAAGTTCAGGAACGGCGGGGTATGGGGGGATGGCAAGCCGGCTCCTCCAGGCTTCCTGGTCCGAGGCGACGGGGAGCGGGTTCGTCGCCGCCTCTCCGCGTTCGTCCCCATTGGGCGCAACGACCGCGGCGATCCATCGTGGATCGTGCGCCCGGCCGATCGTCCGCAGACCCGCCGCGGCGATGCGCCGTGGATCGTGCGTCCCAGTGACCGTCCCCAGACCGACCGTGGTGATCCTCCGCGGATCGTGCGCTCGGGTGAGCGTCCCGAGCCGATCGGTCCCGATCGACCGTGGCTCGACCGCCGTGGCGAAAACCCGCGGCGCCAAGGCCCGGCCCGCATGGTGCGCGGAATCGAACCGGGGGAACGCCGGCCCCCCACGCATCGCGAGTGGAGGGAGACCCGCCCGGAGGCTCCTCCTGGAGATCAGGTCCGGCGTGAACGGGACGATTCGAATGCCGAATCGCGGCGGCACCAGGAACCGAGGGGGGAGCCGTCGCGCGGGGAGTCACGGCGGCAGCCGAGTCGAGGCGATGACGTCGGGCGGGGCCGCGGCATGCGCGGCAGTCACTGATCCTTGCGTTCGCGCTTGGTAGACTGAGCTGTCTTGCGCACGGGGCCGAGTTTTGGCCCCGTCCGCGACTTGGGGGCAACCGTGGGAGTTCGCCGCAACACGATCCTGATCACCGTAGTCGTCGGCCTCGGGCACCCGACTTCACGGTCGGTCGCCGCGCCCGCGGGCTTCGCCTTTCTCGAGGTCCCGGCGGGAGCGAGAGGCTCGGCGGTGGGGGGGGCGTACGCCTCGTGGGCCCAGGGGGTGGAGGCCCTGTTCTGGAATCCGGCCGGCCTGGCCGCCGTCGAGGGCATCCAGGTCACCGGGTCGCACTACGAGTTCTTTCAGCGCCTCCGGCACGACCAGTTCGCGGTCGCCGGACGGCTGCTGGGAGGAGGTCTGTCGGCCGGAGTTCGGGCCCTCTACTCGGAGGCGGTGGTCGAGCGCGACGAACTGGGCAACGAGATCGGGACGTTTGGCGGCCACGACCTCGAGTTCTCGCTGGGCTACGGGTACGCGCCCTCCTCGGGGTTGCGCATCGGGACTTCGGGCCAGATCGTGCGCGACGTGATCGCGCAGTCGGCCGCCACGACCTACTCATTCGGCGGCGGAGCGAGCTGGACACCGCTCCCGCGGCTGCAGACCGGACTCACGGTCGAGCATCTGGGACCGGCCGCGACCCACCGGATCGACGGGGAGCGGGGACGTCCGCTCCTGCTCCCGACCGCCCTGCAGACGGGCGTCTCCTACGGGATCGACGGGCCTGGGCATCTCGGTCTGCAGGGAGCCATCGAGGGTCGATTCACCCGCGGCCGCAGCGGCGTCGCCTTGCTCGGGGTCGAGTTCGCGGGTCCATCGGGAGCGAGCCTGCGCCTCGGCTTTCGGGCCAACGACGAGACCGCCCGCTTCAGCGTGGGAGCGGGCGGCACGGTCGGCTCACTCCACTTGGACTACGCCTACGTGCCCTACGAGCTCGACCTGGGAGACACCCATCGGCTGTCCTTCGTGGCCCAGTTCTGATCACGCGGGTCGGACAGGCCCACTCGGCCGGGGTAGATCATTGGGGTGTCCAGACGTCGAATCGAAACTGGCCGTCCTCGAGGGCCACGTAGGTGAACTGCTCGATCCAGTCGCCGAGAACGATGAACACCCGTCCGTCCTGCCGCCGCTCGAACGCATGATGCAGATGACCGACCAAGACCGCATCGAAGCCTTCCAGGAACCGCGGCTCCGCGATCTCACGCCACAAGCGATCGCCGTCCAAGGGGCGTCCGGCCCGCGAGTGGCGGGAGAGGCGCGAGAACCAGTGGGCCAAGGGGAGGCCGAGGTCGGGGTGGATCATCCGGTAGAGCCGGATGCTGAGCGGGTGACGAAGGACGCGCTTCAGGGCGCGGTAGCCGAGGTCACCTCCCATCAGCCCGTCGCCGTGATGGATCCAGATCCGACGCCCCTGGAGGGTCAGGGCGACGGCGTCCTGCCGGGTCTCGAGCCCGAGCTCGCGGGACAGGAACGGCCCCAGCCAGAAATCATGGTTGCCGCTGAGGTAGGTGATCTCGACGCCTGCGGCGCGGACGGCGCGGAGCACCGCCAGGGTGTGAAACAGGCGGCGCGGGATCGCGGTGCGATACTCGAACCAGAAGTCGAACAGGTCGCCGACGATGTATAGGGCCGACGCGCGACCCGGCAGCGCGGTCAGGAAGTCGTGAAGGCGGGCCTGCTGCGCCGCCTCCCTTTCTGGAGTCTCGGCGCCCAGGTGCGCATCGGAAACGAAGTAGACCGCACCGGGGGCCATGTGACGCAGTCTAGCAACCGTGCTCGCGCCGCCACAAGACGACGAACGACGGAGATTCATCGACCGGCGACGATCAGGCCGGGGTGCGGAACCGCCGGACGCGCGTGCGGGTATTATGGCCGCATCGCTGGAATCGATGAGTGTACAAAGTCGACAATTGACGGTGTGGTGACAGGCGTTGTTTTCCGAGCGTTACGGTAGGCGGATGGGCCGCGCGGCCCGCTCCGACCACCGTGTGCCCCGGCGATACGATGGAGGCAGGTATGAAACTCGATTCCCTTGGCAAGATCGGGCCCCGGCGCTACTACCTGGGCGGTGCGCTTCTGGTGCTGGTGGGCTTGGTGATTGGCCTGGGGCTCAGCGCCGGCATGAACTTCCAGCCGGTCTCGACCGCGCAGAAGTCCCTCTTCGCCGCGATCTCGTCGTCGTCGCCGATCCCCGAGAGCCCGTTCGTCGGCGTGGTGGAGAAGGCGCTCCCCGCGGTGGTGTTCATCGACGTGCGCAAGAAGCTGCGGGCGGGTGACGACTCCGAGGATCCCCAGGACGAGCTGTTTCGCCGCTTCTTCGACACGCCCCGGCATCCGCAGCGCGTTCCCACATCGGGCTCGGGCTTCATCGTGGACGACCAAGGGCACATCCTGACCAACAACCACGTGGTGCAGAATGCCGAGGACATCACCGTCACCTTGAACGACAAACGCTCGTTCAAGGCCAAGGTGGTGGGGACCGACCCGGCGAGCGACGTGGCGGTGATCAAGATCGAGGGCCAGCGGCTGCCGGTGGTTCCGCTGGGGGATTCGGATCGGATCCGGGTCGGCGACTGGGCGATCGCGATCGGCAATCCGCTCGGCCAGCTCAAGGGCTCGGTGACGGTGGGCATCGTCAGCGCCCAGGGCCGGTCGTCGCTCAACATCTTCGGGGGCACGCCCGAATACCAGGACTTCATCCAAACCGACGCCTCGATCAACTTCGGCAACTCCGGGGGACCGTTGTGCAACATCCGGGGCGAGGCGATCGGGATCAACACCGCGATCAATCCGAGCGGGCAAGGCATCGGCTTCGCGATCCCGATCAATCTCGCCAAACACGTCGCCGAGCAGCTCGTGGCGCACGGCGAGGTGACGCGCGCGTGGCTCGGCGTGACGCTGGGCGAGCTCACCCCCGAGATCGCCGAGGGCTTCGGCCTCGACACGAACCGGGGCGTGGTGGTCGCGAGCGTGGTCGAGAACCAGCCGGCCGCCCGCGCAGGCCTGAAGCGAAACGACGTCATCGTCGAGTTCGACGGTCAGCCGGTCACCGACCTGCAAAAGTTCCGGCTCAGGGTCGCCGATACCCCAGTCGGGAAACGCGTGCCGATCGTGGTGCTCCGCGAGGGCAAGCGCATGAACTTCACCGTGACGCTCGGTGACCGCACCATAGCAGCCGGTGGTCGCCGCGATGAGCAGCCGGTGCCGGAGCGGTCGGAGGGCCTGGGCGGTCTCTCGGTCCGCGACCTCACGCCCGAGGAGAAGGCCGAAGCCCGGGTTGCCAACGGGGTCATGGTCACCGACGTCGAGGAAGGCAGCGCGGCCGACGACGCCGGCCTGCAGCCGAACCTGGTGATCGAAGAGGTGAACGCCAGACCGGCGAGCGACGCGGCCGCGTTCACGCGGCTGCTCAAGCAAGCAAAGACCCGCGGCAAACCCGCCGTGCTGCTGGTCCACAGCGGGAGGAACACCCAGTTCGTGCCGTTGCGTCTCTCCGAATAGAGGGCGCGGGAAGGCACGAAGGGAGGCGGCGAACCGCCGCCTCCCACCGACCAGGGAAGGTGCCGAGCCCTATGCGACGTCTCATCGTGCCGCTGGCGACCGTGATGCTGATCGGAAGGCCCGGCCCACCGGCGGCCCAGAGCCAGCTGGCCCCGGTCTCGGTCACCGCCGTCCGCTCCTGGCCCTCGCCGACCGGAACACGCATCCTGATCGAGTTCAGCCGCGCCGTCGCCCACGTCGCGCCGGACTCAGGCGTGTCGCGGCACGTGATCGTGACCGTGCCGGGCGAGCCGGTGGCGCGGGCCGCGGGCGTACCCGACGTCCTGCCGGTTCGCGACGGGGTGGTGGATTCGCTGGTCCTGATCACCGGGGTCGACGGAGCCCGCTTTCACATTTGGTTCTCCGACTCGTCACGCTTTCGGGTCTTCGGCCTCACGGTGCAGCCAGGAGAGGCGTATCGTCTGGCGATCGAGGTCGTCCGACCCGGGGCGGCGGCCGCCGAGGCGCGTCGGCTGGAAGGCATCGCGGCGCGAAAGAAGCGGGACCGCATCCGAGTCGTCGCGGTGGACGCTGGGCACGGCGGCGAAGATCGCGGCGCTCGCGGCCCGCGCGGGGTGCTCGAGAAAAACGTGACGCTGGCGGTCGCACGAGCCCTGGTCGAGGAGCTCAACCGGATCCAGGGGATCCGGGCGTTCCTGACCCGCGAGGGCGACTACTTCATCCCGCTCCGAGAGCGCTACCACATCGCCGAGAAGATGAGGGCCGATATCTTCATCAGCGTTCACGCGAACTCGTCGCGCCGCCGCGGCCGGGGGAGCGGTACCGAGGTCTATTTCCTCTCGCTGCGTGGGGCCGGCGACCAGGCCGATGCCGACCTGGCCGACCGCGAAAACGCGGCCGACCTGGTCGGGGGCGTCCCGGCCCAGGCCGAGGACAACCTGGTCAACATCCTCTACGACGTCAAGCGGACCTCGGCGCTGCAACAAAGCCAGCTTCTCGCCGAGATGCTCCTGGACCACCTGGCGGCCGACCGACGGCTCGAATCGCGGGGAGTCAAACAGGCGGGCTTCGTGGTGCTCAAGTCCGTGGAGTTCCCATCGGTGCTGGTGGAGACGGCATTCATCAACAACCCCACGGAGGTCCGGCTGTTGAACAGCCGGGAGTTCCAGAAGA
The DNA here is from genome assembly GCA_036505355.1 of Candidatus Eiseniibacteriota bacterium. Lineage (GTDB taxonomy): Bacteria > Eisenbacteria > RBG-16-71-46 > RBG-16-71-46 > RBG-16-71-46 > WS-8. The sequence continues at coordinate 179 of DASXTP010000067.1, read as the reverse complement.
AGATGGCGCGCCAGCTCGCGGACGGCGTGCAGAGCTACTTCGAGCGAGCGCGCATCGACTTGGTGAAGGACGGAGACCCCGACCGCGTCACCCCCTAGGGTCGGTTAGGAGACGCCTGGCGCGTTCCGCGGGGCCCGGTCGCTACGCCGTCCTTGGCTCCGCTCTCTGACCCGCCGACG
>DASXTP010000066.1:0-1838 GCA_036505355.1 Candidatus Eiseniibacteriota bacterium | reverse complement strand
GAGTGGGCCGCGCTCTGGAAGCCGCTCCCAAAGGTGGTGTTCTCCACCACGCTGTCGGCGGTGCAGGGCAATGCCCGCCTGGCCTCCGGCGGCCTGGCGGAGGAGATCGAGCGGTTGCGAGCCGAGCCGGGGGAGGGCGACGTCGCGATCGGGGGCGCGACGCTCGCCGCCGAGGCGTCCGCGTTGGGTCTGATCGACGAGTACCGGCTCATGGTCTACCCGGTGCTGGTTGGCGGTGGCATTCCGTTCTTTCCCCGGCGCGAGCGCCGGGTAGATCTCGAACTCGTCGAGACCCGCACCTTCAGCTCGAAAGTCGTCTACCTCCGCTACCGCGTGGCGCGCTAGCCCTAAGCGCCCGGATCGCGTCCGCGCTCGTCTACCTCTCCCAGCCCCGGCACGGGATCGTCCGGACGACCCTCGACATCCCTGTCCTCGCCCAGTCCTCGGCCAGGGTCTCGTCGGACAGCGGCCGCGTTACGATTCCGCCAAAGCTCGGATCCGGCCTAAGATCGCGTCGATGGGCAACTCGATCCGCGTGATGGTCGAGCGGGGCAAGAAGAAACGGACGGTCGCGTGCGCGTTCGACTGGTCCGGCTGGGACCGGAGCGGGAAGACCGAGGAAGCGGCGCTCCAGGTGCTGGAGTCCTACCGACCCCGCTACGCGAAGGTGGCGGCGCTGGCCGGACTCTCCGACGAATTCGGCGCGGCGGGCGAGCTGGCCGTGGTCGAGCGGGTCGAAGGCATCGGCATGACCGACTACTACGGCCTCTCGGGCCGGACGGCCGGGCCTGAGCAGGATCAGATGACCGAGGCCGAGTGCGAACGAAAGATCGCCCTGCTCCGGGCCTCCTGGACGTACTTCGATGACGTCGCTGCGCGCGTCTCGCCTGAGCTGCGGAAAGGTCCGCGCGGTGGGGGACGGGAGCGAGACGAGATCGTCCGCCACGTCAACGGCACCGAGATCGTAGAGAATGCGAAGAAGGTGGGCGTGCGCTCTTCGCCCGACGCCTGGCGGGACCCCGACGAGCTGCGCGCCCATCGCGACGCGGTCTGCGCGGGCATTCGCGAGACCAACGCCCGCGGGGCCGCGGCGGGGTCGTGGTGGACGGTCCAATTCCTGATCCGCCGCTGCGCCTGGCACATGCTCGACCACGCTTGGGAGATGGAGGACCGGGACCTCTCCTGAACCTCTGGGGTGCGCGCAACGCCCAGCTCGGGACCACTGCGCATCACCAGGAAGACTGCGTGGACGAACGAGAACGCCCTGACAAGGCGGAGGTCGGTGGTTCGAAACCACCAGCGCCCACGGAGGAACTCCCGGCTCGCCCGCTAAGCGCTGATTCTCGGCCGGCTGGTGGGATGGTCGACGGGGGCGAACAACGGGTGCAGTCCGAACCACTTCGGGAAAGAGCGTTCGAGTTGCCGACGGCCTTCGAGCTCGATGGCGCGGCTGCTGAGCGCCGCGGCCAGGCCCAGGTCGCCCATCCACACAGCGGTCATCGTCTTCGGATCGCTGCTGACGCTGATGTCGACGCCGAACCCGGGGTCGCTCAGACACAGATCCGCCTCGGGAAGCACGAGCCAGAAGTTGCGCAGCTTCTCGGGGGCCCCGCGGAAGCGGAAATGGATCACGGTGCGGCCTGGGGGCAGCTCGTCGGTCTTGACGGTGGTTCGCACCCACCACATGAGCAACCCGGTATCTGGTGTCTCCTCGAAGATCGGGCGCCTCAGCCAGCGCTCACTCCAGACGCCCAACTGAGCGAAAACAGGCCCGAGCTCATCCCCGGCGGGAGTCAGATGATATTCGCTGCCCTTGCCGACCGAGCGCTGTCGGCGCT
>DASXTP010000065.1:0-7453 GCA_036505355.1 Candidatus Eiseniibacteriota bacterium | reverse complement strand
GGCACGGTGGTGCCGAGGCGGAAAGCGTATTGCCCCGCCTTGATGCTGCGATCGAGACGCATGGCCCGCGCCAGGACGTGGAAGCCGAGGGTCCCGCGCAGCAGGCCGACGCGCTGCAGCTCCTCGGCGACCTGGCGGAGCGATTCGCCGCGCTGCACCAGGATGACGCGGCGCTCCGCGGACGGAAACAACCCGGCCGGCAGGAACAGGTCCGCCGCCACCGCCAGACCGGCGCTGAGCAGCAACAGCAGCGCCCAGCGGCTCGGGCGAAACGTGCGGCGACGCGTCATCGTCCCGCGATGCGCCGCAGGTACGACTCGAGCAGCGCCACCGCCGCGCCCTGGTCCAGACGGGACTTGGCCGATCCGGCGCGTACCCCGGTCTCGTGGAGCCGCCGTTGGGCGAGGGCGGTCGTCAGCCGCTCGTCGTAGGTCTCCACCGGCAAGCCGGTCCCGTCGGCGACGGCCTGGGCGAAGGCCAGCGCCGACTCCGCGGCCTGGCCCGGCTGGCCCGACAGCAGCAGCGGCAGCCCGACCACGATGCGCTCGACCTCAAGCTCGGCCGCGGCCTCGACCACGCCCGCCACCGCCTGAGCCCGGCTGCGCACGATCAACGTCGGCAGCCCGGTCGCGATGACGCCGCCCGGATCGCTCACCGCGAGGCCAATGCGGCGCTCGCCCCAATCCACCGCAAGGATGCGCACGGGAACCCCCGTCAGGCGTTTTCGGCCTTGCCGGGTCGGTTCTTGACCAGACGGACCAGGGTGCCGCTGTCGGAGAAGCTGAACTCGACGCGGTCCATGCAGGACTTCATGATGAAGATCCCGCGGCCGCGGGCATCGAGGAGATGCTCGGGCGAGGTGACGTCGCCGTTCAGGGCCTCGAGATCGAAGCCGTGCCCGAAGTCGTGCACGAAAACCTCGAGCGAGTCGGCGTGGAGGCGGAACTCGACATCGACGACCTTGGAAGCGTCGCGGCCGTGCCCGTGCTGGATGGCGTTGGTCCCCGCCTCGACCACCGACATGCTCACCTGGGACCGCGTGTCCTCGTCGAACTGCAGCCGCTCACACACCGAATCGGCGATCCGATCGAGCACGCTGAGCAGCTCCAGCCGGCTCGGCATCCGCAGGCTGATGACCTCGGTGGAACGCTCGGGTTCCGGCATCATCGCGCTCACTGACGGCCTCGGGCGCCCCGCTTGCGCAGGAGCTCGAGTGCGTCCATGAAGTCTTGCGGCCAGGGTGACGCGAAGGCCAGCGGCCTCCCGGTTACCGGATGCGACAACCTGAGCTCCGACGCGTGTAGCGCTTGTCGCGGCAGGCATTTCAACAGATCGATCGCGAGGCTACGCCCAGGCTCCGGCATGCTCAACAGCTTTTTGCCGCGCCCGCCATAGACCGCGTCGGCGACCACCGGATGGCCGAGATGGGCCATGTGCACTCGGATCTGGTGGGTACGTCCGGTGTCGAGACGGACCGCCAGGCGGCTCGCCAGGCCGAAACGCTCGATCACCCGCCAATGGGTGCGAGCCGGCCGGCCGCCGCGCGGCAGCACCGACATGCGCTGGCGCCGGCGCGGATCGCGGCCGAGCAGGGTCTCGAGCGTGCCTCGCTCGCGAGGCGGCTGTCCCCATACCAGGGCGTCGTAGCCCCGGTGGATCGTGCGGGCTCGCAGCGCTTCGACCAGCCCTAAGTAGGCACGCGGCGTGCGCGCCACGACCAGCAGCCCCGAGGTCTCGCGGTCGAGCCGGTGCACGATTCCGGGTCGGCCCTCACCCCCCACCTGGGCGAGCTCCGGGAAGCGATGGAGCAGGGCGTGCACCAGGGTGCCGTGCGGGCGCCCGGCACCCGGGTGGACGACCTGCCCGGCCGGCTTGTCGACCACCAGCAGATCCGGGTCCTGGTACGTCAGGGTGAGCGGCAGGTCCTCGGGCTCGAGCGCCAGCGAGCGCGGCGGCGGCAGCTCGACCTGGACCCGGTCCCCGCCCCTCACGCGCAGCGAGGAGCGGGCGGCGTGGCCGTTGACTCGGACCCGACCGGCACGGATCAGCGCCTGGAGGCCGCTACGCGACAGGCTCGTCTGCGCCCCGGCCAGGAAGCGATCGAGCCGCTCCCCCGCGCTCTGCGCCGGGACGGAGAGGTCCAGCGTCCGCATCAGGGCCGTCTGCCCTCGCCGAGGAAGGTCCGACGGGCTCCGGGCGGCGGGGCCAGGTGAGCGCGAACAGCGCCACGCCCACCGACACCGCGGAGTCGGCCACGTTGAACACCGGCCAGTGCCAGTGCCCATAGCCGATTTCGATGAAATCCACCACCTCGCCCAACCGCAACCGGTCCACCAGGTTGCCGACCGCGCCGGCCATGATCAAGGTCAGCGCGATCTGGCGCGTCCGTCCGGTGACCCGCTGGCGCACGAACAGGTAGAGGATCACCGCCACCGCGGCGATCGAGAACAGGTAGTAGGGAAGCGGCACCCCGGCGCCGAGACCAAACGCCACGCCCGAGTTGCGCGTGTAGGTCAGCCGCACGAACGGCCCCAGCACCTCGATCGGCCGATGGTAGACCAGGGCCTGCGTCGCCCAGTCCTTGGTCCACAGGTCGAGCGCCACGATCGCGGCGCCGATCATCGTGAAGCGGATCCATGTCCACTTCACAGAGCGCCCCGGCTCTCCCGCTCCTCCTTCTCCTTGCAGGGCATGCACAGCCTCGCATAGGGCATGGCCTCGAGCCGGGCTCGGGAGATGGGCTGCGAGCAGTTCTCGCACACGCCATATTCGCCGCGATAGACGCGGCGCAGGGCCTCGTCAATCTCCATCAGCAGGCGGCCCTCGGTCGAGGCGAAGAGGAACGCCTTCTCGCGCTCCATCGCGTCGGTGCCGACGTCCGCCATGTGGAACGAGTACCCCGAAAGGTCGCCGGCGCTGTCGCGAGGGTTGACTTTGAGCACCGTGCTCTCGAGGTGTCCCATCTCCTTCAAGATCTTCTCCCGCTCGGTGAGGAGCTGGCGCTCGAAATCCTTGTAGTCCTGCGCGGTCACGCCGGGACCGCCCGCCGGGGCGGCTTCGCGCATCGGCTTCCGTGCCGCACGGCCGACCGGCGGCACCGGCATGGGCTTGCCCGCCGAGCGCTGATTGGCACGCGCGACCGCCTCGGGCGGGAGCGTCCCCAGGGGCCGCACCGGGGCCACCGGCTTGGCCGCGGGCGAACTCTTGGCCTTCCGCGGCGCGGCCGTCAGCGACGGCTTCGGTGCGCCGGCCGTCTTGCCGGTCGGCCCAGCGACTGCCCGGGATGCCGCCCGGACGGTGCCCGGGCGCGCCTTGTCGGCCCGCGCCTTGAGCGCGCTCGGCTTGGCTCCCGCACGCCGCGTTGGGGCCTTTGCGGCGCTCTTGGGTGCCGCCTTGGGGAGCTTGGGCCGGCGGGCGCCGGACTTTCGCTGGGTGGCCATCGTTCCCTCCAATGCTACTCGTTTTCGGCCGGTTGGGGCCGTATCTGTCGTGCTTCGTCGAGCCGGCGGACGACCTCGGTGACCAGACGGACCAGGCTGGGCGCCGTGCGCCCGGCCACCGCCAGGACTTCGGCGATCTCGACCGGATGAAGATGGTCGGGCAGACAAGCATCGGTGACGACGTTGAGCGCGAGCACGCGCTGCCCGCCGTGCACCGCGGCGATGGTCTCGGGTGCCAGACCCATGCCCACCACGTCGGCGCCGATCCATCGGAAAAAGCGATACTCCGCGGCGGTCTCGAGATTGGGACCGGGGACCGCCACGTACACCGCCCGCTGCAGCGGGATCTTGAGCTCGAGCGCCACCCGTTCGGCCAGCCCTAAGAGCGGGCGCGAGTAGGGCTCGCTCATGTCCGGGAAGCGTGGCCCCAGCCGATCGTCGTTCTCGCCGATCAGGGGGCTGTCGCCCATCAAGTTGATGTGGTCGGTGGTGACCACCAGCGAGCCCGGGGGCATGTCGGGGTTCATCGCGCCGCAGGCGTTGGTCAGGATCAGCGTGCCGCAGCCCAGCTCGCGCAACAGCCGCACCGGAAACGCGACCTGACGCATCGAGTAGCCTTCGTAGTAATGGGCGCGGCCCTTGAGGACCGCCACCGGCCGCCCCGCCAGCCCACCTAGGTGCAGCTCCCCGGCGTGGCTCTCGACCGTCGATACCGGAAAGTGCGGGATGTCCTGGTAGCGCACCATGGCATCGGCCTGGATCGCGCCGGCGAAGTCGCCGAGGCCGGTGCCGAGAACGATCCCGACCTCCGGGCGCAGCGTGGTGCGCCGACGGATCGACTCGGCTGCCTCGCCGAGTTGAGTCAACAGCTCACTGGCCATTTCGACCTTTCGCGGCGCTGAGCGCCGCCGCCAACCGATGGTTCACGGTCGGCTCGTCCAGGCCGTCCACCCGGACCCATTTGCTGCGGGAGGTCATCCCGCGCACCACCACCACCTGCCGGCGCTTCACCTTGAGCAGCCCCGCCAGCAGCTCCACCACGGCCTGGTTCGCCCGCCCACCCTCGGGGGGTGCCGCAACCTTGAGCCGCAGCGCGCCATCGTCGGTGAAGCCCACCAGGCCTTCCTTCCGCGCGCCCGGCTGGACGCGCACCGGGAGCATCGTCGTCACCCCATCCGGATCGCCACGTCGTTGAGACTGCTGACCACGAACAGCTTGAGGAACCAGATCGCCAGCATGGCGATGAAGGGCGCGAAGTCGATGTTCGAGATCGTGGTCGGGAACAACCTCCGGATCGGATTGCACACCAGGTCCGAGACCCGATCCAAGAACATCACGATCGGGTTGCTTGGATCGGGTCGCACCCACGACAAGATCGCGTTGACGAGGATGACGATCAGCAGCGTCTGCAGCACCACGTCGAGCACCGTGGCGATGGCATGCAACAGGTTGCCGAACACGAACACGCGGCCTCCTTTCCGCTCTAGGCGCGCGCCCCGAACAGGGCGGTCCCGACCCGCACCAACGTCGCCCCCTCTTCCACCGCGACCTCGTAATCGGCGCTCATCCCCATCGACAGCTCGGGGAGACCGAGCCCCAATCGGCTGCGGGCCCGATCGCGGAGCGCGCGCAGCTCGGCGAATCCGCGTCGCGCGTCCTCGGGCCGCGCCACCTGCGGTCCCACCGTCATCAGCCCGTCGAGCCTGAGCCCGGGCAGCTCCCCCACGGCCTCGAGCAGTGCTTCGAGCCGCTCGGGTGCCACCCCGAACTTGGTGGACTCGCCGCCTACGTTCACCTCGACCAGCACCGGCAGCATCCGCCCGGCCGCCCGGCTCGACAGCGCCGCGGCGAGTTCCAGGCGGTCCACGCTGTGGATCCGATCGAACAGATCCACGGCGCGGCCCACCTTGTTGCGCTGCAGGTGGCCGACCATGTGCCACCGTGCCGCCCGTCGGCCCACCGCCGCGATCTTCCCCTCGGCCTCCTGGACCTGGTTCTCGCCCAGGTCCTCGAGCCCCAACGCCACCGCCTCTCGAACCACTGCGGCCGGCACGCGCTTGGCCACACCGACCAGCACCACCCGGCCCGGGTCCGGTCCGGATCGCGCGGCCGCCCGGGCGATGCGCCCCCGGATCTCCTCCAGGCGGCCTGCGAGAGCGGGTAGGCCAGCGTTCACGGAACGCGCGAGGGTAGTCAGGGGACCGGGGGCCTGCAAGAAGAAAAGGCGAACCGGAAAGCGCGGGGGAAATGGTGGAGGCGGCGGGAATCGAACCCGCGTCCGAAAGCCGGTCCCCAGGAAGTCCTACAGGCTTGTCCGGCCGTTTACATCTCGCGCGCCCCCGCTCCGACCGGCGGGATCAGCGGCACGCCAGCCCGGTGAGATCTCGTCCTCCGCCTCCGGGCGTAGCTTCGGACCAGCCTGCGTTTGTCTGACGCTCGCGTCCAGCCCCACAGGCGGGGCCAGCGCGACCGTCGCCGCTAATTAAGCGGCGAGAGCCAACTGCGTATCGGCAGTTGTGAATTTCCCGCTTTGTTGACGGGGCCACGGGTCCCCGGCCTGCACTGCCTGGCTCTCGACCCCCGTCGAGACCTATCGCCCCCCTATGCCTAACGACGAGCCCTTGAGATGCCCACAGCGGAGTTCCGGTCCAAGCGTCTTGAGCGACACCTCTCGACGCGGGAAAGGCCCACGTCGGTTCGCGCCGCTGTTCACGTGGCGGCACACCATCCCCCGGGCCGCCTACCCTCCCGCGACTTCCCACTCCTCCTTTAGAAGGGGATGTCGTCTAGAAGGGGATGTCGTCGTCCGGCCCGCTTCCGAAGTCGTCGCGGATCGGGTCGTCGGGCGGCACCGTCGCGGCATCCGCCGGCGCTCCGGCCCCCATTTCCTCGGGCGAGCGCTCGCCTCGTCCACCCAGCATCTGGATGTTTCGGGCCACGATCTCGGTGGTGTAGCGCTTCTGGCCCTGCTGGTCCTGCCACTGCCGGGTGCGGATGCTGCCCTCGACGTAGATCTGGCGGCCCTTGGAGAGGTACTGGCCCGCGATCTCGGCCTGGCGGCCCCACACCACCACTCGGTGCCACTCGGTGGCTTCCTGCTTCTGGCCGCTCTTGTCGGTCCACCGCTCGGTGGTGGCCAGCCGCAGATTCGCCACCGCCTGCTGCCCCTGCGTGTAGCGCAGCTCGGGGTTGGCGCCGAGGTTGCCGATCAGGATGACCTTGTTCACGCCGCTCATCGTCGACTCCTTTCGCTTCGGATGGGGTCCCCGTCGCGGGGGCCCTGATGCGGCCAGCATAGAAGCCGGAGAGGTGGCGTGCAACATCTGGCCTTCCGCGGGCGCTCGTGATGCGCGGGCGCTCGTGATGCGCGGCCGGCGGGGTCCAATCCCTCGCGCGCCGAACCGCGTTTGACGACCCCCGGGGCCGCGACTATGCTCGCGCGTCCGAAATTAGCCGATCGACCGGGGCGTGGCGCAGCCCGGTAGCGCACCTGCTTTGGGAGCAGGGTGTCGGAGGTTCAAATCCTCTCGCCCCGACTTGTGGCCGGCCGTGCGCGTGGCGCGCGCCGGAATCAACCCTGCGCCTGTAGCTCAGAAGGATAGAGCAACGGATTTCTAATCCGTCGGTCGGGGGTTCGATTCCCTCCAGGCGCGCCACTCAAGGAACGCCCGCTCGGGACGCACCTGTTTGGTGCTTCCTGAGCGGGCCCTGGAGTGGCTTTCAGGCCCGGTGGTGGTGGATGTAGCTCAGCTGGTAGAGCACTGGACTGTGGCTCCAGGGGTCGCGGGTTCGATCCCCGTCATCCACCCCAGCTTATGCGGCGTCGTAGGCCCCGCTTATGAGGCGTCGTAGGCCCCGCCATGTTATCAGCGTAGCGTTCTAGCGTGTCGCGCGCTATTTTCCCTTGGTGAGTCGCGCACTGAGGATTTGACTAGACGACCGTGGGAGCTACGCGCGGGGCGGGGCTCCTCCACAGGCAATTGCTTCTACCGGATCCAGCTGGGCGATACGGC
>DASXTP010000064.1:0-3382 GCA_036505355.1 Candidatus Eiseniibacteriota bacterium | reverse complement strand
CGGTGATGTGGTCGACGGTCGCGGCCTGCTTGGCCGCGGTGACCGGGTGGACCAGGGGAGCGTGCGCGGTGGAGAGGATGGCGGCGTGGCGCGTGAGGGCGCCGATGCCGGCCGCCCAGGTGAATGTCTCGAACGTGCGGTTGTTGAAGTTGCTGGGACCGCCGTAGCCCTTCCAGCGGCCCACGGGCAGCAGGGCCTCGAAGCCGGCGGCGTCGGCCATCTGCGCCAGGGCGACGTTGCCCTCCCATGTCATCGGCCAGGCTTCGGGGACGCGCGTGACCGTCGAGCCGTGGCTGCAGTTGAAGGCCATCACGCCCAGCTTCACGCGGTTGTCGTTGAAGATCGGGTTGTGGCGGATCCCGACCTCGGCCCCGCTCATCTCGCAGCTCCAGCGCCGGACGCCGTGAATCGCTCCGGACGGAATGGGCCCAGCGCGAGGCTCGGCGTGCCGCCGACGATCTCAGCCGCGATCAGGCGCCCGAGCAGCGGCCCGAGGGTGACTCCGCTGTGCGTGGCCAGAACCCACGCATTGCTGAGCCCGGGGATTCGTCCGGCGATCGTCTGACCATCGGCCGGCATCGGTCGCACGCCCACGCGGCTGTCCACGAGCCGGACGCCGCGCGCCGGCGGGAAGACCCGGTGGGCGCGCTCGAGCAGAAGGCGAGCGCTCGAGGCCACGGCCGCGGGTGTGCTGCGGTCCGTCACGAGCCCATCGACGTCGGCCGCGCCCAGCAGCAGCCCGCCGTTCACGTCGGGACGGAGGTGGATTCCAGGGGCGTGCACGACGCGACCGAGCGGTTCCCCGGGCAGCGATGTCACCGCGAGGAGGCCGGGAACGCGGCCGAGGGGAACGGTGGCACCGAGCGGCTCCAGGAAACTCTGCGTCGCCGGTCCCACGCAGACAAGGACCGACTCGGCGACGGTCTCTCCGTCGTCGCCGATCACCGACTCGGCGCGATCGCCGCGCAGGCGGACGGACTTCACGGGCCTCGCCTCACGGATCTCCGCGCCCCGCGCCGCTGCGGCTGCGAGCAGGCGCCCGATCAGCCGCGGCGCGTCGAGCCAGCCGTCGCCGGCATAGAAGGCGACCTCCCGGACGTGCGCGGGAACGATCAGCCCCGGCTCCAGGCGACGGGCGCGGTCGACGCTGATCCACTCCGCCTGGTAGCCCCGACCCGCGAGCCGCTCGACCCGCGCGCGGAGCTCGCCCTCCCCGTCGCCGTCCTCGGCCCATTCCAGCGAGCCAGTCTCGTGATATCCGGCATCGCCGCCGAGCTCGCACGCCAGCTGCCGGTGCGCGGCCATGCCGTCGGCGTTGAGCCGGTGATAGACCTCGGGCTCCTTGCGGACCGCGTTCACCCACGCAAACGAGCTTCCGCTCGTCCCCGCGCCGGGGGCACGCGCCTCGAACCCCACCACGCGCGCGCCGGCGCGCGTGAGGGCATGGACCGCGGACGCCCCCACGATCCCGAGGCCGATGACGGCGACATCGTAGCGCTTCATCCCGGCGTATTCCTTTTGCCGCATTGTCGAGGTACGCTCTCGCTCGCGCAACCACCTTTCCTGTGGAATCGGGAATGGAGGGGAGGAGCCGGACATGAGGACAGCAGGCGTGTACGTCGGCATGGTGGCGGTCGGCATCGCCGTGCTCCTGGCCGCTTCGGGGATCCAGTCGAGTGCCCAGCCCACCCCTGACCCGGCGATCCGCGTCGGCCCGGGCGACCTCGGTGGCGTGGTCACGAGCGCGAACGGGCCCGAGGCCGGCGTGTGGGTGATCGCGGAGACGACGGATCTGCCCACGAAGTTCGCCAAGATCGTGGTCACCGACGACCGCGGACGCTACCTCATCCCCGATCTCCCGAAAGGGAACTACCGGGTGTGGGTGCGCGGCTACGGGTTGGTCGACTCCTCGAAGGTGCGAACGGCGACCGGGAAGGTCGTCAACCTGAAGGCGGTGGTGGCGCCCAGCCCGGCTGCGGCGGCCGAATATTATCCGGCCATCTACTGGTACTCCATGCTCAAGATTCCGGACAAGAGCTTGTTCCCGGGCACCGGGCCCAACGGGAACGGCATGCCGGAAACGCTGCCGAGCCAGGCGGCGTGGCTCAATACCGTGAAGACCACCGGCTGCATGTCGTGTCACGCCCTGGGCACCAAGGGGACGCGTACCATCCCGAAGGAGCTCGGCCACTTCAATTCCGGCGTCGAGGCCTGGACGCGGCGCATCGTTGCGGGACAGGCCATGACCCAGATGGTCAACGTCCTCGGCCGGCTCGACTCCAAGCGGGCGATCGAGCTGTTCGCGGACTGGACGGACCGGATCGCGGCGGGCGAGCTGCCGTTCGACAAGCCGGCGCGGCCGCAAGGGGTGGAGCGCAACGTCGTCCTCACGCTCTGGGACTGGAGCCGCCGCACCGCCTATCTCCACGATCTGATCGGGACCGATCGGCGCAACCCCAGGATCAACGCCAACGGCAAGTTTTATGGGTCGCCGGAGGAGAGCACGGATTACGTGCCGATCCTCGACCCCGGGCGGAATGCGGCGAGCGAAGTGAAGCATCCGGTCCGCGACCCGAACACGCCGTCCTCGAAGGCGGCCCCGATGGCGCCGTCTCCGTACTGGGGAGCGGAGGCCATCTGGGACAGCCAGACGAGCAACCACAACCCGATGATGGATGAAAAGGGACGGCCCTGGTTCACCGTCCGTGTTCGTCCGCCCGCCAATCCGGATTTCTGCAAGAAGGGCTCGAACCATTCGTCGGCGAAGGTGTTTCCGCTCGAGGCGGCGAACCGTCATCTCTCGATGTACGATCCGGCCACGGGCAAGTTCACGCTCATCAGCACGTGCTTTCCCACCCACCACCTGATCTTCGCCGAGGACGCCAGCAACACCCTCTGGACCAGTGCCGGGGTCACGGGCCCGGGGGTGGTCGGCTGGCTGAACCGCAAGATGTTCGAGGAGACGGGCGACGAGGAGAAGTCGCAGGGGTGGGCGCCGTTCATCCTCGACACCAACGGCAACGGCAAGCGGGATGAGTACGTCGAGCCCGATCAGCCGGTCGATCCCACCAAGGACAAGCGGATCGCCGCCGGGTTCTACGCCGTGGCGCCGGCACCCGACGGCTCGGTGTGGGGAACGTCACTGGGGTACCCCGGCGCGATCGTGCGGCTCAGTCCCGGATCGAATCCGCCGCAGACGGCCCTGGCCGAGGTGTACGAGCCGCCGTTGAACGCGCGCGGGGAGCCGGTCGAAGGGTTCTCGCCGCGGGGCGGGGACGTAGACCGCAATGGCGTGTACTGGGCGGCGATGGCGAGCGGCCACCTGGCGAGCTTCGACCGGCGCAAGTGCCGGGGACCGCTGAACGGACCGACCGCGACCGGC
>DASXTP010000063.1:0-24890 GCA_036505355.1 Candidatus Eiseniibacteriota bacterium | reverse complement strand
CTGGAACGGGCACGCGGCCGCCTGGCGGCGGCGCGAGACCGCTACGGCCTTCGCGGGTGGCCGCGCGCGTTGCAGGCGCACCGCGACCACGTGCGCCAGCTCCGGCTCGCCATGAGCGCGCGGCTCGCCGACCGGCTCGCGGCCTGGCGCGCGCGTCTCGTCGCCGGCGAGGACCGCCTGCGCGCCCTCTCGCCGCGGCGCGTCCTCGAACGAGGTTATTGCCTTGTGCGCTCGCCCGACGGTAGGCTGCTGCGAACCGCGATCGGACTGCGGTTGGGAGAGTCGATCACGGTGGAGTTCGCGCGCGGCGAGGCCGACGCTCGCGTCGAGGCGGTGCGGCCGGGGGAGGAGCATGACACCTAGGAAGAACTCGACGGCTGCACCACCAGAGGCACCGGCCGATGCGGTCCTCAGCTTCGAGCAGGCACTCGAGCGCCTCGAGACGATCGTCGGCGAGCTGGAGGGCGGAGAGTTGTCGCTCGAGGAGTCGTTGGCTCGGTACGAGGAGGGCGTGCGCCTTTCGCGCCGTCTCAGCCAGACGTTGGACGAGGCCGAGAAGCGCATCGAGCGGCTGGTCGAGGAGCCCGGGGAGCCGCCCGCCACGCGGCCCTTCGAGCTCGACGTCAAGTCCGCCGAGAAGGGCGGGGAGGGCGAGCTGCCGTTTTGAGCCGGGTTGCCACCGGAAGGCCGATCCGAGCACGCTCGGCGTGGGTCACGGGGCCCCTTGCCACCCGCCTGCACGCCTTCGAGCGCTACTTCTCGCGCGCCCTGCCCGGCCCTGACCACATGCCCCGCAGTCTGCACGCGGCGATGCGCCACGGTGCGCTTTCCCCGGGCAAGCGCTTGCGCCCGCTGCTGACGCTGACGGCGTGCGAAGCCGTGGGCGGGCGCTGGCAGCGCGCGATGCCGGCCGCCGCGGCGGTCGAGTGCGTGCACGCCTTCTCGTTGATCCACGACGACCTGCCGGCGATGGACGACGACGATTATCGGCGCGGGCGCCTCACCACGCACAAGAAGTACGGCGAGGCGCTCGGCGTCCTGGCCGGGGACGCCTTGCTGGCGCTGGCCTTCCAGGAGCTCGGGCGCCTCGAGCAGCGCAACGTTCCGGCGCACCGGGTGGTCGAGGCGATGCGGGCCCTGGCATTCGCGAGCGGCAGCTACCTCCTGGTCGGGGGCCAGGCGCTCGACCTCGAGGCGGAGGGTCGAAATCCGGCTGCCATCGAGGTTCAGGACATCCACCTGCGCAAGACCGCGGGGCTGATCGGCGCCGCCCTGGAGCTGGGCGGCATGGTGGGCGGGGCGTCGCTCGATCAGCTGCTGCGTCTGGGGCAGGTCGGCTTGCAGCTTGGACTGGCGTTCCAGATCCACGACGACCTGCTGAACCGCGGGTCCTCGCTGCGTCGTCTCGGGAAGCCGGCGGGTACCGACCGGCAACGCGGCAAGGCCACCTATCCGCGGGCGGTCGGGGAAGACCGCGCGCGCCGGGATGCCGCGGAGTGGATCCAGCACGCCCTCGAAGGGGTGCGGTCGTTCGGCCCGCGGGCCCGGCACCTCAAGCAGCTCATCGAAGCGGTGGCCGAGCGGAAACACTGAGACGCAAAGGAGGCGGACCACGGACGGATTCTGGCTGGCGTTGGGCGTGGGAGCCCTGGTGCAGGCCTACAAGGGCTTCCGCGAGTACTTCTTGAACCGGCGCTGGAATCTCCGACGCTTTGTCGAGACCGGGGGCATGCCCAGCTCGCACGCCGCCTCGGTGGCTGCGCTCTCCACCATGGTGGCCGTAGGCGAGGGAATGCGTTCCCCCCTGTTCGGGGTCACGCTATATTTCAGCTTGATCGTCATGTATGATGCCGCCGGGCTGCGCCGCGCGGCCGGGCGCCAGGCCGTGATCCTCAACCGCCTGATCGAGGAGCACTTCGAGCATCCCGAGGCCGGCACCCAAAAACTGATCGAGCTGCTCGGTCACACTCCGCTCGAGGTCTTCGTGGGTGCTCTGCTCGGGGTCGCGAGCGCCCTGCTGTGGAGCTGGATCCGATGAGCCTGCTCGAGCACATCCATTCTCCCGCCGATCTGAAGGCCTTGCCTCGTCACCAGCTCCACCTCCTGGCGGCCGAGATCCGACACACCATCATCCAGACGGTGGCCCGCCGCGCGGGGCATCTGGCACCCAACCTCGGCGTGGTCGAGCTGACGCTGGCGCTCCACCGGGTCTTCGACTCGCCGCGCGACAAGATCCTGTGGGACGTCGGCCACCAGTCCTACCCGCACAAGCTGGTCACCGGCCGCTTCGAGCGGTTCGATACGCTGCGCTCGCTGGGCGGCGTGGCCGGGTACCCGATGCGCGCCGAGAGCGAGCACGATCCGTTCGGCACCTGTCACGGCAGCACCTCGATCTCGGCGGCGCTGGGGTTCGCCGTGGCGCGAGACCTCAAAGGCGAGGATCACCATGTGATCGCGGTGATCGGCGACGGTGCGCTCACCGGCGGCATGGCGTTCGAGGGTCTCAACAACGCCGGTGACCTCCGGCGCCGCCTGATCGTGATTCTCAACGACAACGAGTGGAGCATCTCGCGCAACACCGGAGCGATCGCCCGCTACCTCACCAAGCTCACCACCAGCCGGGTCTACCGTGCCCTGGAGCGCGACGTCTACGAGCTGCTGGGACGCCTGCCGCGTCTCGGTCGCCAGGCGCAGCTGGCGGCGCGGCGCATCAAGGAAGGGCTGCAGAACCTGGTGGTGCCGGGGGTGCTGTTCGAAGAGCTGGGGCTCAAGTACTTCGGACCCATCGACGGCCACAACGTCGACGTGCTCGAGGAAACGCTCTCCGACCTCAAACGTTTCGAGGGTCCGGTGCTGCTCCACGTGGTGACCCAAAAGGGCCGGGGATACGGCCCGGCCGAGGGCGACGCCGGGACGTTCCACGGCGTCGGGGTCTTCGATCCCGAGACCGGCACGGCCTCCAAGAGCGCCAAGAAGACCTACACCCAGGTGTTCGGCGAGACCGCCATCGAGATCGCCGAGCGCATGCCCGAGGTGGTGGCGGTGACGGCCGCGATGACCGACAACACCGGCCTCAAGGGTTTCGCCAAGCAGTACCCACAGCGCTTCTTCGACGTCGGGATGGCCGAGGAGCACGGCGTCACCTTCTCGGCCGGCCTCGCCGCGGCCGGCCTGATCCCGCTCACCGCGATCTACTCGACGTTCCTGCAACGGGGGTTCGATCAGCTCATCCACGACGTAGCGGTGCAAGATCTGCACGTCGTGCTGTGCGTGGATCGCGCCGGATTGGTCGGCGAGGACGGGGCGCCCCAGCATGGCGCCTTCGACGTCGGCTACCTGCGGATGATCCCCGGCATGGTGGTGATGGCGCCGAAGAACGGAGAGGAACTGCGCGACCTGCTGTGGACCGCGGTTCATCATCGCGGCGGCCCGGTCGCAGTGCGATACCCCCGCGCCAACCTACCCGAGGAGAGCCTGCCGCAGCGCGAGCCGCGTCTGCTGGCCATGGGGGTCTCGGAGCAGCTTCGAGCGGGAGGGGACCTGGCGATCCTCGCGCTCGGGACGATGGCATTGCCGGCATTGGCGGCCGCCGAGACGCTGGCGGCCGACGGTCTGTCGGCCACGGTGGTCAACGCCCGCTTTGCCGCGCCGCTCGACGAACGCGCTTTCGTCGGCCTGGCCCAGTCGGTGGGCCGCCTGATCACGGTCGAGGAGAACGTGCCGATGGGCGGTTTCGGGAGCGCGGTGAGCGAATGTCTGGACCGCCACGGCCTGTCGTCGGTCCCGCTGCTCCGCATCGCCCTGCCCGAACGATTCGTAACCCACGGCAAACGCGACGAGCTGCTGAAGATGGTGGGTCTGGATGCCGCCGGCATCGCCCGCAGGGCGCGAGACTGGGCACGGGCTTCCCAGCGTCAGTTCACATGACCCGGGGCCCGGCGGCGCCTGCCACGCCTTCCCCGGCGTCCGGGAGCGCAGGAGCCCGGTGAGTCGGGTTGGGATTTTGGGCCACACCGGGCGCCCCGGGGTGCGGCGCGCCGCGGCCCGGCTGGCCAGCCGTCTCGGTCGCCGGGGCCACGACGTCCGTCTCGACGAGGCCCTGGCGCGCGAAATGGGTGAGTCCGGCGTGGCGCTGTCACGTCTCGCCGCTTGGTGCCGGCTGATGGTGTCCCTGGGCGGCGACGGGACCGCACTCCAAGCCGCGCGGGCCATGGCTGGTCGGCCCGGGGCGCTCCTGCCCGTCAACCTGGGCGGACTGGGGTTCCTGACCGCGGCCGAGCAGCCCGAGCTGGAAAGCGCCGTGCAGCGGGCGCTGGACGGTGCCTGGCCGGTCGCCCGGCGGAGGCTCATCGTCGCAGAAGTGCGCCGCCGTGGCCGACGGCGGCATCGGGCGCTGGCCGTGAACGACGCCGTGGTCAAGACCAGCGGTGGCTATTCGGCGCTCCACCTGCGGATGCGGGCGTTGGGCAGCGATCTCGGTCACCTGGTGTCCGACGGCGTGATCGCGGCCAGCGCGGCGGGCTCGACCGCCTATTCGTTGTCAGCGGGGGGGCCCTTGCTTGCGCCGGATCTCGAGGCACTGGTGGTGACGCCGGTGTGTCCCCATACGCTGGCGAGCCGGGCCTTGGTGCTGTCTCCTCGAGCGGCGCTGGAGCTCGAGGTGATCGGCTCGTTCGATCAGGCCATCCTGCTGCTGGACGGCCAGGATCGCGTGGCGCTCGAGGCGGGGGACGAGGTGGTGGTCACGCTCGGAAGGACCAACGTGCGCATGTTCCAAAACCCCGCTCGTCCCTTCGTGCGCGCGCTCCAGTCCAAGCTGGGCTGGCAGGGCAGCCAGCGACGGAGTCTCTAAATGATCTTGCCCAAATCGGCGTCAGCGTTTGGCGACGGCCAGCGGGGGCGCGCGACGGACCAGGACCCGCTAGCGGGTCCTGGTGCCCGGGCCATTGATGGGGACCCCGCGATGGAGCGCGGCCCCCGCTGGGCGTCGCCTGATGCAGAATTAGGCGAAGGCATTTAATGCTCGAGCGCCTGGTGATCCGCGACCTGGCCGTGGTCGAGCGGTGCGAGATCACGTTCGGTCCGGGGCTCAACGCCGTCACCGGAGAGACCGGAGCCGGAAAGTCGCTGCTGGTCCAGGCCATCAGCCTGGTGGTCGGGGAGCGCGCCGATGCCGACGTCGTGCGCGACGGCGCGACCGTCGCGGTGGTGGAGGCCGAGTTCCAGCTCACCGGCGAAGCCGCGGCGCGGGCCGGCGAGTTGCTCTCGGAATGGAATCTGGAATTCGACGGCGCCACCGTGATCGTCCGGCGCGAGGTGCAGGCCGGTGGCCGTGGCCGGGCCAGCGTCAACCAGTCGCCGGTAACCCTGGCGGCGCTCAAGCGCCTGGGAGAAATCCTGGCCGACCTGCACGGGCAGCACGAGCATCAGAGCCTGCTGAAGCCCGAGGCTGCCCTGCTGACCCTCGATCGGCTGCAGGGACTCGAGCCGGATCGTCACCGCTATCGTGAGGCGCTGGCGGCGTGGCGAGAGGCACGTGCCGACCTCGAGCGCCTCGAGGTTTCGCTCGCCGGGTTTGCCGAGCGCTCCGACTACTTGCGCCAGGCGGCGCGAGAGCTCGACGAGGCACGACTCGAGGACGGTGAGCTCGAGCGGCTGGAGCGCGACGCCGCGCGCCTGGCCCACGCCGACCGGCTGCGCGCCCTGGTCACCGAAGCGCTCGCGCGGCTCTCGGAGTCCGACGCCTCCGCGACGGAGTCGATCGGGGCGGCGGTGCAACGGATTGAGCAGGCAGCCACCCTCGACCCGAGCCTGGCCGAGAACGTGCCCCCGCTACGCGAGGCGGCCATCGCCGTGGCCGAGGCCTCGCGCACCCTGGCCAGCTACGTCGACGGCCTCGAAGCCGACCCGCGGGAGCTGGAGACGATCGAGGCGCGTCGCGACCGGATCGAGCGGCTGATCCGGAAGTACCGTCGCTCGGTACCCGATCTGATGAGCTGGCGGGTCGAGCTCGAGCACGAGCTGGCCTCGGGGGACGACGCCGAGGGAGCCCTCGGGCGCGCGGCACAGGCGGTGGCCGTCGCCGAGGCCGAGTGTCTCAGGCTCGGCCGGGCGTTGAGCGACAAGCGCGCCGCCGCGGCGGCGACCTGGGGACCGCGCCTGACCCGGGAGCTCAAGCCGCTGGGGCTCGGTGCGGCGCGGCTGGCATTCACCGTGGCGACGGCCGGCGAGCCGTCGCCGGCTCCCCACGGCCTGGACGAGGTGAGCTTCCGGTTCACCGCCAACCCCGGCGAGCCTCCGCGGCCGCTGCACAAGATCGCCTCGGGGGGTGAGCTTTCGCGGGTCATGCTGAGCTTGAAGAGTGCGCTCGAATCCCAAGATCGCGTGGATGTTCTGGTGTTCGATGAGCTCGACTCCGGGATCGGCGGGGCGGTCGCTCAGGCGGTCGGGGAGCGACTGCGGCGGCTGTCGCGGCGGCGGCAGATCGTCTGCGTGACCCACTTGCCGTTGATCGCGGCCCTCGCACAGCACCATCTTCGGGTGACCAAGCAGGTTCTCGGGGGCAGGACCGTGGCGCGGGTCGAGGCGGTGGACGGCGAGGCGCGGATCGCCGAGCTCGCCCGCATGCTGGCCGGCGAGCGCGCCACCGACACCACCCGCCGCCAAGCGCGCGAGCTGCTGGCCCTGCCCGGAGCATCGCCGGTCCGATGATCGTCCCCACCCGTTCCGAGTTTCGCACGCTGGCCCGGAGCGGCAAGCTCGTGCCGGTCTACCGCGAGGTCTTCGCCGACCACGACACGCCGGTTTCGGCGTTCCGCAAGGTCGACGAAGGTCCGTACTCGTTCCTGCTCGAGAGCGTGGAAGGCGGCGAGAAATGGGGGCGCTACTCGCTGCTCGGCAGCCGTCCCTCGAAGGTGTTCGTCGCCCGCGGCGACCGCTGCGAAATCCGGGAGGGCGATACGGTCACCACGGGGACCCGGACCCCGCTCGAGGAGCTGGCCGAGCTGCTGCGGCATCACCAGGCGGTGGCCCTGCCGGGCCTGCCACGCTTCTGCGGCGGGGCGGTCGGCTACCTGGGGTACGACGTGGCGCGCTGGTTCGAGCGGCTGCCCGCGACCACCCGGGACGATCTCGGCCTGCCCGATGCGGTGTTCGTGTTCGGCGACGTGGTGAGCGTGTTCGACAACCTGACGCATACCCTCAAGGTGGTCACTCACGCCCGCGGCGGGAGCGATCCCGATGCCGCCTACGCGGCGGCGGTGGGGCGCATCGAGGCCGAAGAACGGCGACTTCGCCGTCCGCTGGCCTGGCAGGAGCCCGACCCGGGGCACTCGCTCGCCGAGCCCGCCTCGACCGTTACCCGCGAGGGCTACCTCGAGGCGGTCGAAACCGCCAAGGAGCACATCCGGGCGGGCGACATCTTCCAGGTGGTGCTGAGCCACCGCATGAGCGTGCCGGTACGCCGGCCCGCCTTCGAGGCCTACCGGGCCCTGCGCGTGACCAACCCGTCCCCCTACATGTACTTTCTCAAGCTCGGCGATCTGGCGCTGGCCGGGTCCTCGCCCGAGGTGCTGGTGCGGCGCACCGACAGCGTCGTCGAGGTGCGACCGCTCGCCGGCACCAGGCCGCGCGGCCGCACCGCCGAGGAGGACCGGGCGCTCGAGGAGGAGCTGCGGGCCAGCGACAAGGAGCGCGCCGAGCACGTGATGCTGGTGGACCTCGGGCGCAACGACGTCGGACGAGTGGCCGAGTTCGGAACCGTGGAGACCAACGAGTACATGGCGGTGGAGCGCTACTCGCAGGTGATGCACCTGGTCTCGAACGTGCGCGGACGGCTCAAGCCCGACTTCGAGCCGCTCGACATCCTGCGCGCTTGCTTTCCGGCCGGCACCGTGTCCGGAGCCCCGAAGGTGCGGGCGATGGAGATCATCGAGGCGCTGGAGCCGCTGCGCCGCGGCGTCTACGCCGGCGCCGTGGGTCACTTTGACTACCATGGCAACCTCGACTTGTGCATCGCGATCCGCACCCTGGTCTACCACGCCGGCCACGCCTATTGGGGAGCGGGCGCCGGGGTGGTGGCCGACTCGGAGCCCGAGCTCGAGTGGCAGGAAACGCTGAACAAGGGTCGGGCGCTATGGTTGGCGGTGCAGCGTGCCGAGCAGGGGCAGGCGTGATCGCGGTCCTCGACAACTACGACTCATTCACCTACAACCTGGTCCAGTGCCTCGGCACCCTGGGGGCCCAAGTCGAGGTGTTCCGCAACGACGCGATCACGGCGGATGCTTTGGCGGTGCTCCCGCTCGAGGGCCTGGTGATCTCGCCGGGACCGGGCGAGCCGCGTCAAGCCGGCATCTCGGAGGAGGCGATACGACGCCTCGGTGGCCGCGTGCCCGTGCTCGGCGTGTGTCTCGGCCACCAAGCGCTGGGCGAAGTGTACGGCGGCCGGGTGGTGCGGGCGTCCCGTCTGATGCACGGCAAGACCAGCCCGATCCTGCACAAGGGGCGCGGGCTGTTCGCCGGTCTCGACAACCCCTTCGAGGCCACGCGCTACCACTCGTTGATCGTGGAGCGCGAGACGCTCCCCGAGGTACTGGAGCTGATGGCCTGGACCCCCGAGGGCGAGGTCATGGGCGTCAAGCACAAGCAGCACGAGACCTGGGGCGTACAGTTCCATCCCGAGTCGGTGCTCACCCGCTCCGGCATGAAGTTGATGGAGAACTTCCTGGTGCTGTGCCGGCAACACAAGGGAGCCCTCCGGTGATCCGCACCGCGATCGCCCAGGCGGTCGAGCGCCGCCCGCTCACCCAGGATCAGGCGCACGCCGCGATGGAACAGGTGCTGGCGGGAGAGGCCACGCCGGCGCAGATCGCCGCGCTGGTGGTGGCGCTGCGCATGAAGGGGGAGACCCCCGACGAGATCGCCGGGATGGCCCAGGCGATGCGCGACCGCATCGCCCCGATCCGGACCCGCCGCGCCCCGTTGCTCGACACCTGCGGCACCGGGGGCGACAACGCCGGCACGTTCAACATCTCGACCACGGTGGCCATCGTCACCGCCGCCTGCGGGGTGGCGGTCGCCAAGCACGGGAACCGCGCCGTCTCGAGCCGGGCCGGCAGCGCCGACGTGCTCGAAGCGCTGGGCGTGCGCATCGACCTGACTCCCGAGGACGCGGCACGGTCGCTCGACACGCTGGGGATCACGTTCCTGTTCGCCCCCAACTTCCATACCGCCCTGCAGCACGCGGCCGGACCGCGGCGGGAGCTTGCGATCCGGACCGTGTTCAACGTCCTGGGGCCGCTCACCAATCCGGCCGGCGCGACGCGACAGCTGATGGGGGTGTACGCCGAGGAGCTGGTGCGTCCGCTGGCCGAGGTGTTGCGCCGCCTGGGAAGCGAGCGCGCCTGGGTGGTCCACGGGCGCGACGGCCTCGACGAGCTCACGGTGTTCGGCCATACGCACGTGGCCGAGCTCGTGGAGGGCCGCATCACCGAGTTCGAGGTCGACCCCTCGCGGCTCGGGCTCGCCATGACCGACCGGGCTCAGGTGGCGGGCGGCACCCCGGCGGAGAACGCCGATCGCATTCGGCGCCTGCTGGCAGGTGAGCCCGGAGCGGGGCGCGACATCGTGGTGCTCAACACAGCGGCGGCGCTGCGGGTAGCCGGAACGGTGGCGGACCTCGAGGAGGGCATGGAGCGAGCGCGCCAGGCGATCGATCGGGGCGCGGCCGCCGCCAAGCTGGCCGACCTGGCAGCGCTGCGGGCCTAAATGACTTCGCCCGAATCGGCATCAGCGTTCGGCGACGGCCAGCGGGGGCGCGCGACGGACCAGGACCCGCTAGCGGGTCCCCGGGCCATTTATGGGGACCCCGCGACGGAGCGCGGCCCCCGCTGGCCGTCGCCTGATGCAGAATCTGGCGAAGGTATCTAGAGCCATGACGCCCGCGGGACCCGACTTCCTGTCGCGCATCGCGGACGACCGGCGCCGGCGGATCGAAGAGCTGCGCCGGAGGACTCCCGGTCACGTGCTGCGCTCGCGGATCGGCCCGATCTCCCCGGCGGGGCGCCTCGAGCGGGCGCTGCGCCGCGGCGGGGCGGCGGCGCCGCTCCGGCTGATGTGCGAGATCAAGCGCGCCTCGCCTTCCAAGGGGATGCTGCGTCCCGAGCTGGACCCGGTGGCGATCGCCCGAGTCTACGAGGCGGGGGGCGCAGCCGCGATCTCGATCGTCACCGAGCCCGACCACTTTCGAGGGGACCTCGAGTGGGTGACCGCGGTGCGGCCGGCGGTCCGGCTCCCCCTGCTGCTCAAGGACTTCGTGCTGGATTCCTACCAGCTGCTCGACGCTGCATCGCGCGGCGCGGACGGCGTGCTGCTAGTGGCGGCGTTGCTGTCGGAGGTCCAAACCCAGCGCCTGGTG
This sequence comes from Candidatus Eiseniibacteriota bacterium, assembly GCA_036505355.1. Taxonomy (GTDB): domain Bacteria; phylum Eisenbacteria; class RBG-16-71-46; order RBG-16-71-46; family RBG-16-71-46; genus WS-8. The sequence goes on along the minus strand of DASXTP010000063.1, from coordinate 14,476 downwards.
ACCGAGGCGCGTTTGCTCGGGCTCGACTGCCTGGTCGAGGTGCACACGGCGGACGAGCTGCAGCGCTCGGTGCGGGCCGGTGCCACCCTGGTCGGGATCAACCATCGGGACCTGCGGAGCTTCGAGGTGGATCGGGAACTCTCGCTGCGGCTGCTGCCCAAGGTGCCGCCGCTGGTCACGGCGGTGGCCGAGAGCGGGCTTTCGACGCCGGCCGACTTTGCCCGCCTGCGCGGCACGCGCTGCGACGCCGTGCTGGTGGGGGAGGCCCTGATGACGAGCTCCGATCCGGCCGCCACCCTGGCCCAGTTGGTGGCCGCCGCCCGGGGCTGACGTGGACCCGGCGGGGCCGGTGCGCACCGTGGTCAAGGTGTGCGGGCTCACCCGCCTCGAGGACGCGCGGGTGGCGCGGGAGGCAGGCGCCGACTGGCTCGGCTTCGTGCTCAAAGGAGACACGCCACGATGCATCGAGCCCGAGCAGGCGGCGCGCATCGCGGGCGAGCTGCCCGGGGCGACCGCCGTGGCGGTCCTGGTGTCGCCGGCTCCCGAGGAGGCGCTCGATTTGGCGAGGCGTGCCCGCGCCCAACGAGTGCAGCTTCATCGCGTGGACCCGCTCAAGTGGCCCGAGAGCTTTCCGCTGCCGGTGGTCTTCGCGGTGCCGGTGGCGGGCGACGGCTCGCTGGAGGAATCCCTGCCACCGGTGCGTCACCTGGTGCTGTTGGACACCGCCCACCGGACCCTGGCCGGGGGCACCGGCGAGCGCTTTCCCTGGGAAACGGCACGGGTGGTTGCCGCCACCCGCGACGTGCTCCTCGCCGGCGGCCTCGACGCCGATCGGGTGGTCGCGGCACTCGAGACCGTGAGGCCCTTCGGAGTCGATGCCTCGTCGCGGCTCGAAACCGCGCCGGGGCTCAAGGATCCCGAGAAGGTCCGTCGCTTCGTGGCGGCGGTGCGCCGCTGGGAGCAGAGGCAGGATGACCGAACCTGAAACCGCCGCCTGGCCGGACGCCAGCGGGCACTTCGGCCCCTTCGGTGGCCGGTTCGTGCCCGAGACGCTGGTCTACGCGCTGGACCAGCTCGTCGACGAGTACTCGCGTGCCCGCCGGGACCCGGCCTTTCAGGCCGAGCTGGCCGGCACGCTACGGGATTTCGCGGGCCGCCCTTCGCCGCTGTTCGAGGCCCGTCGGCTCTCCGAGGCCGCCGCATGCCGGGTGTTCCTCAAGCGTGAGGACCTGCTCCACACCGGCGCCCACAAGATCAACAATACGGTGGGCCAGTGCCTGCTGGCGCGCCGCATGGGCAAACCGCGCGTGATCGCCGAGACCGGGGCCGGCCAGCACGGCGTGGCGACCGCCGCCGCCGCCGCGCGCTTTGGCCTCGAGTGCACGATCTACATGGGCGCCGAGGACGTCCGGCGCCAGCGCCTCAACGTGCAACGGATGCGGCTGCTGGGGGCCGAGGTCCGGCAGGTCGAGGCCGGGAGCCGAACCCTCAAGGACGCCATCAACGAGGCGCTGCGCGACTGGGTGACGCGCGTGCGCGATACGCACTACGTGCTGGGCTCGGTGCTGGGGCCTCATCCCTTCCCGACCCTGGTGCGAGACTTCCACCGGGTGATCGGGCTCGAGACCAAGGAGCAGTTCGCGCGCCAGGTAGGCGGTCTGCCGGGCGTGCTGGTCGCCTGCGTGGGCGGAGGCAGCAACGCGATCGGCCTGTTCCACGCCTTCCTCGGCGAGCCCAATGTGCGCAAGGTGGGGGTGGAGGCCGGAGGTCTGGGGATCGCCACCGGCAAACACGCCGCGCGCCTGGCCGAGCCGAGCATCGGCGTGCTCCACGGCACGCGCACCCTGGTGCTCCAGGACGAGCGCGGCATGATCCGCGAGACCCACTCGGTGTCGGCGGGGCTCGACTATCCGGCGCTCGGGCCTGAGCATGCGTGGCTCGCCGAGCAACGACTGGCCGAGTACACGCACGCCACCGACCAGGAGGCGCTCGACGCCTTCGAGACTCTCTCGCGGCTCGAGGGCATCCTGCCGGCCCTGGAAACCGCGCACGCGGTAGCCTGGGTGCTGCGCGAGGGACCAGCCCTGGGCCGCGAGACCACGGTTGTGGTGAACCTCTCCGGGCGCGGCGACAAGGACGTGGAGGAGGTGCTGAGGGTGCGAAAAACGGCGGAAGCAGCCGGCGCCGAGGTGTAGGCTTCCCCCCATGCAATGCTTCCGCTCCAGGCTCCAGGCTGCCTGGGGGCCGATCGCCCTGGTCGTGGCGTTGGCAGCCGCGGGGTGCTCTTCAGGAGCCGCCCCCGGATCGGGGTTCGGAGCCAGCTCCATGCGGCGCTTTCTCATCGCACCCACGCCAGCCCCTCCCGGGGCGCATACCCCCGAGGAGGCGCTGCGTCTGCTCGAGTGGTGCTGGAACCGGCGCGATGCCGTTCGCTACGCCAAACTTCCCACCGCAGACTTTCGGTTCGTGTTCTCGCCGCTCGATCCCCAGGGCACCGCGTATCGCGACCAGCCCTGGACCCGCGAAGACGAGCTGATCAGCGCCAGGCATCTGTTCTTGGGCGGCGATGCCACCAGCCGGCCGTGAGCAGCATCACGCTCGATCTCGACCGCCATTTCCTGGTGCTCGGCGACCCACGCCCGGGGAAGGACCCGCGCTGGTACAAGAGCATCCGGACCAGCGTCGTGCTCACCGTGGTCGCGGCGGGCGGTCAAACCCATGTGACCGGTTTCGCGAACTTCTTCCTTGTGCGCGGAGACTCGGCGATGGTCCCACCGCAACTTCAGGAGCGAGGCCTCCCACGCGATTCGAGCCGCTGGTACCTCGAGCGCTGGGAGGACGAGACGTGCGGCAGCTTCGATGGCCTTCGCGCGCTGCCAACCAAGTACACGACGTGGGGGATGCTCAAAGCGCTTTATCGGTGAGAGCGGCCCGCCCCGGTGTCGCGTCTCGGCTCTGGCCGCTGATCGCCGGGCCCTGGCGTTTTGCCCACCGAGCGGCCCGGGGGAGAGATCAGTGCAAGAGAACCAGCCGCTGGGCCTGCCCGGCCCTTCCGGACTCGCCGATCGGCAGCACGAAGTGGATCCCTGCCTCGACCAGCCTTCCGTTCTCGTCCCGGCCGTCCCATGACGCGCCTCCCGAGCCGTCGAGCCCCAGCCTGCGGATCCTGCGGCCGCCGAGGTCGAGGATCTCCACCGCCGTCACGCCCTCGCGCCGCGCGCTCCCGAGCCGGATGTTGATCCGGCCACCGACGCTGGGGTTGGGATAGAGCGCGAGCCGGCCCGGCCCCGCGCCGGGAAGCTCGGCCACTCCCACGGCCGCCTCCGCCGGGCCGACCGCGTAGAGCAGATTGCCGGCGGCATCGTAGTAGCTCATGTGCGGCTTCCCGCTGCCGTCCATGGCCAGCGAGGCATACGCTCCGACGTCCGAGAGGGAGATGTCCACGTAGAGGATCTCCCAGCTCCCGGCCACCCTGCGCGCGTATGTCAAGTCCCCATAGAACGCATCGTAGTACGCGATCCGCGGGTTGCCTCCCACGTCGAGGTCGATCCCCGTGTACCAGCCGATGTTCGGGTCGAAGTCGTCGATCAGTTGCACGCTCCACAGGCCCCCGGACTTGGTGGCGTACTCGAGGTGCCCGTTGGTCAAGTCGAAGAAGCTGATGTGCGGGCGGTCGGAAAAATCCAGGGCGAGCGAGGTATAGAGCCCGGTGTTGTCAGCCGAGCCGTCGGCCACCTCGGTGCTCCAGGTTCCTCCCGACTTGCTGGCATACTCGAGGTTTCCCGAGGTCTGGTCGTAGTAGCTGATGTGGGGGTTGCCCTGGGAGTCGAGCTTCAGCGAGCAGTAGTTGCCCACGTTGCCGGTGGAGACCGCGGTCTCCAGCGTCCACGAGCCTCCCGACTTGCTGGCGTACCTGAGATCGCCGTGGGTGGAATCGTAGTAGCCGATGCGCGGCTCGCCGAGAGCGTTGAGGACGATGGAAGTGTTGCTCCAGTCATCACCCTGAGCGTCGACCGTCTCCTTGAGCCAGATGCCGCCCGACTTGTGGGCGTACATCAGTCTTCCGGTCCCGTCCAGGTAGCTGATGTGCGGGTTCCCGGACGCGTCGAGAGCGAGCGAGGTGAAGAGGCCCACGTCGCTCGGCGAGTTGTCGGCGGGCTCGCTGGTCCAGATGCCGCCCGACTTGTGCGCGTACTTGAGGTTGCCGTTGTCCTGGTCGTAGTAACTGATGCAGGGATTGTTGCCCCCATCCACCTGGATCGAGGTGTAGAGCCCGACGTTGGAGAGGCCCCCGTCGTCGGCGGTCTCGATGGTGAACGGGGGCTCAGCCTGGCACGGCCTCCCGCCCCAGGTGCCAAGCACCAGGAAGAAGATTGGAGCAAGGAGCCAGGCCCTGGGCAAAGCAGTCTTGCAAGTTGCGAGCATGCGGCCTCCTGGGGAATCGCGACTTCGTCGGGGGGAATACATTATAGGATAGGTCGCGGCCTGGGGAACTGCGATTCGAGAATCCGCTGAAGCCCGCGATCATTGCCGATCCGCACCGGAAGAGCGGGAGCGTGGGAGGCACACCCGTGCACCTCCTCCGAAGTCGCGGCGCCCATCCCGGCGCCTGCCGTCATTGCAAAATGCGTTGACAGGGTTTCCCCTAGGGGTACACTGATGGCCTCGATGAGGCCGCCCCTCTCGACGACCGCGCCCACCACCTAAGGAGGGAACCACTCTGCCAAGGTCTTGATCCTTCATTTCTAGGTTCTTCAGTTCCGGATTCTCCGCCGCAGTCACTCCGCCCTCTTGTCCCCCCAGGATGGCACCATCGAACAGAGGAGAGCTGACATGAATCCAAGCTGTAGACGTGCGCTTGTCCCCGTACTCCTCACCGCAGTTCTGGCCCTGGCCGCCAGCGGGCCCGTATCGGCCGCTCCGCCTGCCAAACTGGGCGTCCCGACGATCACCTGCCTCAGCTCGACCCCGACCAGCATCACGCTCCATGTGTGCGGCGACGCCGTCACCGGTGCCCCGGCGGGGGTCACCATCCAATGGAAGAAGTGCAGCGATTTCGCGATTGACGGCTGGGCCGCCACGAACAGCTACTGCGGGCTGTCCCTCTCCGGCGTGCCTCCCTGCAGTCGTTGGAGCCTGGGTCCGGGCGAGTGTCAGGACATCACGATCCACGCGTCGACCGTGACCGACGAGAACGCAGCTTTCTGCGGCGCGTCTTCGGACTGCATTTCCGATCTGGCGTGCGACACCGACTACATCTTCCGGATCTTCGCCCACAACGATCCGAACCCGGGCGGCCTCGCCAAGAGCGACTTCTCCTGCACGGACCAGAACGGCCTAACGTGCTCACCCAACGTGAACAACTGCCTGGTCTGCCGGACCGCGGCCTGCACGGGTGGCGGTGACTGCACGTTCACGTGGGGCTACTGGAAGACCCACGGGCCGGCGGGTTGCAATCCGTCCGGTGGTGCCAATGTGTGGCCGGCCGGCAACCAGACCGTCGGCGGCCTGTCGCTCGACCATGCCGCGCTCTGCGCCATTCTGCAGGACAACCCCAAGGCCTGCGGAAAGGGCGGTGGAGCGAATGCGGTGCTGATCCTCGAGCACCAGTTGATTGCCGCCGAGCTCAACCTGGCCAGTGGCGCCATCGATTGCGGCTTCGTGCACACCGCGATCAGCGATGCCAACGCCCTGTTGTCCGGGAACGAGTACGCCTGCGTCGGTGCTCCTTCGGCGCTCGGCCAGCAGATGCTCGCGGTCAAGGACGTGCTCGCGGCCTACAACGACGATCAGTGCAGCTGCCCGGTGGAGATGTCCAAGGGCAAGGCCATCATCGTGGCCCCCACGGAAGTCCAGCAGTCGAGCTGGGGCAAGCTGAAGATCCTCTACCGGTAATCGAACCAGCCCGGGGCCATGGGTCCCGGGGTACAGCGAGGTCTGCGGGCGGAGGGCGCAGCAGTAGGCCCTCCGCCCTAGCCTTCCTGGAAGGACCTCGCGAAGGGCGATGCAACCCACCGGGCCCAAGCAGGAAGCAAACCAGGGGGACCCAAATCCAGGCCGCTCGCGGCGGGGCGCTCCGGACCGCGCGATCCCCCTGCGGTGCGAATCCTGCGAGGTCGACTTGAAAGCCATCGGCTCCATAGCTCTTCGACTTCGGTCGTCCTCTCCGTCTTCCGCCTCGACGCGTCTTGCGGTGGTGCTGGTCGCTTTCCTGCTCGGCCTTTGGACTGCGCCCGCAGCCACGCAGACCATCGACGCCACGACCTATCCGTTCACGTTCGGCGGGGGAGTGGCGCTCGAGGACCTCTCGAGCGGGGCCGCCCAGCTCCTTGGACCCGATCTCGACAACGCCGTGTCCGGGGTGACCCCGATCGGATTCGAGTTCTGGTTCGCAGGTACCCGCTATACGAGCTTCTCGGTGAACTCGAACGGCCTGCTGAAGCTCAGCAGCGTCGCCGCCCAGAGCGCTCCCACCAACAACCTGGCCTCGATCCTGACCGCCCCCCAGATCGCGCCGTACTGGGACGACCTGTGGATCGGGACCAACGGCAGCGTGCGCTCCAAGCTGGTGGGGACCGCCCCCACCCGGAAGCTGGTGGTCGAGTGGCAGAACCTCCAGGTCCCACGACTGGGAGCGGGCTTCACAGGCGCCGGGACCTTCCAGGCCTGGCTGTACGAGACCACGGGCAAGATCGAGTTCGTCTATGACGGCGGCATGGCCACGAACACAACCCAGGGCGGCTATTCGGTCGGCGTTGGCAGCCCGGCCGGGACGTTCGCCAGCGTGACCGCGGTTTACCCGAGCGTCGCCTACGGCACCGCCAACAACGCCAACGTGGTGGCGATCGCGAGCGGGACGCGGTACGCGTTCACGCCCCAGCTGCCCGCAGCGCCCACCAGCCTCGCCTTCTCCCAGGTCGGCGCGCTGGCCATGACGCTGGGCTGGGTGGACAACGCCGCCAACGAGGTGGGCTATGCCGTCTGGCGCTCCACCGACGGCGTCACCTACGACTTCGTCACCCAGACAGCCGCCAACGCCACGTCCTCCATCCAATCGGGCCTCAACCCCGGGACCACCTACTTCTGGATCGTACGCGCCGTCACCGAAGGGGGGGTGAGTGATCCCCTGACGGGAAGCCAGGCCACCAGCTCCACCGGCAACATCGCTACGGCGGGCAGCGGCAACTGGAGCTCGACTGCCCCCGGAGCGCCCTGGCCGGGCGGGATCGTGCCGACTTCCTCGGACAATGTCACGATCTCGGACGGCCACACCGTGACGGTGGACGCCACCGCCAACTGCTATGGCCTAACGGTCGGCCAGGGGACATCCGGAGCGCTCCGGTTCGAGAGTGCTTCCGCGCGCACGCTGACCGTGGTCGCCGGGGCGACCGTGACCCCGGGGGCCATCCTGGCGAGCGCCGCCTCCGGGACCCAGACCGGCCACGTGCTCTCGATCGGCGGCAGCCTGACCAACCAGGGCACCCTGGACTTCAGCACCAACGGGAACCTGGCGGGGGCGGCCCTCGCCTTCACCGGCGGTTCCGACGCCTCGCTCTCCGGCGCCGGCCCGGTCACCAACGTTCGCGCCCTCACGGTCAACAAGGCATCGGCGACCCTGGCGCTGAGCGCGGCGAGCTTCACGGTCCGCGGGCAGACCGCCGACACCCTCGGCTTCCTGACGCTCACGAGCGGCACGTTCCGGCTCGCGGGCTCGGCCACCTTCAGCAGCCGGGTCTTCACCACCGACGGCTACACGCTGCCCTCCGGAACCACGCTCTGGCTCGACAACCCGAACTGCACGGTCCTGCCGCGCGCCGGCTCGGCCACCGTACGCGGGCTCAGGGTCTCGGCGGGGCTCTTCCAGGCCGGCCTCTTCGGCGACAACTCGCTGCAGCTCGCCACGGGCTCGCAAGTGACCGTAGAAGGCGGCGAGGTGCGGATCGCAGGCCGCTTCGCCGTCAGCTCGCAGAGCAACACCGTCAGCTACCTCCAGAGCGGGGGCACGGTGACGGTCAACACGGTCGGGAACTCATCCGCTTCGCTGGCCAGCTTCGACCTCGGGACCGGAAGTACCTCTTCGGCGACCTTCTCGGGCGGCGTCATCGTGATCCAGAACGCGTCCACCGCCGCCTCGGGCCCACGCGACTATCGCAACGGCGTCGGCACGCAGACCGTGACCGGCGGGACCCTGCAGCTCGGCAGCTCGAGCACCGGGGCGCCCCGCACCTACGTGATCAGCGGCACCACACCGAGCCTCTTGGTCAGCAACCTGTCGGGCGGGCACACCGCCCGGTTGTCGGGGCCCACTACGGTGGAGGGCTCGACCCAGATCGCCTCGGGGGCGACGCTCGACCTGAACGGGTTCCGCTTCACCCAGTCGTCGGGGAGCCTGGTGAACGACGGCATCCTGACGGCCTCCGCCAGCAACAGCGAGCTCTACTTCCTCGACGGCGGCACGCCCCAGACCTACTCCGGCGCCGGCTCGATCCCGTCCCCGGTCGCGATCCTGAGCGTGGACAACCCGGCCGGGGTCTCGATCGCCCCCGGCCTGGCGGCGAACGTCGTCACCCGGCGCGTGAACTTGATCCGCGGCGTGCTCGGCAACAGCCAGAAGGTCACCATCGGCAACGCCGACGGCGTCACGGCCGTCACTCAGGTGGGTGCTGCCGGCCTCAGCAGCACCGCCGGCTCGTACGATACCTACCCGGTCTTCAATCCCGGCGTCGGCGGGATCGCGGTCTCTTACCTCCAGGAAGGAGCGCCGCGGACGACCGGGTTCGAGATCCCCGCCACCCGCCAGCTGCGGGAGCTGACGGTCGACAACCCGGGGGGAGTGGTGATCGTCTCCGGCGGGCCCGTGACGTGTACGAAGGGGCTCACCCTGACTACGGGACTCCTGCGCACGACAGGGACGAACCTGGTGACGCTCTCCGACACGGCGAGCGCGATTCCCGCCGGGACGGCACAGAGCTACCTCGACGGTCCGCTCGCGATCGCGATCACGACCGACACGCTGACCAGCCGCGCCTTCGCCGTGGGACGGGACGGAGCGTTTCGCCCTCTGGTCCTGGGCGGTGTGGTGACCGGCGGCCTGCCACAGGTCTTCACCGCCGAGGTGGTCACGGGATCCACGGGGGGCACCCCCACGGCCCCGCTCCAGGTCCTCACCGGGACGCGCTACGTGAAGATCGGCAACAGCGCGGGACTGAACGCGGGGGCGCGGGTGCAGCTCGCCTTCGGGACCGACGACGACGTCGGCGCGCTCGCCAACCTGCGCGTCGCGCAGTCGGGCGCTCTGGACGGCAGCTACGCCGACCTGGGCGGCACGGCGACCGGAACACAGTCCTCGGGAGCCGTCGTCTCCACGACGGACCTCACGCCCGGATCCGACTACTTCGTGGTCGCGAGCACCGGCGTCCTGGCCTCGACCTGGGACGGCGGGGCCGGTACGTCGAACTGGAGCGACGACGCCAACTGGAGTCCCGACGGCGTGCCCGGCTCGGGCACGAACGTGACGCTCTCGCTGTCGGTGCCAGCCACGCTGCACGTGGCCGGCACCCAGGCCGTCCACGATCTCACGGTGAACTCCAACGCCACCATCGTCGTGGACTCGGGCGCGCTCACCGTGAACGGCGCCTACGAGCAGACCGGTGGCGCCGTCCACCTCGCGGGCGGCGCGCTGGCTGTGAGCGGGACCACGAGTGTCTCCGGCGGCACGCTCGACGTGGGCCCGGGGACGTTCACGGCTGCCGACGATGTGAGCGTCTCGGGGGGATCCGTGAGCCTTTCCTCGGGGACGTTCCTCGCCGATTCCAGCTTCGACATCAGCGGCGGGACCGTCTCTCTCGGCACCGGCACCCTGGAGCTGAAGAGCGCCTTCGCGCGCAGCGCCGGCAACTTCTACGCCGGAACCGGGACGACGATCTTCTCCGGCACCACCACGCAGGACATCGGCGGCGGGCTCACCTATTACGACCTGGTGCTCCGCAACGGCGGCGCCGGGAATCCCAAGCGCTTCCAAGCATTGCTCTCGCAGACGATCAACAACGACTTGATCGTCGAGAGCACGGCCCAGATGGGCTTGAGCGCCGCGATCGCCACGCAGCTCACGGTGTGGGGGAACTTCCACTACTCGGGCCTCGCCGGCGGGCCCTCGATCGGATTCCTGACCGTCAACTTGTCCGGCATCGGCAAGAGCCTGAGCGGGGTCGAGACGATGGCCGCGTTGGCGCTCCGCACGGCGAAGGCTCGGCCCTCGACTCCGGCCGAGCCGCCCACGGTGGAGGTCAACTTCCTCACCGATCCGGCGCGCGCGGCGCGGCTCCCGGAAGAGCGAGACGGCAAGCCGCTCATCGTGCTCGAGAACACCTTCCAGAAGAGGAAAGCGCAGGTCGAGCAGTTGCTCCAGACCACGGATCCCGCCAAGCGGCTGGTCATCAACCTGGACGACGTGACCCTGGTGAGGAACCCGGTGACCGCGCTGACCACCGAATCGGCGGCCACGGCCACCTTGCCGATGCCGGTGACGGTCTCGGGAAGCGCCGCCTATGCGCTCGATGGCAACCTTTCCATGGCCACCAGCCAAACGCTGACGATCTTGGGGCGGCTCGACTGCGGCACCTTCACGATGGGGGGGGCCGGGAAAGTCTCCGTCGGCACGCTGGGCACGTTGGGAACCGCGACCGACAGCCCCACCGGCCTGGCCGCGACCGTGCTCACGACCGGGAGCAACAGCTACAGCGATGGCGCCATCATCGAATACAACCGCGCCGGGGATCAGACCATTCATGCCGGCAACCACCCGGCCGCGGCCCTGATCCGCACCGCGGGGAGCGGCACCAAGACGCTCAGCGCCAACAAGACCATCACCGGGAGCTCGGGCGGCCTGCTGACCCAGGGAGCCTTGTTCGTGGGCTCCGGAACGACGTTCGCCGACGGCGGGAATCGACTCAGCTTCACCACCGCGCAGATCGCCAACGTGATCGTCCAGGGGACTTACCTCTCCACCGGAACGGGCTCCATCTCCTTCGAGTCGGGGGCGTTCAACTCCAACATCCTGCCCGCCAGTGGAACCGCGTTCGGCGACCTGCTGATGAACTTCACTTCCTCCACCCAAACCATCGACCTCAACGCCAACGGGACGGCCAATCTCAGTTTCCGCAACCTCACCTGCGGCGGCACTGCCGGCACGGGCACGACCGGCGGCACGTTGAGGCTCGGCGAGACCGGGACCACGAACGTCACGATCACCGGCAACGTCAGCATCGCCCCGGCGACGACCTCGAACACGGGCGGCGGCTTCGGCGGGACCAGCGGCAAGACCAGCCAGGCGACGCTGCTCGGGAACCTGTCCTCGACCAGCGTGGCGACGACGCAGCCGATCCTGAACAACACGGGTACCAACAAACTCGTCTTCGCGGGCGCGGCACGCGAGACGCTGTCGCTGGCCGCGAGCACGACCCTGTTCACCGGCTCGACGCTCCAGCTCGCCAATCCCGCCGGAATGATCCTGACCGGCAGCAACCGGACCTACACCATCGGCGCCGGGGGCACGGTGGACCTCGGAAGCGGCAACCTCGCCACGGGCACCAACACGCTGGCGCTGGCGGCGGGGAGCACCCTCACCCGCACCGCCGGGCGCGTGGTGGGCTCGTTGAAGAAAGCGATCGCGACCGGCCCGGCCACGGCGACGCTCGAGATCGGCACCGAGACCATCGACACGCCGGTGAGCCTGACGTTCGGCAACGTGACCACCGCGGGCAGCATCACGGCGTCGACCACCTCCAGCGAGCACCCCAACATCGGGACCTCGAACCTCGACGCCACCAAGTCGGTCAACCGTTACTACACCCTCACCAACACGGGGACGGTCTTCGACAGCTGCAAGGTCGGTCTGACCTTCGGCGCAACCGACGTCGACGCGGGTGCCAACCCGGGCGCGTTCGCCGTCCGCAAGTTCAACTCGCCCACCTGGTCCCCGGCCGTCGTTTCCTCGCAGACCGCGACCCACATCGACGCCAAGCGAATCACTTCGTTCAGCGATTTCGCGATCGCGGAGGGGACGTCGTTCTACTTGAGCGCGTCGGCCGGATGGGGCGGATCGATCTCACCCTCGGGGACGCTGATCGTGTCGCCCGGGGCCAGCCAGGCCTTCACGATCAGCCCCAACAGCGGCTACTACATCGTCGACGTCGTCGTGGACGGCTTCTCGGTGGGCCCGGTCACGACCTACACCTTCAGCGACGTGACGGCGGACCACGCCATCGCGGCCACGTTCAACACGCCCCCGGTGCTCTCGGGCGTTCCGGCGACGGCCAGCATCCCGGAGACCGCGCCCTATACCTTCACAGCCACGGCGACCGACGGCGACGTTCCGGCCCAGACCCTGACGTTCTCGCTGGTCGGCGCCCCGGCGGGGGCCGCGATCGGCGCCTCGAGCGGCGTGTTCACCTGGACCCCGACCGAGGCGCAGGGCGGCGCGAGCTATCCGTTCACGGTGCGGGTCTCCGACGGCCTGGTGAACACCGACGCCGCGATCACGCTGACGGTGAACAAGACGAACACGGCGCCCGTGCTCTCGGGCGTGCCGGCGACGGCCGGCATCCCGGAGACGGCGCCGTATGCGTTCGCCGCCGCGGCGACCGACAGCGACATCCCGGTCCAGACGCTGGCGTTCTCGCTGGTGGGCGCCCCGGCGGGAGCAACGATCGGCAGCTCGAGCGGTGTGTTCACCTGGACCCCGACCGAGTCCCAGGGACCGGGGAGCTACCCGTTCACGGTCCGCGTCAGCGACGGCGTCGCCAACACCGATGCCGGGATCACGCTGACGGTGAACGAGGTGAACGCCGCGCCGGTGCTGTCGGGGGTGCCCTCGACAGCAACCATCCTGGAGACGGCTCCCTATGGCTTCACCGCCACCGCCACCGACGGCGATCTCCCGGCCCAGACGCTGACGTTCTCGTTGATCGGCGCTCCGACAGGGGCGGCGATCGACGGCTCGAGTGGCGCCTTCACGTGGACCCCGTCCGCATCGCAGGGCGGCACGAGCTATCCCTTCACGGTGCGGGTCTCGGACGCCGTGGCGAACACCGACGCCGCGATCACGCTGACGGTGAGCGACGCCTTCACAATCATGGCCTCGGCCGGGGCCCATGGCAGCATTTCGCCTTCTGGCGCCGTCTTGGTGGCGCAAGGCGCCAGCCCGGCCTTCACGGTGACTCCCGATTCGGGCTATGCCGTGCTCGACGTTCTGGCGGACGGCGTCTCGGCGGGGCAGGTGACGAGCTACACCTTCAGCAACGTCACCAGCGATCACACCATCTCGGCCACCTTCGCCCCGAGCCAAACCGTGACCGCCGGGCCGCCCCCGACCGCTATCTCGACGGCGCACCCCTGCGTCACCGTACCGGTGAACATCAGCCGCATCAGCCCGCTGGCGATCCGCGGCTTCAGCGTGACCTTCACGCTCTCGCCGAACCTCGTGCTGTGCAGCGGCCTCGCCAGCGTCACCGAAGGCACGTTCCTGAGCTCGGCAGGCACGACGAGCTTCTTCGTGACCGACAAGGGCGCCGGCACGTACACGGTCGACGGGGTCGTCCTCGGCGACGCCTGCGGGCCCACGGCCTTGACGGGAAACCTCTTCAACATCGGGGTCGCGAGCTCGGCGCCCAGCGACTCCGGCACGATCACGCTCGCCGACGTCAAGCTGCGCGACTGTTCCAACCACGCCCTGTTCGTCGCGACTGGGGCCACGCCGACGGTGCGGATCGACAACACGCCTCCCAGCGTGTCCGTGACCTTCCCCAACGGGGCAGGGTACATGACGATCGCCTCGACGGCCGTCATTACGTGGACCACAACGGACAATGCCGGGGCCGGAACGGTCGATCTCGCGTACTCGACCGACAGCGGGGCCAGCTTCCCGAACCTGATCGCGTCGGCGGTTCCCGACACCGGCAGCTACCCCTGGACGGTGCCGAACACCCCGTCTACCACGGCTCGCGTGCGCGTCACGGCACACGACGTCAATGGCAACGTTGCGAGCGACGCGAGCGACGCCGACTTCGAGATTCGGGAGGCCAACGTGCCCCCGGTGCTGACGGCCATCGGGAACAAGAACGTGAACGAAGGTGCGCTGCTCAGCTTCACGGCGTCGGCCACCGACGCCAACGTGCCGGCCCAGACCCTGGCCTTCTCGCTCGACGGCGGGGCGCCCGCCGGCGCCAGCATCGACCCCTCGACTGGCGCGTTCACTTGGACCCCCACCGAGGCTCAGGGGCCGGGCGACTACCCGGTGACGGTGCGGGTCACCGACAACGGCAGCCCACCGCTCGATGACTCGGAGACCATCTCGATCCACGTCGACGAAGTGAACGCGGCCCCGGTGCTCTCGGGAGTGCCGGCCAGCGCCAGCATCCCGGAGCTGGTGGCCTATGGCTTCACCGCCAGCGCCAGCGACTCGGACCTGCCGGCCCAG
>DASXTP010000062.1:0-30109 GCA_036505355.1 Candidatus Eiseniibacteriota bacterium | reverse complement strand
GAAGTGGAGGCGCTGTCCGCCATCGAATCGTTGGGCTTGCGCCCGGAACAGGCCCGCTTCCTCAACCTGCCCTTCTACCAGACCGGCAAGGTGCGCAAGGATCCGATTGGGGAGCGCGACGTCGAGATCATCCTCGGGCTGCTCGAGGAGCTGCGGCCGCGCATCATCCTGGTCGCCGGCGATCTCTCCGATCCCCACGGCACGCACCGCATGTGCAAGGATGCGGTCGAGCGGGCGCTGGACCGCCTGCCCCATCGACGGCCGGAGGTCTGGTACTACCGGGGCGCATGGCAGGAGTGGTCGGTCGCCGAAGCCGACATGCTGATCCCGCTCTCGGAGGAGGAGCTGCGCCGCAAGGTCAACGCGATCTTCAAGCACCAAAGCCAGAAGGATCGAGCGCCCTTCCCGGGGGTGGACGAGCGCGAGTTCTGGCAGCGGGTCGAGGAGCGCAACCAGAGCACGGCCCGGATCGTCGACCGACTCGGCCTGCCGGAATACTTCGCGATGGAGGCGCTCGTCGTGCGTCCCGGCGTCGGCTAGGATCGCGGCCGACGGTCCGGCCGCCGGGCCTCTCGCGCAGACGTCATCCCGGAGGACGCATCATGGGAAAGAAGGATCCCCGGATCGATGCCTACATCGCCCGCTCGGCTCCCTTCGCGAAGCCGATCCTCAAGCATCTCCGACGCGTGGTCCATGCCGGCTGCCCCGGCGTCGAGGAGACGCTCAAATGGAGCATGCCGGCGTTCGAGTACAAGGGACCGCTCTGCGGAATGGCAGCCTTCAAGCAGCACGCCACGTTCGGTTTCTGGAAGGAGCGCCTGCTCCGCGGCGACAAGAGGACACTCGGCAAGTCGACCGAGAAGGCCATGGGGCAGTTCGGCCGTCTCACCTCGCTCGACGATCTGCCTTCGGAGCGCGCGCTGGTCGGGCTGGTCAAACGCGCGGCGGCGCTCAACGACGCAGGCAAGAAGGTGCCGCGGAACACGAGACCCAAGCCGAAGCTGGTCGTCCCTGCCTACTTCATGGCCGCGCTGAAGCAGCATCCGCAGGCGCTCGACACCTTCCGAGGCTTCAGCACCAGCCAACGGCGCGAATACGTCGACTGGGTGACCGAGGCCAAGACCGAGATCACCCGCCAGCGTCGGCTCGACACCTCCGTCGCATGGATCGCGCAAGGGCGAATCCGGAACTGGAAGTACGTTCGGAAATAGCGCCCCGCGGAACGACCCCGAGCCGGTCGTTCCACGGCCGTCCGAGGTGAACGTACTATTGGAGGATCACGAACCGACCGTCGAGCGTCCCTTCGCCGGCCCGGAGCCGGTAGAAGTAGACCCCCGGCATCAGCCGCCCGGCGCGGGCGCGGAGGTCGATTTCGTGCCGACCGGGCGCGACGTTCGCTTCGTCCATCAGCTTGCGGATCCGGCGGCCGTCGACGCCGTAGAGCGCGATCTTGACCGGCCCCATCCGGGTGGTCGTGAAGCTCAGGACCGAGTGGTCCACCACCGGGGTTGGATGGACGTCGGCCGAGAAGACCAGCGGCGGCGGGGGCAGGGCGCCGTCGAGCGCGGTGGCCTGGGCGATGCCTTGTCCGCTCACGGTGGCGGCCGCGGTCGACACCAAGAAGCAGGTCAACGAATCCACCTGGAACGACGCGCCCGGACCGTTGGGCTCGCACAGCAGTCGGAAATCGAGCGAGCTGCCGGCCACGCTCACCACGTGGTCGATCGCCAGCGGTTGCCAGTCCGGCCCCAGAATCACCTCCGGGGACTTCTCCGTCGAGCCCTGGCTGCCACCCACGTTTTCCCGCAGACGGATGTAGGCGCGCCCGCTTCCATTCGCCGACCTCACCCAGCCCGAGTAGCGGTACACGGCCCCCGCGGCCACCGTGGTCGCGACCGAGTTGGGCGAGTCGTTGAGCCCAAAGCGCGTCGCCGTGGCATCGGCGATCTCGCCGCACCAGGCACCGCCGAGCCCGCCCGGAGCGCGGGCCAGGGTGCCGCCGTCGCAGGCGGACCAGCCGCTCAGGGAACCCTCGAAGGACGAGTTGTAGAACAGGTTCTTGGGGGGTTCCTGCTCGAGCACCTGGATCTCGGTGGTTGCGATCCCGTCCAGGGCGTTGGAGGCGGTGAAGGCGACTCGATAGGGACCGCCGACGTGCTCGGCCGACGGCGTCCACCGGAGGGTGCCCTCGGTTCCGGTGGAGTCGGCGGTGAACGAGGCGTCGCTGGTGGCCGGCAAGCCCGAGAGATCGGTGGTCACCGCGCCCATCGGCTCACCATCGGGTTCCAGGGACGCCACCGGAATGGTCAGCTCCTGGTCGCGCACGCCGATCACCCGGGCGGGCGCCACGACGATCGGAGGATGGTCCCGGACATCCAGCACGAAATGGTCGGTCGGGCTCCCGTACGGGCAGTCGATGTCGTTGTGGGGCGCGGCCGGGCCGCACAGCCACCAACCTTCGATGTTCGACGGACCGAAGTGCAGCTTCAGGACACCGTGATGGAGGGCACGAGTCGCCGACCAGAGCGGCGGAGGGCAGTTGTCTCCCCACGAGCAGGTTCCATTCCGCTTTTCCTCGAGGTTGGCGCCACCGCCGCCGGCGGTGACGTGGGTGACGTGGTAGAGCGGGTAGGTGCGTTCGTAGTCGTGACTGTGGCCGTTGACATTGAGCACGTACTTGGGGTGCTCGGCGCCGAGGAGGTCGAGGGGGCCCCTGAGCTTGGCCAGGCCCTCGTGCTGGCCCGAGGAGTAGGCGGGCCGGTGGCCGAAGGTGACGATGTAGTCGATGTCGGGGTCGGCCTGGGCCTCGTCCATCAGGACGTCCGCCTTCTTGTACCAATCGGTGAGGGCCCCGCTCCATGGCTCGGGGTAGGCGATGAAGCGGGCGTTGCCGTAGTCGAACCAGTACCAGTCCTCGCCGCAGCAGGACACCGCGGGCGACCCCGGCGAGGTCTGCGGGCTCGGGAAGTCGAACCGGCCCTTGTAGTTCCTCAGATCGTCCATCTTCGGGAACGCGTACTCGTGGTTGCCCCAGGCCGGCATGTAGGCGGCGTCCTGCGACCACACCATCAGGTCGTCGAAATGCTGCTCCACCGCCGCCGCCCCTTGCTCGGGACCGCCGTAGGTCAGATCCCCCGGCACCAGGCAGAACTCCGGCATGTCCGAGGCGATCAGCGATTGGATGGCGCTGACGCGTGGGAAGCCGTAGGTACTCCCGATGTCGGCGGTGACACAGACGTCGAAGCCGGAGCTGCCTCGCGGTGGCGGCGTGCGGAAGGTGTGATCTGGCCCGAAGCCGATCGAGTAGTGGTAGAGGGTGTTCTCGAGTAGTCCGGTGAGCCGCGCCTCGCGGAAGGGCCCGGGCGAGCTGATCGGCAGCGGAACCGGCTCCACCGCCGTCGCCACGTGGTCGTAGCAGGTGGTGAGCCCGTAGAGGATGGCGCTCGATCCTCCCCGCCAATCGAAGGTGACCGAGGTTTGCCCGGTGAAGGTCCAATGCACGCCGTGGGCCGGCTCGTCGAGCGGCGGCGGTATCACCGTGACCATTCGGGTCGCGGGGGAGGGGTCGGCCAGATCCCCGGCGTCGTTCACCGTCAGCGTGACCGTGAACCGGCCGGGGCGGCAGAACTGGATCGGGCCCGGGTCCTCGACGTCGCGACCGCCGGCGGCGCCGCCGAAGTCCCAGTGGAAGGTCACCGCCTCGCCGTCGGGATCGCTGGCCGACGCCGCAAAGGCCAGGAAGTCACCGGCCACGATCGTCGTGTCCGCCGGCGGGAGATCGATGGTTCCGTCGGGTGCCCGGTTCGCCGAGCGTGCGTCGGCCACCATTGCGCTCACCACCTGCTCCGGCCCGCACGGTGAGCAACCATCGGCCCAGTTGCTGGCCCACAGCACCCGACAACCGTCGCGCGAGGGCACGGGCTGGGGCCGGCACTCGCAGGCTCCCGACGCGTTGTGCTGGTGCGCAATGCGCTCGACCGACCTGCTTCCGTCCAACTTGACGGCCACGATCTCGTCCGAGAAGCGCGCCCCATCCTGCCGGTCGTAGCTGACGTAGACCCAGCCGGCCCTGCGGTCGTTGCGCGCCGAAACGCTCCGTGGATAGGCCTCGTTCACTGGATCGGTGAGCGAGGTCACCGCGCCGTCGCGCAAACGCACCATCACCACACCCGCGATGAGCTGACCGTCCACCGTGAGTCCGCGGTTTCCGCACTGCTCCTGGCCGACGAGGACATCCTCGTCGTCGTCGAAGGGATTGAGCGCCAGGTCGGCGGCAGCGAGGTCGTAGGCGAAACCACGCTCCGGATCGCCCCCCCCGCACGACACCGCGCCGGCTGGGTTCGCCCGGGGCGTCAGCGCCAGTGTGGAGGGATCCACGTCGAACACCCGCGGCCCCCCGTGCGCGTAGTCGACGACCACGTACTTGCCCGAGGGCGAGATCGACACCCACTCGATGGCGCAGCCCTCGGCCAGGCCACAGTCCCCGACGTCGAGCGCCGGGCCGATCCGCTCGGCCGGATACGGATCGAACGGCGTCTGGGGATCCATGTCGACGACGAAAACGCGTGAGGAGTCCGAGAGAGCGACGAAGCGGCCGTCGGCCGAGGGATTCCCGACCCCCGATCCGAGACCATTCACGGCGAGCGGCAGCGCCCAACTGCGGGTGGTCTGACAGCTGAGCACGTCATACCAGCGGAGCTCCGTCGCGAAGACCTCGATCCGTTCGTGCGCATGGTCGAGGCTGGGATGCCAGCGCTCGTCACCCGAGTGGCCGGGGCAGCCGCCCGCCAGCGGCCGATAGGTCTCCCCGTCCAGTAGGAGCAGGCTCGGATCGCCGTGGTTCTGGATCGCCAGCAGCCTGCCGTCTGCGTTCCACGGCTGATGGGTGAAGAACGCCTGCCGGGCCATGTCGCCCCAGGTTCCCTCCACGCCCTCGCCACCGATCGGAGCACCGGCGTCGCCCGTGATCCGGGTCAGCAGGGTGCCGAAGCTCCGATCCCGGAACGGCGCGAGGTAGCCGGGCGCGGCGGCGAGCGGAACGCCGAACACGCGGGAGGAATCGCTGACCAGCAGCTCGAAACAGCCGGCCTCGGCGTGGCTCGAGCGCGGTAAGGCAAACCACACCGCGGCCCCTATCAGTGAGGCGGCGCATAGAAAGCGCGAAGCCGATCTTGCGGCTCGACGGAAGTTTCCAGCGGCCGATCGACCGTAGGGCGTGCCAATGATACCGCGCGTGGACGTACCCGCCTCCCGAACGCGACGTCCATGCCGGCAAAGATGCGCCAAGGGTCGTTGCGAGCCACCGGGCCGCAGCGCAAGGAGTCCGGCCAGGCTGCCTCAGGTCCGATCGCTCACTCGGGCGCGGCGAGTGGCGGCTCCCGGAGTCGAGCGGGGTCCGCCGCCTGGCGATGGTCCTGTCGAACGCGTGGTGGCGTATATATGTTAAAGCACATGAGGGTTACCGTACAACTGATGAATGGGAGCGAGGTTGTATGAAACGAATAATCGTTATGGGCGGCACCGTCCAACCTCCTCGAGGCACCGCCTGGGAGCGCCACCTCGTGATATGCTTCTGACCTCCCCGGCGCCTCGAATCCAGTCTCATTCACCTCCACTCGGAGGCTAGTGATGGCGACCTTCGGCCTTTTCCAGCCCGCCCGACATCCCGCATGGCTTCTCATCGGCTGCCTTTTCGTCTTCACCGGGATGTCGGGGCCCGTCTCGGCATCGGCTGTGGAGGTTCAAGAGCCCCGTCTTCACGCGCCCCTCGAGCGGCTCGAAGTCGCCTGGTCTCGCGGCGAGATCACGTACTCGGAGGCCGCGCGGCAGAAGCTCTACTATCTCTTCGACCGCGCCCAGATGGACCGCGCCTGGTCTCGAGGGGACATGCGACCGGCGCGCTGCGGCACCCTGGTGCTGGCCGAGATCGGCAGCCATCTCGACCGTCTCGACGCTGAAACCCGGGCGCTCTATGACCGCTACACGGCTGCACCATCCCAGGTCTTGGCGCCGACCCAGGTCTACCAGACCACCCACTTCTACATCGAGTACACGACATCGGGGGCCGGCGGCGTGCCGCCGGACGACCTCAACCCGGCCAACGGGGTCCCGGACTTCGTCGAGTGGACCGGCACGGCGTGCGAGTACTCGTGGTCCACCGAAGTGGACAACCTGGGATACCTCGCACCCCAGCTCACCGGCGGACCCAACAACAAGTACTCGATCTCGTACCAGAACCAGCAGTCGTATGGGTTCACGACGGTGGTGTCGGGACTGCGGACCAAGATCGTGCTCCATCCCAACTTCATCGGCTTCCCGCCCAACGACGATCCCGAGGGAAACCAGATCGGTGCCCTGCGGGTCACGGTGGCGCACGAGTTCAAGCACGCGATTCAGCGCATGTACTCCTCGTGGAGCGAGGGGGGATGGGTCGAGCTCGACGCCACGTGGATGGAGGACATCGCCTACGACAACGTGAACGACTACTACAATTACGTCCGCGGCACGGGTTCCCCGTTCACCGAGCCGCAGACCGCGCTCGATGCGGGCGGCACCGGCTCGTACGAAGACTGCAACTGGCAGCACTACCAGTCCGAGAAGCTGGGCAATGCCCACATGCACGGCTTCTGGGTGCGCCGGCAGGCCTTCCCGGGCGAGCCGGTGCTCACCACCTACGCCCAGAACCTTGCCGCTTCGGGGCTGAGCTTCGAGGACGCGTGGGGCGAGTACGTGGCCTGGAACTTCGCCTGCGGCTCCCGGATCGGCTCCGGCTATGGCTACGGGGAGGCGAACCGCTATTGGGCTCCCCCCGCCACCTCCACCCACGCCTCCCTGCCGGTGCCGACCACGGCCGGGAGCGTCGATCACCTGGCGGCCAACGAGCGCGTCGTCACCAACTACGACCGCACGCTGACCGGGACGCCCGAGTTCACGTTCGCCGGCAGCCCGACCGTGTCGTGGCGGGTCTCGGTGGTCCTCCGGGATTTCCAAGGCAACCTGGCTCGTGTGCCGGTGCCCCTCAGTGGCGGAGCCGGGACCTTGCTGCTCTCCGCGTACGACTGGAGCAACCTGGACTGGGCCGGGCTCGTGATCGGCAACCCGAGCACCTCGGGCTCGGCCGCCTCCTACACCTTCTCGGCCCGCGCGGTGGCACCCGTCTTCATCACCCACCAGCGGCTGTGGAGCACCACCAACACCTCCACGCCCTACGCCGTCACCACGCTGGTGACGGCAGGGTCGGGCACGCCCGACCCGAGCACCGTCGAGCTCACCTACCGCGTCGACGGAGGCGCGCCGCTCACCCTGCCCATGAGCGCGACCGGAAACCCCAACGAGTACACGGCCAACATACCTGCACAATCGATCGGCCGGATCGTCGAATATCGCATCTCGTCGCGCAGCACCTTGAACGAGCTGGTCAGCCTGCCTGCCGGAGGCGGCTACCACTCCTTCAACATCGACACGGCGTTCGAGCCGTTCGAGACCGCGGGCGGCTGGACGGTGGGCGACGTCGGCGACAACGCCACCACCGGCCTGTGGCAGCGCGTGGTGCCGCTCGGCACGGTCGCCCAACCGGACGCCGACTTTACCGGTGCGCCGGGCGCCTCCTGCTTCGTCACCGCGAACGGCACACCCGGCGGGGCGGCCGGCGAGGCGGACGTCGACGGCGGCAAGACCACGCTGCTCTCGCCGGTGTTCAATCTCTCCGCGGGCGGGCCCTACAGCCGCGTCGTGGCGCGCTACCGGCGCTGGTACTCGAACCACCTCGGATCGGAGGTCGACGACACCTGGCGGGTGGATGCCTCCAACAACGGCGGGTCGAGCTGGACCAACGTCGAGACCGTAACACTCGGGAACAACACCTGGACGCCGGTCAGCGTCGATCTGCTCGCGTTGTTCGGCGCACCCAACCAGATCCGGTTGCGGTTCGTCGCCGAGGACGCCGGGGACGGCTCGGTGGTCGAAGCGGGGGTAGACGACTTCGAGCTGGTGGCCGTGCCCCAAGGCTCGGTCGGCGTGCCGTTCCCGGCGGTCGCGGGGATCCGGCTTGGACCTCCGGTGCCCAACCCGGTGCGTGGGCAAACGTCGCTAGCCCTCGGCCTGCCGGCGGCAGCCTCGGTGTCGGCGGTGCTTCGCGACCTCCAGGGACGGACGGTGCGGCGCCTGATCCCGGAAGGCAGCCGCCTCGAGGCCGGACCCAGCGTGATCCGATGGGATGGACGAGGGGAGGGGGGCGCCGAGCTTCCGACTGGCGTTTACTTCCTACAGGTCATGGTGGCCGGTCAGGCGTTCGAGCGTCGCCTGGTGCTCTTGAAATAGTCCCGATCCGGCAGGCCGCAACCTCGAGCGCGCTTTCCCGGGCTCGGCGGGCCTGCTAGAGTGGCCGGCCGAGCTGTCTGGCCACCGATCGGAGTCCCGTCATGCCCAAGCCCACGCACGCCGACGCCGAGCTGTTGCTTCGACTCTACGAGATCCGCCGCGAACCCGAGCTGCGGCGCGCTCGCGCCTGGTTCTTGACCGAGTTCAAGCCGAGCGGCTGGTCTGAGATCCGGGCGCGCTACTTGAGCCACAGCGAAGAAGACCGTCACTTCCGCATGACGATCTCCTACTGGGAGCTGGTCGCGACCCTGGTCAACCGCGGGGTGCTGCACCCCGAGCTGTTCTTCGACCACACCGGCGAGGACATCGTCACCTGGGAGCGATGCAAGCCGTGGATCGCCGAGGCTCGTGCCGACATCCGCGCCACCTATCTGTACCAGCTCGAGCGCATGGTGGAGGCGCACCAGGCGTTCCGTGCCCGAACCATCGCCGCCTTCCAGTCCGACCCGTCGCGCGGGGCGTCTGCCGTTTCTGCCGCAGGCCCACGCAGGGCTGCCGCGAGCCACCCCGCACCGATCCGCAGAGGAGCCGCTCGCGCCGCCCGCGCCCGGCGCTAGCCCGGGCTCGTCATGTCGTCTTCGTTCGGGAGACTGTTCGTCGCCACCACCTTTGGGGAATCCCACGGCCCCGCGGTGGGCGTGATGGTCGACGGCATGCCCCCCGGGATTCCGGTCGATCCCGCCGCGGTGCAGCGCGAGCTCGATCGCCGGCGCCCTGGCCAGAGCGCCCTCACTACCCAGCGGCGCGAGGCCGACCAGGTCGAGATCCTGTCCGGCGTCTTCGAGGGGGTGGCCCTCGGCACGCCGATCGCGATGCTGGTCCGCAACACCGACGCGAAGCCCGAGGACTACGCGGCGCTCAAGGATGTCTTCCGTCCCGGCCACGCCGACTACGCGTATTACGAGAAGTACGGGGTGCGAGATCATCGCGGCGGCGGGCGGGCCTCCGGGCGCGAGACGGTGGGGCGGGTGGCGGCCGGAGCCCTGGCGCGGGCGGCGCTCGGTACGGTGGGCGTGAGCCTGGTGGGCGGAACCGTCCAGGTGAAGGATGTCCGCGCCGCCCGTCGGGACTGGGATCAGGTGGAGAAGAATCCGGTGCGCTGTCCCGACGCCGAGGCCGCGGTCGAGATGGCGCGAGTGATCGAGGTCGCGCGCGACGACCACGACTCGGTGGGCGGCCTGGTCGAAGTCGTCGCCCGCGGCGTGCCGCCCGGCTGGGGCGAGCCCACCATGGCCAAGCTCGACGCGATGCTGGGTCTGGCGATGCTCTCGATCCCCGCCACCAAGGGAGTCGAGATCGGCGGCGGGTTCGAGATGTGCGCGCTCCACGGCTCGCAGACCAACGACGTGTTCGACGGCAAGACCTTCCTCACCAACTTCGCGGGCGGGATCGCGGGGGGGATCTCGAACGGGGCCGACATCGTGGTGCGGATCGCGGTGCGGCCCGCCACCTCGATCGGCAAACCCCAGATCGCGGCCACACCGGAGGGGGGCACGAAGTCAATCGAGATCCGGGGCCGCCACGACCCGTGCATCTGCCCCCGCGTCGTGCCGGTCGCCGAGGCCATGCTGGCACTCACCCTGATGGACGCTTGGCTCCACCAGCGCGCGGTGCGGGGCAGGGACCGGTAGGCGCGGGACGACACTCGACGCCGCGCCCGGGGGATCCGATTCGGCCATGCTGGTGCTGCTCCGAAAGAACGTGAGCGAGGGCGCCGCGGGCGACATCGCCACGCGGCTCCGCATGTACGGCGTAGCCGTGCATCGCACCGACCACGCGGGACAGATCCGGCTCGCGGCGGTGGGCGACGGGGTACCGGTCGACTGGGACCAGGTGCGCGCCTGGCCGGGCGTGGAGAAGATCCAGCCCATCCCGGTACCCTTCAAGCTGGTGAGCCGGACGTTCCATCCGCACGATACCGTGATCTCGGTCGGCCGTTGCGCAATCGGCAGCTCCCAGCTCGCCTTGATGGCGGGGCCCTGCTCGATCGAAGGCGAGGAGCAGGCGTTCACCATCGCCGCCGCGGTGGCGCGCGCCGGGGCCACCGTGATGCGGGGCGGCGCCTACAAGCCGCGCACCTCGCCTTACTCGTTCCAGGGGCTCGGCGAGGAGGGGCTCAAGCTGATGCGCCGGGCGGCGGACGCGAACGGCCTGGCCGTGGTGAGCGAGGTGATGGACTCGCAGCAGGTGCCACTGGTGGCCCGCTACGCCGACATTCTCCAGGTGGGCGCGCGCAACATGCAGAACTTCTCGCTGCTGCGCGAGGTCGGTCACGCCGAGAAGCCGGTGCTGCTCAAGCGCGGCATGGCCTGCACGATCGAAGAGTGGCTGATGAGCGCCGAGCACGTGCTGTCGCAGGGCAACAGCCAGGTGATCCTGTGCGAGCGCGGCATCCGCACCTTCGAGACCTACACCCGCAACACCCTGGACCTGAACGCCGTCCCGGTGGTCAAGGAGCTGTCGCACCTGCCGATCATCGTCGACCCCAGCCACGGCACCGGGATCCGCGACAAGGTGGCGCCCATGGCGCGCGCCGCGATCGCGGCCGGGGCCGACGGGCTGATCATCGAGGTGCACCACGATCCCGACCACGCCTTGTCGGACGGACCCCAATCGCTCCGCCCGGAGCAGTACGCCGAGCTGGTGGGCCAGATCCGGACCATCGCCCAGGTGCTCGGACGGAAGGTATAGTGCGGCCCTCCAGGCGCCCACGCGGAACCGCGAAAGGAAATCCCATGCGCCACGAACCCCTTGTCGCCGTCGCTTGGGCTCTGGTTCTCGTCCTTGCGGTTGCCGGCCCCGCCCGCGCCAAGATCCGGCCAGGGATCGAGGCGGGAGTGAACCTCTCGACCCTGCGCTACGACGACGAGCTGGCCCCGTGGGATCCCGGCTGGCGCAGCTCCTTCACGGCCGGCGGGTCGTTGGAGATCCCGCTGCGCGGACGCTTCGGGTCTCGACCGGCTTGCGCTACGTCCAGGAGGGCAACCGGGTCGAGTACGACACCGGCCCGGGCTCGGTGCGGCAGGTGGGGGAGTTCCGCATGGTCCAGAACTACCTCTCGGTGCCGCTCTTGCTCCAGTTCCGTCCGCCGCGAATGGGCGGGTTCTTTCTCTCGCTGGGCCCCGAGGTCGCCTTCCTGCTCTCGGGGCGTCTGATCGTCGAGCAGACCATCGACATTGGGAGCGGACCGGTGCCGAACACCGAGTACGACGACATCCACCGCGATCTGGAGCCCACCAACCTGTCGCTGGACGCGGGGCTCGGTGTCGAGGTCCCGATGGAGAACCACGTCGGGGTCGTGCAGCTCCGCTACTCGCACGGCCTGACCGGCGTCGCCGACCCGGATGAGTGGTTCTCCGACTGGAAGACCCAGGGGATCGAATGGCTGGCCGGCATGCGATGGTGAGGGCGTGAAGGTATCGTCGGCGGCGCGCCCGACAGGGCCTCAGCCGAGCAGGTAGGCAATTGGCAGCGCCCCCATGACGAGCACGCACGTCCCCACCAGCCAGTCCGAGAGCCTGGCCCCGGCATCGCCGCCCGCCCGGCCAAGGGAACGCGAGAGCAGCAGCATCAGGAGCAAGATGGGCGGTGCGGCGACGCCGTTCAGCACCGCCGAGTAATACAGCGCCTTGATCGGAGGAATGCCGGCGAAGCCGAGTGTGACGCCCAGCAGCATCGCTACGGCGAGCGCGGCATAGAAACCCTTCGCCTCGGCGGGCTTCCGAGATAGACCCTCGCGCCAGCCGAACGCCTCGGCCAACGCGTAGGCGGTCGATCCGGCGAGCACCGGGACGGCCAGCAGACCGGTGCCGAGGATCCCAACCGCGAACAAGAGCTCCGCGAGGGGCCCGGCGAGCGGCCGCAGCGCCAGGGCCGCCTGGTCGGCGGTCTGGATGTCCGTCACGCCGTGCGCGCCGAGCGTTGCCGCCGACGCCACCATGATCGCGAACATCGCGCCCACGCCCGAAGCCATGCCCGCCATGACGTCGATCCGCATCGCCCGCAGGTGACGGCCGGTCACGGGGCCGCTCTCATGACGCTCGATCCGCTCCTCGACCTCTTCGCTCGCCTGCCAGAAGAACAGGTAGGGTGAGATGGTGGTGCCGAAGACCGCGATCAGCGCCAGCAGCTCGTCACGGCTTCCGTGGATCCGCGGCACCAGCAACCCGGTCAGGACCCGACTCCATTCCACCTTCTGGATGAGCAGCACCCCCAGGTAGGACATGAGCGACACCGTGAGCCAGCGCAGGATGCGCGCGTATTGGTGGTAGGAGAGCCAGATCTCCAGGCCCAAGATGACCGCCGTCATGGCCAGAACCAGGGGTGCGTGAGGCACGGGGACGAGCAGCCTCGCGGCCGCCGCCATCGAGCCGAGGTCGGCGCCGATGTTGAACACGTTGGCGGCCGTGACCAGCATCACCGCTAGGTAGACGACCCCACGGGGGAAGCGCTCCTTAATGAGCGTGGCCAGGCCCTTGCCGCTCACGAGCCCGAGCCGCGCGGCGGTCTCCTGGACGGCGGTCGCGAGCGGTAAGGAGACGAGCGTCGTCCATAGCAGCCCAAATCCGAATGCTGCTCCGACCTGGGAGTAGGTGGCGATCCCCGATGGATCGTCGTCGGCGGCTCCGGTGATGAGGCCTGGGCCCAGGTGCCGCAGGTAGCCGAAGCCCCGCAACCGGAGGCGGTGGCGGTGATGGACACGTCGCTCGCGCACCGCGGCATGCTAACCCAAGGTCGTGGCAGACCCACGCCGCCGGCTTCACCCGAGCGATGCAGCGACCGCTCGCCGAGACGCTCCCACCTCGCCGCGGCGCTTGACAGACCGCCCACCGCCCGGCTTAATGCTTCGCCTCGATGGGCGATTAGCTCAGCTGGAAGAGCACTTGCTCGACAAGCAAGGGGTCACTGGTTCAAGTCCAGTATCGCCCACCAGTTTCATGCCGCGGCGCACCTCGCACCGGGCGCGCCCGAGCTTGGAATCCCAACACCGCCGCGCGAGACGCCGATCTCTCCTCCATTTCACGAGGAGCGACCGGATTCGGTCGGGCGGGGAGCCTGTCATGTCGATGGTGACCGCTTCCGAAGACCGTCCCGAGGTCGCCCGCTATCCGGGGGGCGAGGGGCTCTATCGCTTGCGCCATTCGGCCGCGCACGTGCTGGCCACGGCGGTCACAGAGCTGTTCCCCGACGTCAAGATCGCGGGCGGCCCGCCGATCGAGGGCGGTTTCTACTACGACTTCGCCCGCGCGCAGCCGTTCACCCCCGAGGACTTGGAACGAATCGAAGCGCGCATGCGAGAGATCGTGGCCGCCGATCAGCCCCTCGAGTTCTCGGAGACCACCCGCGAGGAAGCCGAGCGGCGTTTCCAAGCCGCGGGGGAGAAGTACAAGCTCTACTTCCTGTCCCAGATTCCGCCCACCGCCAAGGTGACCTACTACCGCAACGGACCTTTTCTCGACCTGTGCCGCGGCCCGCACCTGAAGACCACCGGGCAGGTCAAGGCCTTCAAGCTCACGCACGTCGCCGGGGCCTACTGGTTGGGCAACGAGCGGAACGAGATGCTGCAGCGGATCTACGGCACCGCGTTCGCCAGCCAGGAGGAGCTGGAAGCCCACCTGCGCCTCATCGAGGAGTCGCTCAAGCGCGACCACCGGCGGCTCGGCAAGGAGCTGGATCTGTTCTCGATCCACGAGGAGGTCGGCCCGGGGCTGATCCACTGGCATCCGAAAGGCGGGATGCTGCGGCACCTGATCGAGACCTTCCTCAAGGACGAGAACCTCAAGAGCGGGTACCAGCTCGTCTACACCCCGCACATCGCCAGCGAGCGGCTGTACGCCATCTCGGGCCACCTCGAGAAGTACACCGAGTTCATGTACGCGCCGATGGATATCGACGGCCATCCGTATCGCGTCAAGCCGATGAACTGCCCCAACCACATCATGATCTATAAGAGCCGCAAGCGCAGCTATCGCGAGCTGCCCCTACGTCTGGCGGAGCTCGGCACCGTGTACCGTTACGAGCGCAGCGGCGTGCTCCACGGCATGGACCGGGTGCGCGGCTTCACCGTCGACGACGCCCACCTGTTCTGCACCCGCGACCAGGTGGCGGTCGAGGTCGAGGGAATGATCGAGCTGATGAACGTGCTGCTCGATGCCTTCGGGTTCACCTACACCGCCTATCTCGCCACCCGGCCCGAGAAGAGCCTGGGAACCGAGGAGGATTGGAACACCTCGACCGCCGCTCTCAAGACCGCGCTCGAGCGTCGGGGAATCGAGTACCAGCTCGATCCGGGCGGCGGCGCCTTCTACGGACCCAAGATCGACGTCAAGCTCAAGGACGCGCTTGGCCGCGGGTGGCAGTGCGGCACGATCCAGGTGGACATGAACTTGCCGAAACGCTTCGAGCTGAGCTACACCGGTCCGGACGGGCAGGACCACGAGGTGGTGATGCTGCACCGGGCATTGCTCGGCTCGCTCGAGCGCTTCGTGGGCATCTACATCGAGCACACCGGCGGCGAGTTCCCGGTGTGGGTGGCGCCGGTGCAGGCGGTGGTGATTCCGGCGAACCCGAAGGCGTACGACTACGCCGCCGACACCGTGCGCCTACTCAAGGAGGGAGGCGTGCGGGCCGAGGGCGACCTGCGCGACGAGAAGCTCGCCGCGAAGATCCGCGACGCCGAGCTTCAGAAGGTGCCCTATATGGTGGTGGTGGGTCCGCGCGAGGCCGAGGCCGGCACGGTCGCCCCGCGCCGCAAGGGCGAAGGGCAGCTCGAGCCGATGACCCGGCAGGCCTTCCTCGAGCGCGTGGGGCGCGAGACGCTCGAGCGGCAGTAGGCCGGCGCCGCGAGCGCCTCGCGCCCCAGGGGGCCGCGAGTGTCGGGTTGCGAGGATCCGATCAGAAGTGGAACGTCACGCCCAGCGCTCCGTCGCGACCGCTCGGCGTCCACTTGAGTGTGGCGGGACCATTCTTGACGGTGGCATACGCCCAGTAATGCCCGAGCTGCCCAACCATGCCGAAGCTTTCCCCGAGGTGGAGGAGTACGCCTAGACGACCAGACAGGCCGTAGCGTGTCGTGCTCGGGCTTTCAAAGTCACCCGACGAGCGCTCCACTTTGAACTTGCCCCCCCACACCTGGATTCCCGGGCCCGCGAAGACGTGAAAGCGATCGTTGATGCGGCCCCAGCGGTCGCCCCCGACGCGAAACTGCCATGAGTCTTGCGTGTAGATGTCGTCGCGGAAATCCGGCTCGCCGGTAATCGGATTCAACACACTCGGATCCCCCTTTTGGGCCTCCCTGTAATAACCGATACCGGCTGACACGTTGAAGGCGTACTCGTCGGTCATGAAATGCCAGAACTGCGCCTGGACGCCCATCTCCGTATTCGCAAACGCGAAGATGTTGCCGTCCGAGAGATCTGCCTTGCCCTCGTTCAGCTGGATCGCCAAGATCGAAGAACCTTTCCTGATCGTTGCCGCGCTCGCCATTCCGGCGATCGCCAGCGCCGCGATCGTGCACCCGATGACCCTCGTCGCTCTCATCGTACCTCCCGGCAATCGCCGGCCCCCACGGCCGGAACGGCGCGCAGGCTAGGGGCGCGAGGCGCGGAAGTCAAACCTCCGCGGCGATCGACGCGACGCCCGCACGCATTGCGCGCGGCTCTGCCCGGACGGTTCGTAACCCGGCCCGCAATCGCGCTTGCCCTGTCGGGCGCCGGCGGGTAGACTGCCGCCCGCAGTTTGCAAGCAGAAGCTCCGTGCTTCTCACCCCCGCGGGCTCGCAGGGCCTCGCTCAAGGGTTCCGGGCCGCGCCGGCCGACGTACCGGGCACCCGGGTCGGCCAACGCGCCGGGCGAGGCTTCTGCACCCAGAAGCCCCGCCCGGCGCGCCGCGTTTCGGGCGAAAGCTTTTGCACCGTCTCCCACAGGAGGTCACGACAATTTCGGCTATCCGGCAGCCCGAGATCCGTGTCAACGAGCGCATCCGCGTCCCCCAGGTCCGCTTGATCGGAGACGATGGCGAACAGGTCGGCGTCCTTCCGGTGCGCGAAGCCCTCGCCATGGCCCAGTCGAGGGGACTCGACTTGGTCGAGGTGTCGCCCACCGCCCGTCCCCCCGTCTGTCGCATCATGGACTTCGGGAAGTTCAAGTACGAACAGAACCGGCGGGCACGCAAGGCGAAGAAGAAGCAGCACGTGGTGCACCTCAAGGAAATCAAGATGAGGCCCAAGATCGACGGGCACGACTACGGGTTCAAGATGGATCACGCCCGCGAGTTCCTGGCCGACCGCAACAAGGTGAAGTTCACCGTCACCTTCCGCGGTCGGGAGATGGCCCACCAGGAGATCGGCCACAAGCTGATCCAGAAGATCATCGCGGAGCTCGCCGAGATCGCGACCGTGGAATCCCCGGCTCGCTCCGAGGGTCGCACCTTGACGATGGTGGTGATGCCGAAGGCCCCCAAGGGAACCCGGCCCGAACCCAAGACTTCGTCGGGACAGACCTAGCCGCCGTTCCTCGAGAAGAGGACGCGAACGGGTCGGACCGTCGCCACCCGCGCGGTGTCTGCGCACGGGAGGAGGAGAGTCACGAATGCCCAAACACAAGACCAATCGCGCCGCCGCCAAGCGCCTCACGCTGTCGGGCACCGGACGCGTCAAGCGCGCCAAGTCGGGCAAGCGGCACGGCATGATCGGAAAGGCGCGAAAGCGCAAACGTCGGCTGCTCGGCACCACCCTCGTGGCGGCGGTGGATCAGCCGCGCGCTCTGCGAATGCTGGGCCGACGCTGATCGACTGACCCCGAACCTCGGGCGCCCGCGATCGAACCCGGCGGCGCGCCGAGGTGGAGAACTCCAATGCCACGTGCCAAGACCGTCGTCCCGGGACGCGCGCGCCGTCGCAAGGTCCTCAAGGCCGCCAAGGGCAACTACAGCGGGCGCCGCAAGCTGTTCAAGACCGCGCTCCAGACCCTGCAGCGCGCGGGCCAGTTCGCCTACGAGCACCGCCGCACGCGCAAGCGTGACTTTCGTCGGTTGTGGATCACTCGCATCAACGCGGCCGCCCGGATCAACGGGCTCTCCTACAGCACGCTGATCTCGGGGCTCAAGCGTGCCCACATCGAGGTCAACCGCAAGCTGCTTGCCGACCTGGCGGTCCGGGACGCGGCGGCGTTCGCCAAGCTCGCGGAGGTCGCGAAGTCGGCGGAGGCATGAGCACCCTGACGATCGATCTTCTCCAGGGTCTTGAGCCTTCCTGGAGCAAGGCTGATCCCGCCAGTCTCTACCCCGAGCTACACCGCCCGAGGATCGAAGAGCTCAGGGCCACTGACACAGGGGTCGCGGACGCGTACGTGCGGTGGGCGGAAGTTCTGGCTGGTGCGCCCGATCTGATCTCGCTTCAAGAGCGACAGGTAGCGGTGCTGGGTCGGGAGCGCGGCATACTCAAACGTGCGCTGGCAGAGATTCCAAAGCTGCCGCTCCTGCAGCGTAAAGCTCTAGGCCATGGGCTCAACAGCATGAAACTTGGCCTCGAGGGAATGGTACTTGCGCGCAAGCAGGATCTCGAACGCGAGGCGGAAGCCAGCACCGCCGTCGCGCTCGACGTGACCCTGCCCGGCCGGCGCCCTTGGGTCGGACGCCGGCACGTGCTCGGTCAGATCCAGGCCGAGCTGCTCGAGTTGTTCCATGGCCTCGGCTACTCCGTGTACTCGAGCCCCGAGGTCGAACTCGAGACCTACAACTTCTCGAAGCTCAACTTCCCGCCCGATCATCCGGCGCGCGACGCGCACGACACCTATTTCGTGAACCGTGAGGTTCTTCTGCGCACCCACACCTCGCCGGGATGGGTGCGCGCCATGGAGCAGCGCAAGCCGCCCCTGCGGCTCGTGTTCCCGGGCCGTGTGTACCGGGCCGAGCATGTCGACGCCACCCACATGGACCAGTTCCACCAGATCGACGGGCTGTTCGTGGACCATGACGTGAGTCTCGCCGATCTCAAGGGGACGCTGGCCACCTTCGCGCGGGCGATCTACGGAGAGAAGGTGCGCACCCGCTTCATCCCGGTCTACTTCCCGTTCGTCGAGCCCGGGGCACAGATGGACGTGTCGTGCGTGATCTGCGCCGGTACCGGCATCCAGGCCAAGCCGGAGGGCGGGCAACGCTGTGTGGTGTGCAAGGGCACCGGCTGGCTCGAGGTGCTCGGCGCCGGCATGGTGCATCCCAACGTGTTCCGCGCCGTCGGCTACGATCCCGAGGAGGTGACCGGGTTCGCCTTCGGCATGGGGCTCGAGCGGATCGCGATGCTGCGGTACGGCGTCGCAGAGATCCGCTTGTTCCTCGAGAACGACCTGAGGTTCCTGGGCCAGTTCTGATGTGGGCGCGGTCCGGTGCGAACATCCGCGGGTCCGCGCTTCCCCGAGAAGGGGCTTTCCGATGAGAAGACGCAACCGAGCGGTCCTCGGCTGGTCCGGCTTGTTGCTCCTGGCGTCTGCGGTCTTCCTGGTGCCCACGATCTGGCTCCGGCCGTGGTCCATCGATCATTACTACGCCCGCATCTTCCTCGAGTACGCGCTTCGTCATCCGATGCTGCTCAGCTCGCTCGGCATCCTCGATCCGACCCCGATCCGCTACTTCGCCGACGACCTGGACGACCTGTCGGTGGCGTTCCAGAGGAAGGAGGTGCGCTTCCTCGACCGCCAGATCCGGATCCTCCACGGCTATCGGCGCAGCCCGATGAGCCCGAGCCAGCGGCTCTCCTACGACGTGCTGGACTGGTATCTCACCGATCAGCAGCGGAACAACCGCTTCCTGTTCCACGGCTATCCGGTGAATCAGCTGGCCGGGATCCAGAGCGCGCTCCCCGATTTCATGATGAACACCCACCCGCTCACGCGGCCCGGCGACGCCGTGAACTACGTCAAGCGGGTGGCTCGATTCGGCGTCGCCCTGGACCAAGTGATCGGCGGCCTCGAGCTGCGGGAGCGGAACGGCATCATCCCGCCCCGCTTCGTGATGCGGGAGGTGCTCGACCAGATGAAAGACTTCGTCCGCGTGGCGCCGGTCGAGAACCCGCTCTACCGCACGTTTGCGGCGCGGCTCGACACCATGCCCCGCCTCAAACCGGCCGAGCGAGCCCGGCTCCTCGGCCGACTCCAAGGCGAGATCGAGCACACCGTCTACCCGGCCTACGGGCGGCTGATCCGGTTCTGCACCCATCTGGAGTCGGTTGCCACCAACGACGACGGGGTGTGGAAGCTGCCCGACGGCGACGCCTACTACGATCAGTGCCTTCGGAGCTACACCACGACCGAGATACCCGCCGACACCATCCACGCCCTGGGGCTGCGTGAGGTGGCCCGCATCCAGGATCAGGTGCGCGGGATTCTCGCGGCTCGGGGCTATCCGACGGCCGATCTGGCGGCCTCGCTCGAGCACGTCCAAGACGAGCCGCGCTTTCACTATCCCGGAGGCGACTCGGGACGCGCCCAGATCCTGAGGGACTACCAGGCCATCCTCGACGACGCCAATCGCCGGGTCGGCTCGCTGTTCGGCGCCCGGCCCAAATTCGGCGTCCAGGTGAAGCGGGTGCCGGCCTTCATGGAGCGCACCGCGCCCGGCGCCTACTACCAGCCGTCGTCGATCGGGGGCGCCCGTCCGGGCGTCTTCTTCGTCAACCTGCGTGACCCGAAGGAGACCAAGAAACCTGCCATGCGGACCCTGGCGTATCACGAAGGGATTCCCGGGCATCACTTCCAGATCACCATCGCGCAAGAACTCAAGGGCGTACCCTTCTTCCGCCGCATCGTTCCCTTCACCGCCTACGACGAGGGTTGGGGGCTCTACGCGGAACGGCTGGCGCTCGAGCAGGGCTTCCAGCGCGACGCGTTCGACTCCATCGGGGCGCTGCAAGCCGAGCTGTTCCGGGCGGTGCGCCTGGTGGTCGACACCGGGATCCACCGCAAGCGCTGGACGCGCGAGCAGGCGATCCGCTACATGGTGGAGAACACCGGGCTCCCCGAGAGCCAGGTGGTGACCGAGGTCGAGCGCTACATCGTGAACCCCGGCCAGGCCTGCGCGTACAAGGTCGGGCAGCTCGAGATCCTCGAGCTGCGGCGTCGCGCCATGGATCGCCTGGGCCCCCGGTTCGACCTCAAACGCTTTCACGACGTGGTGCTCACCAACGGGGCGCTGCCGCTCACCCTGCTGGATCGCGTCGTGGAGGACTGGATCGCCGCCGAGTCCCGCCGTGTCGCCGCAGAGCGCAGCGGCTGAGGATGCGTCGTCTCGTTCGGCATCGGCGGGGCTTGGAGCGGCCCGCTCGGCTTCGCGTCCTGCTCCGCCTTCGCTGCATCCAGTCGCGGCTCCGCCCTCCTGGCTGCGCCGCTCCTCGGGCGCACCGCTCCAAGCCCCGCCGATGCCGAACGACGCTGCCGAATCGGGCCAGGTAGTTGGAGCAGCGGCCGGCTGGACAACCTCGGCCCGGGCACCGTAGCTTTCGCCTCGATCCTGCCCTCGGGGCAGGCTTCCGCTAGAGGAGGAGGAAGCATCGTGTGCCATCGGGTCTCAGCGCCCGGCCGCTCTCGGGTCTCGCCCCGGGGGACCGGAAGCAGTCCGCCGTGAAGCTCCCGATCGCCTGGCTCAAGGAGTGGGTGACGGTCGAGGCTTCGGCCGAACGGATCGCCGAGGCGCTGACCCTGCGCGGGTTCTACGTCGAGTCGGTAGAGACGCTGGGGCACGCGCATCCCGGGGTGGTGGTGGCGCGGGTGCTCGAGGTGGGGCGCCATCCCAACGCGGACCGCTTGACCCTCTGCCGGGTAGACGACGGCCGGGCCGAGCTCGGCATCGTCTGCGGAGCGACCAACGTTCGCGCCGGCATGCTGGTCCCCCTGGCCACGGTGGGAGCCCGGCTGCCCACCGGTGCGACCATCCGCAAGAGTCGGATCCGCGGGGTCGAGAGCCAAGGCATGCTTTGCTCGGCGGCCGAGCTCAAGCTCTCGGACGACGCCGAGGGCATCGTCGATCTCGAGCAGCTGGTGGGTGGCTCGGAAGCCCTGGCGTTGGGGCGCCCCCTCGACGAGGTGCTCGATCCTCCCGAGCAGGTGCTCGAGGTGGAGGTGCCCTTCAACCGGCCGGACGGGCTGGGGTTGTTGGGGCTGGCGCGCGAGGTCCGGGCGGCTCTCGGAGGCAGCTGGACCGAGCCTGCGCGCTCGCGGCTCTCGGCGCGCTGGTCGGGACGAAACGACTTCGACCTGGAGCTGCTCGACCCCGAAGGATGTCCCCGGTACATCGCCCAAGTCGTCGAGGGGGTGCGCGTCGGCCCCTCGCCTCCCTGGCTGGTCCGCCGCCTGGCCACCGCCGGACAGCGGACGGTCAACAATGTCGTCGACCTGACGAACCTGATCCTGCTCGAAATGGGTCAGCCGCTCCACGCCTTCGACTTGGCACAGCTCAAGGGCCCGAGCATCCGGGTGCGCCGCGCCGAGGCGGGGGAGAAGATCGTGACGCTCGACGGCAAGGAGCGGGCGCTCGACGCCGAAGTGCTGGTGATCGCCGACCGCGATCGTCCGGTGGCGGTGGCCGGCGTGATGGGCGGGCAGGACAGCGAGGTGACCAGCGGCACGCGGTCGCTGCTGCTCGAATGCGCGTGGTTCGATCCGCTGCGGGTGCGACGCGGCGCGCGGGCGCTGGGGCTCGCCACCGAAGCCTCGCGACGTTACGAGCGCGGGCTCGATCCCGAGGTCGGATCCCCGGCCGCCGCACGCTTCCTGGCGCTGCTGCGCGAGGTCTCACCCGGGTTCCGCCTCGGGCCGGCGCGCGAGCGCAACCTGGCGCGCCCGGCGGGCCGCACGCTGCGGCTTCGCACCGCGCGCTGCACGCGCCTGCTGGGGGTCGCAGTGCGGGCCGACGAGGCGGCGCGACATCTGGCTTCGCTCGACTACCGCGTCGAGCTCGGCGACCCGCTGGTGGTGCACGTCCCGACCTGGCGACCGGACGTCACCCATGAGGAGGACCTGATCGAGGAAATCGGCCGGGCGCACGGGTACGACCGCATCCCCGAAGCCCCACCCGACACCCATGGCGTCTACGCGGTCGGCGACCCGCGCACGCGGCTGGTCGAGCGTGCTCGGTTCGCGATGACGGCACGCGGCCTCGACGAGGCGTGGACGACCAGCCTGATCTCGGAGCCGGAAGCGCTCCTCACCGCGGCCCTGCTCGACGAGGGCGAGCCGCGGCTCGTGCGGCTCGCCAACCCGATGAGCCGCGACGGCGCGGTGCTGCGGCCCAACCCGGTGGCGGGACTGCTCCGCGCCTGCGCGCACAACCTACGGCAAGGCGCCGCTGCGGTGCGACTGTTCGAGGTGGGGGTCGGGTTCCGCGCCCCGGACCCCGGAGCACCCGCGAACTCCTTGCCCGACGAGACCCTGATGCTGGCCGCGCTCGCCGCCGGGCCGCGCTTCGGCCATGCGCACGACGGCGCCCAGCAGCCGCTCGATTTCTTCGACGCCAAGGGGCTGTGGGAGGCGTGGCTGGAGGAGATGAGCGTTGACACGCCGGAATGGCGTGCCTATGCTTCGCCCGGTTGGAAACCCGGTGCCAGTGTGGAAGTTGCAAGCGCGGCTTCGCGCATTGGATGGGCGGGAACGCTGGGGCAGCCGTTGCTCCGCGACTGGGACATCGAGGTCCCGGTGCACCTGTTCGTGGTGCTCCTCGACTCGCTGCCCCGGCGCATGGCGGCAACGAACCGCGCTTCCATGCCCGGCCGCTTTCCTCCCATCCGCCGCGACCTGGCGTACTATGTGCCCGAGTCGGTGACCTATCGGGAACTCGACGCGGTGGTACGGGGGGCGGCCGGGGATTGGTTGCAGTCACTGGAGTTGTTCGACGTCTATGCTGGCCCCGGGACCCCGGCGGGCATGAAGAGCCTGGCGTTCACGGTCCAGTTCCAGCATCCGGAGCGGACGCTGGCGGATTCCGAGGTCCAGACCGTCCAAGACCAGATGAGCGCGGCGGTTGCGCGAGAGTGCGGCGGCCGCCTGAGAGAGCGATGAACGAAACGACCGTGGTGAACACCGATCTCGACCTGCTCGCCGAGCGCGTCGAGAAGGCTGCGGCGCTGGTGCAGCGCCTGCGCGAAGACAAGCAGCGGCTGGAGCGCGAGCGCGACGATCTCGCGCGGCGGCTGCGCGAATCGGAGGAACAGTTGCAGGGCCAGGACGTGGCCGCGCTGATCGCCGAGCTCCAGGGGCTGCGCAAGGGGCAGCGGGAGTGGCAGGGCGAACGTCGCGAAGTGGCCTCCAGGATCGAGGGGCTGGTCAAGAAGCTCGAGCGCCTCGAGGGTTGACCGGGCCCGCCGACCTTGGGGTCGGTGCCGTCCGGTGCAAGAGGTCGAGCCGCCCGGGCGGTCGCCGGGCGACTCACAGGTCGACTTCCCCCGACACGGGCGAGGGGAGGTCACCAAACAAACAAGGCAGGGATCTTGCGGCGACGTGGGGGCGCGATGGATGCCAAGAATGTGGTGCAGGTCCAGATCTTCGGGCACAGCTACTCCATTCGCGGCGAAGCCGACCAGGAGTACATCGCGGGCGTGGCGGCCTACGTGGATCGGAAGATGCGGGAGGTCACCGACAAGCTGCCGGTGGCCTCGCTCTCCAAGGTCGCCATTCTGGCCTCCCTCAATATTGCCGATGAGTTGTTCAAGGAGCGCGCGCAGCGGGATCGACAACAGGAGCTGCTCGATTCTCGGGCCGCGCGTCTCAACGCCGTTCTGGACGACTTGTTGCGGGACGGCACTTCCCGGTGACCGAGGAGGAGCGCCCTGCGACGACGTGATTTCCCTGCCGTGCCCGTGATGCACAACAGTTCTTGAACCAGTAGCGATCTTGAAGGGAGTGCTGGTGGTGGGCGACGTCGCGCCGCGGCCCATGGGGCTCACGGAGACCGACCCCGTCGAAGGCACACCCACCTGGGATTCCAGGTCTCAAGAACTACCGTGCACACGGCATTTCGGCGGGGATTCTTGCCCCGCCTGAGGTCCGCGCGACCCCGCCCGGCAGCGGCCGGGGTCGCGGCGGACCTGGGAGAGCAGGTATGACGAGCGCCTTCTGGATCGGCGGCATCGCGCTGGGTGCCGCCGTGTCGTTTGCGGTCGGCTTCTGGGTGCGTGCGCGCCAGGCAACCACTCGTCTCGCCGGCGCCGAACGCGAGACCCAGCGACTGCTGGAGGACGCCGGACGCGAGGCCGAGTCGGTCCGCCGGGCGGCGATGCTGGAGAGCAAGGAGGAGGCTCTCCGGATGCGCCAGCAGGTCGAGCGGGAGACCCAGGCCTCGCGTTCGACCCAGTTGGCCGCCGAGCGCGCCTTTCAGGAGCGGGAGGTCGCCTTCAACCGTCGGGTCGAGCTGATCGAGAAGAAGGAGCGGGATCTCAAGCGACTCGAGCAGGACCTGGGGCGGCGCGAGCAATCGGTCGATCTGCGTTCGAGCCAGCTCGACACCCTGCTGCTGGAGCAGAAGAGCAAGCTGGAGA
Organism: Candidatus Eiseniibacteriota bacterium; assembly: GCA_036505355.1. Classification (GTDB taxonomy): domain Bacteria; phylum Eisenbacteria; class RBG-16-71-46; order RBG-16-71-46; family RBG-16-71-46; genus WS-8. The sequence goes on along the minus strand of DASXTP010000062.1, from coordinate 5,212 downwards.
AGATCGCCGGCTTGAGCGCCGACGAGGCCAAGGCCCAGTTGATCTCGGCGGTCGAGAGCGAAGCCCGGGCCGAGGCCGCTCGGCTGGTGGCCGAGGTGCGCGAGACCGCCCAGCGCAATGCCGAGCGCGAGGCGCGCAAGATCATCACCATCGCCATCCAGCGCTTCGCCGGCGACCAGGTGTCCGAGTCCACGGTCTCGGTGGTCCACTTGCCGAGCGACGACATGAAGGGGCGGATCATCGGGCGCGAGGGGCGCAACATCCGCTCGTTCGAGACCATCACCGGGGTCGACGTGATCATCGACGACACCCCCGAGGCGGTGATCCTGTCGGCGTTCGACCCGGTGCGCCGGGAGATCGCGCGGCAGGCGCTCGAGCGGCTGGTCGCCGACGGCCGCATCCACCCGGCGCGCATCGAGGAGATCGTCGCCAAGGTCAGGGTCGAAGTCGAAAGCCGGATCCGTGAGCTGGGGGAGCTGGCCTGCCTCGAGGTCGGGGTGCACGGCATTCACCCCGAGCTCCAGCAGCTGCTGGGGCGCCTCCATTACCGCACCTCCTACGGTCAGAACGTCCTCCGGCACTCGATCGAGGTCGCGCACCTGGCTGGCATGATGGCCGCCGAGATCGGCATGGACCAGAAGGTGGCCAAACGGGGCGGCCTGCTCCACGACATCGGCAAGGCCATCGACCACGACCAGGAGGGCACGCACCCGGCGCTCGGCATGGAGGTGGCGGCGCGCCACGGCGAGCCCCAGCCGGTGCTCGAGGCGATCGGCTACCATCACGACGACCACGCCGGCGGTAGCCTGTGGCCGGTGCTGGTCGCCGCGGCCGACGCGGTCTCGGGCGCGCGCCCCGGCGCACGACGCGAGAGCCTCGAGGTCTACATCAAGCGGCTCGAAGCGCTGGAGAAGATCGCGAGCCAGTTCCCGGGCGTCGAGAAGTCGTACGCGATCCAGGCGGGACGTGAGATCCGCATCCTGGTCGAGCACGGTCAGGTGGACGACGCGCGGGCCCAGGGTCTGGCGGGCGAGATCGCGCGACGCATCGAGAAGGAGCTTGAATACCCGGGTCAGATCCGGGTCACCGTGATCCGGGAGACGCGGGCGGTCGACTTCGCGAAGTAGATTCCCCAAAGCCGGCCGCGTCCCGGGCTAAACCATGGAGAAAGCTCGGTCCCTCATGCTCAATCTCCTCTTCATCGCCGACGTGATCGGCGGCCCCGGCCGGGACGTGGTCCGCGCGTTGCTGCCGGACCTGCGTCGGCGCTACGGCGTGGGGCTGGTGATTTGCAACGGCGAGAACGCCGCCGGGGGCTTTGGCCTCACGCGCGATTCGGCCGAATCCCTGTTCGACGCCGGGGTGGACGTCCTCACCGGCGGCAACCATCTGTGGGATCGCAAGGAGAGCCTGTCCTACCTGGGAGAGGAGAAGCGGCTGGTGCGCCCGGCCAACCTGCCGCCCGGCACCCCAGGTCGCGGCTGGGCGGTGTTCCGGGCGGTCGACGGCACCCGAGTAGGAATCTTGAACCTGCTCGGTCGGGTGTTCATGAAGGAAGCCGACTGTCCCTTCCGTACCGCCGACTTGGCGCTCGAGTCCCTCCGTCAGCAATGCCGGGTGGTGGTCGTGGACCTCCACGCCGAGACCACCGCCGAGAAGATCGCCATGGGTTGGCACCTCGACAGCCGGGTCTGCGCGGTGATCGGGACCCACACCCACGTCCAGACCGCCGACGAAGCCGTGCTCCCGGGCGGCACCGCGTTCCTCTCGGATGCCGGCATGACCGGCGGCTTCGACTCGGTGATCGGCATGGATCGGCAGGTGGCGCTGCGGCGCTTCCTGACCCTGATGCCCGAGCGCTTCGTGCCGGCCACCGGCGACCTGCGTATGAACGCGGTGCTGCTGCGGATCGACGCCGCCTCGGGGCGGGCGGTCTCGATCCAACGATTGCAAATCCCTTGCGCGGCGCGGCCGGCCGCAGGGGCAGCCAAGCGTCTGGGCGGCGAGGAGCCAGCGGCGGCGGTGCGCGCGGCGGCCGGCGCCCGGGTCCGCGAGCTCAGGACCGTCGGGGTGGTGCCGACCCTCGCGCTGGTGTCGGTCGGCGAGGACCCGGCATCGAAAATCTACCTCCGCCGCAAGACCGAGGCCTGCGCGGAGGTCGGAATCGAGGTGCGCCGCGCGGCGCTGCCGGCCGGCGCCGAGACCGCCGCGGTGGTGGAGCGGGTGCGCGCCTTGGCCGAAGATCCCGGGGTTCACGGCGTCCTCGTCCAGCTCCCGCTAGCGCCGCCGGCCGAGGCGGGGGCGGTGCTCGAAGCGGTGCCGCCCGAGAAGGACGTCGACGGCTTCCATCCGGTCAACGCGGGTCGTCTGGCGGCCGGGCTGCCGGGATTCGTGCCGGCCACGCCGCGCGGCATCCTCGAGCTGCTGCGTTACCACCACGTCCCGCTGGCGGGCCGCCACGCCGTCGTGCTCGGACGCAGCAACATCGTGGGCCGGCCGCTGGCCAGCCTGCTCTCGATGCGCGGCGTGGACATGACCGTCACGATCGGACACAGCGCGAGCGGGCGCAGCCTCCCGGAGCTGGCGCGCCAGGCAGATCTATTGGTGGCGGCCATCGGCCAGCCCGAGGCGGTGACCGCCGAATGGGTGAAGCCCGGCGCGGTCGTCGTGGACGTGGGCGTGCACCGCGTCGGCAGCGCGGAGCGGAAGGGTCGGCTGACGGGGGACGTGGAGGTCGCCTCGGTATCGCGCGTGGCCAGCGCGTTCACGCCGGTGCCGGGCGGCGTGGGCCCGATGACGGTGGCGATGCTGGTCGCCAATACGGTGCTGGCCGTCGATCGCCAACGGGAAGGCACCCAGGCGCCGGTCCGGGGCTGAGCCGTGGCGATCTCGCCGGCCCCCGAAGGCATCCTCACCGTCACGGCGCTCACCCGCCTGGTCAAGGAGGCGTTGAGCCAAGCCTTCCCGGCGGTCTGGGTGCGTGGCGAAGTCACCGGATTCAAGCGCGCGGCCAGCGGCCACTGCTACCTCTCGCTCAAGGACGGCCAGGCGCTGCTCGAGTGCGTGGCCTACAGTCGCGCGGCGGGGCGGTTTGGGTTCGAGCCTCGAGATGGCGTCGAGGTGGAGGCGTTCGGGGCGATCTCGGTCTACGAGCCGCGGGGCCGCTACCAACTGGTGGTCGAGGAGATGCGCCCGGCGGGCCTCGGCGCGCTGTTGTTGGCCCTCGAGGAACTCAAGCGACGCCTCCAGGCCGAGGGGCTGTTCGATGACCGCCGCAAACGTCCGTTGCCACCCTACCCGTCCCGGATCGGCCTCGTGACCTCGCCGGTGGGCGCCGCGGTGCGGGACCTGGTCAAGGTGCTGCGCGCACGCTGGCCGTCGATCCGGCTGGTGCTCGGCCCGGTGCGAGTCCAGGGCGAAGGCGCGGCGCGGGAGATCGCCTCGGCGATCGAGCGGTTCAACCGCTTGGGAGGGATCGACGTGTTGATCGTAGGACGCGGCGGCGGCTCGCTCGAGGACCTGTGGGCCTTCAACGACGAGGCGGTGGTACGGGCCATCGTCGCCTCGCGAATCCCGGTCATCTCGGCGGTCGGCCACGAAGTGGATTGGACCCTCGCCGATTGGGCCGCCGACCGGCGGGCCGCCACGCCTTCGAACGCCGGCGAGATCGCCGTCCGGGATCGGGTGGACGTGCTGCACCGGGTGGAGCGGTTGCGCGAGCGCGCCGACCGGGCGACCCGACAGGCGATCGCCGACCGGCGGGGCCGACTCGCGCGGCTTTTGGAGCTGTATGGCTTCCGGCGGCAGCGCGACGCGGTCGGCGTCTGGCAGCAGCGCGCGGACGAGCTCAAGGAGCGACTCGCCGCGCGCATCCGTGAGGCCTTGGAAAAAGCGCGCGGGCGTCTGGAGGCGGCGCGGGACCGGTACGGCCTCCGCGAATGGCCGCGCGCGCTGGGTGCGCGCCGCGACCACGCGCGCCAGCTCCGGCTCGCGTTGCGCGCGCGGCTCGCCGACCGGCTCGCGGCCTGGCGGGCGCGTCTCGTCGCCGGCGAGGACCGCCTGCGCGCCCTCTCGCCGCGGCGCGTCCTCGAACGAGGTTATTGCCTTGTGCGCTCGCCCGACGGTAGGCTGCTGCGAACCGCGATCGAACTACGGTTGGGAGAGTCGATCACGGTGGAGTTCGCGCGCGGCGAGGCCGACGCTCGCGTCGAGGCGGTGCGGCCGGGGGAGGGGCATGACACCTAGGAAGAACCCGACGTCTGCACCACCGGAGGCTGCGGCGGACGCGGTCCCCAGTTTCGAGCAGGCACTCGAGCGCCTCGAGACCATCGTCAGCGAGCTGGAGGGCGGAGAGTTGTCGCTCGAGGAGTCGTTGGCACGGTACGAGGAGGGCGTGCGCCTTTCGCGCCGTCTCGGCCAGAAGTTGGACGAGGCCGAGAAGCGCATCGAACGGCTGGTCGAGGAACCCGGCGAGCCGCCCGCCACGCGGCCCTTCGAGCTCGACGTCAAGTCCGCCGAGGAGGGCGGGGAGGGCGAGCTGCCGTTTTGAGCCGGGTTGCCACCGGAAGGCCGATCCGAGCGCGCTCGGCGTGGGTCACGGGGCCCCTCGCCACCCGCCTGCACGCCTTCGAGCGCTACTTCACGCGCGCCCTGCCCGGCCCGGACCACATGCCCCGGCGCCTGCACGCGGCGATGCGCCACGGCGCGCTTTCCCCGGGCAAGCGGCTGCGCCCGCTGCTGACGCTGACGGCATGCGAAGCGGTCGGCGGTCGCTGGCAGCGCGCGATGCCAGCCGCCGCGGCGGTCGAGTGCGTGCACGCCTTCTCGTTGATCCACGACGACCTGCCGGCGATGGACGACGACGATTATCGGCGGGGTCGCCTCACCACCCACAAGAAGTACGGCGAGGCGCTCGGCGTCCTGGCCGGGGACGCGTTGCTGGCGCTGGCCTTCCAGGAGCTCGGGCGACTCGAGCAGCGCAACGTTCCGGCGCGCCGCGTGGTCGGCGCGATGCGGGCCCTGGCATTCGCGAGCGGCAGCTATCTGCTGGTCGGGGGCCAGGCGCTCGACCTAGAGGCCGAGGGTCGAACTCCGGCTCCGATCGAGGTTCAGGACATCCACCTGCGCAAGACCGCGGGGCTGATCGGCGCCGCCCTGGAGCTGGGCGGCATGGTGGGCGGGGCGTCGCTCGATCGGCTGCTGCGTCTGGGCA
>DASXTP010000061.1:0-2208 GCA_036505355.1 Candidatus Eiseniibacteriota bacterium | reverse complement strand
GAGGCTCGCCCAGGGCCGCTGCGGCGTTCCAGAGCCTGGACCCGTCCAAATGGACCGCCAGGCCGGCCTCGTGCGCCAACGCCACAATCGCCGCCATATCAGCCGGGGGCAAGACCCGGCCTCCCGCCGCGTTGTGGGTGTTCTCCACGGCGAGCGCGGTCTGGCGCGGCTGGTGCCGATCGGGCGGCCGCAGCGCCTGCCGGACCAGGTCCGCGTTGAGCCGCCCGTCCGGTGACGGGATGGTCCTGAATTGCGCGCCGGCGACCGCCGCCGCCCCCGCGACCTCGTAGTGCACGATGTGGGCGTTGGCCTCGATCAGGAGCTCGGTGCCCGGCTCGGTGCAGAGCGCGATGCCGGTGAGGTTCGCCTGGGTGCCCGAGGGGAAGAACAGCGCTTCCTCCATCCCCAACAACTCGGCGGTGCGCCGCTCGAGGCGGCGCGTGGTGGGATCGCCGTCGAGCACGTCGTCCCCTACCTCGGCCTCGGCCATGGCCCGCCGCATCCCCGGAGAGGGACGCGTAACCGTGTCGCTGCGCAGGTCGATCGTGGCGGCGGGTGGGAGGGGGGCCGCGCTCACTGGAGCGTGACCCGCTGGGCGCGCCGCATGCGCGCCAGATCGTACGCCTCGGCGATCTCGCCGCCGATGAGAAACACACAATTCGTGTAGTACACCCACAGGATCAGGAGCAGGAACGCGCCCGCGTTGGACGTGGTGGCGAATTTGTCGAGCGTGACGAAGTGGGCGATGTACAGGGCGTACAGCCGTTTCGCCAGCTCGAAGGCGAGCGCGCAGATCGTCGCGGCGATGAGTGCCGTGCGCCAGACGATGCGCCGGCTGGGCAGCACCTTGAACACCACGAAGAACAGCGCCGTGCTGAAGACGAACGCGATCATCTCGAGGCTGAGCCGGTACAGCCACTGCACCAGGAACCCCTCCTCGAGCCCCCGGCTCGTGCTCACCTCGAGCGCCGGCAACAGCGCGGAGGAGAGCAGCAGCGACCCCGTGATCAGCACCATGATCAGGTCGAGCAGCTTGGCCTTGAACCAGGGCCGGCGCTCCTCGGTGTCGAACACCTCGTTCAGGGCGGCGCGCAGGCCGCCGAACAGCCGGGTCGAGAAGTAGAGAAACAGCGGGATGCCGAACAGGGTGAGCTGGCCGCGGCTCGCCACGACGCCCGCCAGGACGTTCTCGACGTCGCGCACGGCTTCGCCACCGGCGCCGCCCCCCGCCGGCATGAAGCGGCGCAGCAGCTCCGCCAGGTCGATCTGCTGGGTGGTGATCTGGTGGGCGACCAGCGTGCCCACGACGCCGAGCAACAGGACGAGGAACGGGATGGCGGTGAGAATGACGTCGAACGACAGCGCGCTCGCCAGGAAGGGGATGTTGTCTTCGTAGGCGGATTCGAGCGTGCGCTTCGCGACGCCCCACACCGACTGATGCCAACCCCGCACATCACGCGCCATTCAGGGAGGCGAATCTATTCAGTCGAGAGAAATGTGCACGATCGTTTCGATCCGTCGGCTGAAGCCGCGGCTTGGCACCGTGCCTCGATCCGTCGGCTGAACGCCGCGGCTTGGCACCGTGCCTCGATCCGTCGGCTGAAGCCGGCTCGGCGCTGTCGCGGCGCACCCTGAAGGGTGTTCGTGTACGCGTCCTTCGAGGACGAGTCGCCCGCAGGGCGCCGAGCCGGGGCTTTGAGCCCCGGAATCATCTGCACGACGTTCCGAGAATCCCTCATGGCACCGTGCCTCGATCCGTCGGTTGAAGCCGCGGCTTGGCACGTGCCTCGATCCGTCGGCTGAAGCCGCGGCTCGGCGCTGTCGCGGCGCACCCTGAAGGGTGTCGTAAGACTCCTCCTACTCACCGCCGAGCTCCACCACCAAGCCGTCGTACGCCGGCTCGATGCCGGGCGGCAGCGAGGCCTCGAGCTCCGTGTGCGGCGACTCGTGCGTGAGGTGCGTGAGCAGGGTGCGGCGCGCGCCGATCGCCTGCGCCGTGGCGATCGCTTCGGGAATCGAGAGGTGCAACGGGTGCGGGCGCGGCAACAGCGCGTTCAACACCAACACCTCGAGTCCCTGCAGGCGGTCGCGGACGTCGTCCGGAACCGATTTCGCATCGGTCAGGTAGGCGAGGTCGCCGATGCGGTAGCCGTAGACCTCCTGGTCGCCGTGGGGCAGCGCGAGCGGCAGCACCGGCACGCCCGCGAC
>DASXTP010000060.1:0-5451 GCA_036505355.1 Candidatus Eiseniibacteriota bacterium | reverse complement strand
ACCGGATTTGAGCACCAGCGACGTGTCGATGGTATCTCCCGCGACCAGCACCACCCGTACCGGATGCGTTCCGGCGGCCAGCCGGCGTGGGCCGGAGTTCTGCACGTTCTCGACCACGATCTCCCCGTCGATGTAGATCTGCCCCGGCTGGTCCCCTTGGACAACCAGAGTGCCGGGTGGCTCGGGAAGCAAGCTCACGCGAATCTGATGGGTGGCCTGGGTCACCACCACGCTGGTCTCGGCGGTGAGATAGCCGGTCCGCGACGCGGTCAGGGTGTGGCGCCCGAACACCAGGGCTGCGAGCTGTAGCGGCGACGTCCCTCGCGGGCTTCCGTCCAGCCGGATCTCGCTGGCCGGGGGATCCGTGATCAAGAACAGGTCGCTGTGGCCCGCCTCGAGAGCGAGGCGAGCCTCGACCATGGCATTCGCCTGCACGGTCACGTCCTGTTGCGCCGCCCCGTAGCCGCTCAACGTGGCCTCGACTCGGTGTGGCGTCGCAACCGCGAGCCCCCGCACCATGACCGGGCTCTTGCCCGCGGGAGTTCCGTCCACCTTGACGTCGGCGGCCGGCGGCTGGGTGACGATGCTGAGGGTGCCGAACAGGGCACGGAGCGCGAGACGGCGCGCCCCCGAGCCTCCGGGGGGGACCTGCACCACGATCTCGGTGTCCGCATAGCCGGGGGCGGTGACGCGGAATCGATGGTCCTGCCCTGCCGCGATCGAGTCCTGGAACATCCCCATGCCCATCAGCCGGTGGTCCATATAGACCATCGCGTTCTGGGGTCCGACCTCTAACCGGAAGGGCACCGCCGCGGCTCGGGACGGGGAGAAGCTCGTCAGGGCGGTCCGATGCGAAGACCGCCAGATTCCCCCTGCGGCGACCAAGGCGATCGCGCCCGCCATGCCGATCGCCGGCCAGCGATACCGCTCCCACATGCCGCGAAGGCCGGGGCGGATTTCCAACCCCAACTCGCGCATGACCTGCCACACGGAGTGCATGCGTCGGATCCACAGTCGCCACAGATCCATGCGAAAGGCGTACTCGTGCAGGGTCGCCCGGTCGCGGCGCAGCAGCATCTCGCTGCGGAAGAGCTTCTCGAGCATGGTCGCGGCGCGCGCCTTCGAAAGCTCGAGGGGGTATTCGCGCTGCCTCAGCACGCGCATCATTTGATCCACGCCGGCGTGGGCGTCTTCATCGGCCAGGCACTCGGCCAGCAGGGCCAGCACCAGCTTTTCGTCCCGCTCCAGCCCGTCCCACAAAAAGATCATCTGCGGCAGCGGGTTGTTGACCAGCCCGTCCGCCACCGTCTCCAGAGCTTCCAGGGTCGCCTGGTGGGTGCGTTGCTCGTTGAGGTGGTCGACCAGGCTCTGGCAGACGGCCTGCGTGTAGAACGGCTGACCGGCAGTGAGCCGACAGATGGCCTCGGGGACCCCGTCCTGGTATTGGACCCGTCCCTCCACCGGCTTGCGCACCAGGTTCAAGGCGTCCTCGCGCTCGAGGAAGCTGATCGAACGGGGCAGGGTCGCACCCAGGATCTTCCAGTACTCGTTCCGTCGTTCCTCCAGGTCGCGTGAGCCGGTGAAGATCAGGAAGACCGACTGGTTCTCCATCAGGCTCTTCAGGATGTGCAGCACTTCCTCCGCCAGCAGACCGGACTGGATCTTGTCCTCGAACAGCTCGTACTCGTCGAACATCAGGATCAGCTTCTTCCGCGGGTGGATGCGCAGGACGCCGCGGATGAACGTCTGGAAGGTCGCGGCGTTGCTCGCGCTGGGGATGAACTCGGGGGGCGTGACGCCGCTCGCGTCCGGGCCGAGCGCCTCGATCACCTCCTGCGAGATCCGCGTGAGGAACTCGACCTCGCTCCCGATGGCCATGGACTGCATGTCGATCAGAACCGGAATGAAGTCTGGGCCGAGGCGTCGGTCCAGGATCTGGAACAGGATCGAGGTCTTTCCGCTTCGGCGCTCGCCGCAGAAGACGAGCAGCATTCCGCCCCGCGGGGAGTGCTCGAACCGCCTGCGGACCAGCTCGAATTCGGCTTCGCGCCCGAAGAACATCGCGCGACCGCGGACCGGGTTCCCGACGATGAAAGGATTTGGGCTGATCGCGGTGAAGGCGCGATCCGGCGCCGGCTCACTCATGGTCGCTGCGGGCTATTCCGTTGGGCTTTGGCACTCGCGCTCCTGGCAAGAGATGCGGCTTTCCCGCCCTCGGCAGGTCGGTTCGCGAGGTGGCAGGAACTCTTGGCGACGGAGAAGGAAACACCCCGAGCCCCGAACGGTCAAGCCCACGCGATCGTATTCCCAAGGCGGGCCTCGCGTTCTTGCCTCACCCCTGTCCCTCTGCTAGCGTCCCGCGGGTTTTTTCCGTGCGGAGGAGCCGAATGCCGTGCACCGTGGTGGTGGGAGCCCAATGGGGCGACGAGGGCAAGGGCAAGATCGTCGACGCGCTGAGCGAGGAGGCCGACGTCGTCGCCCGCTACCAGGGCGGCCCGAACGCCGGCCACACCGTGATTCGCGGCGGCGAGACCGTCGTCCTTCACCTGGTGCCCTCGGGCGTCATGGTGCCGGGAAAGCGCTGCCTGCTCGGCAACGGCGTGGTGGTGGACCTCGCGCGCCTGCGCGAAGAGGCCGAGCGGCTCGAGACGATGGGACTCTCGGTGCGCGGACGGCTCGGCGTCAGCCCCGCCGCGCATCTCATTCTGCCCTATCACCCGGTGGCGGAGCGGGTCGCCGAGCAAGGTCCCGGGGCGATCGGCACCACCGGACGGGGGATCGGCTTCGCCTACCGCGACAAGGCGGCGCGCACCGGCCTGAGGCTGGCCGACTTGTACGACCGCGAGGTGTTCGTCGAGCGCAGCTCGTTCAACCTGGCGCGGCTGCGCCGCGAGTTCCCCGAGGCGACGGAGCTCGCCCGGATGGGCGGCGAATCCCTGTGGGACGAGCTGCGCGAGCTGGCCACTTGGGTCGAGCCGCTGGTTACCGACGTCTCGGCCGAGCTGCACCAGGCCCTGGCGGCCGGCCGCCGCGTGCTCCTCGAGGGCGCCCAGGGAACGCTGCTCGATCTCGACCACGGGACCTACCCGTTCGTGACCTCCTCGGCGGCGAGCGCGGCCGGCGGGCCCCTCGGGGTGGGGCTCGGGCCGCGGACCGTGGACCGGGTGATCGGCGTGGCCAAGGCCTACACGACCCGCGTCGGTCTCGGACCCTTTCCGAGCGAGATGCCCGAGGCCGAGGCGTCGCGCCTGCGAGAGGCGGGCGAGGAGTACGGGGCCACCACCGGCCGGCCCCGCCGCTGCGGCTGGCTCGACTTGGCCGCCCTCCGCTATGCGGCACGGATCAATGGGCTCGACGAGCTGGTGATCACCAAGCTCGACGTCCTGGACGGGTTCGACGAGATCCGCGTCGTGACCGGCTACCAGATGGACGGGATCCCGGTCCGCTCGTTTCCGAGTGGGGCGCGTGCGCTCGCCCGCTGCACGCCGTGCTGGCGGACCTTCCCGGGCTGGCGCGAGCGGACCTCGCACCTCCGCGAATGGTCCCGGCTGCCGGCACGGGCCCGATCCTACCTCGAGTGGATCGAGCAGGAGACGGGGGTTCCGATCTCGCGGGTCTCGGTGGGCGCCGAGCGAGAAGCCGAGATGAGACGGGCCTGAAGGCGGGAGTCGGGATCCCGCACCAGAAAACTGCACGCTCGTGCATCGAGTGTTCCTGTCAAGAGGACGGCAAGAATGGGCCGCCATCCTTGACACCTTTCTCGCACCCATCCTACGGTCGTTCGCCCGTGTGGGGCGCGCGGCATGCCACCCGAACTGTGGGCCGCGAGCAGGACCGCCCGCTCGCGCTCGAGTGGCGTCACGGCGCCGGAACGCCCGTCGGGCCCCTCCTCCGAACGCAAGCGGAAGTCCGTCGCGAGCGGGTCCGGACCACCGATCGCCGGAGCACCATTCTATTCCAGGGTCCGCAACCGAACAGGCAGGAGCGAGATGACTGAGCAAGGAATCGATGTCGCCCGGCTGAACGAAAGCGTGCGCGAGGAGGCGCTGCTGGTGCAGGCCGCCGTCAACGAGGTGAAGAAGGTCATCGTCGGACAGAAGGCGCTGCTCGAGCGCATGATGGTCGCCCTGCTCTGCCGGGGGCACCTGCTGGTCGAAGGCGTGCCCGGCCTGGCCAAGACCCTGGCCGTCAAGACCCTGGGCCAGGTGTTGGACCTCCAGTTCTCTCGCATCCAGTTCACGCCCGATCTGCTGCCGGCCGACCTGATCGGCACCATGATCTTCGTGCAGAAGACCGGAGAGTTCGCGGTCCGCAAGGGACCGGTCTTCACGAACCTGCTGCTGGCCGACGAGATCAACCGTGCCCCCGCCAAGGTACAGTCCGCGCTGCTCGAGGCCATGCAGGAGCGGCAGGTGACGCTGGGCGACACCACCCATTCCCTGCCCGAGCCCTTTCTCGTCTTCGCCACCCAGAACCCCATCGAGCAGGAGGGGACCTACCCGCTCCCCGAGGCCCAGGTGGACCGCTTCCTGCTCAAGGTCAAGGTGGAGTACCCGAAGCAGGACGAGGAGCGGCAGATCCTGGACCGCATGATATCCGGTGAGGCGCCCTCTGTCGCCAGGGTGCTGGGGGTCGAGGCCGTGCGGCGCCTGACCCGGCGCGTCCGCGAGATCTTCATCGACGAGCGCCTGCGCGACTACATGGTGGCCATCGTGGCGGCCACGCGCCGCCCGAAGGATGTCGGCCTGTCCGAGGTGGCCCCCCTCATCGCCTTCGGTGCCTCGCCCCGGGCCACCCTGGCCTTCTCCGAGGCCTCGCGCGCCGTGGCGTTCCTGCGCGGCCGGGGCTACGTGGTCCCCGAGGACGTCAAGGAGATCGCCCACGACGTCCTGCGGCACCGGCTGCTGCTGACCTACGAGGCCGAGGCGGAGAACGTGACCACGGAAGAGATCATCGACCAGGTCCTCGAGCGCGTCGAGGTCCCGTAGCCGGCGAGGCCCCGAGTGCTCGACCGCGAGACGCTCCAGAAGCTCCGGCGCATCCGGATCCGGACGCGCACGATCCTGGAATCGGGGATCGTCGGGGCCTACCACGCGGTCTTCAAGGGCCGCGGCATGGAGTTCGCGGAGGTGCGGGAGTACGCGCCCGGGGACGACGTGCGCACCATCGACTGGAACGTGACGGCTCGCATGGGCACGCCCTATGTGAAGAAGTTCGTCGAGGAGCGGGACCTGACCCTGCTGCTGCTGGTGGACCTCTCGGGCTCCCAGGGCTTCGGCTCCCGCTTCCTGCTCAAGCGCGACTACGCCGCCGAGCTGGCCGCCGTGCTGGCCTTCTCGGCCGTGGCCAACCACGACCGCGTGGGGGCTGTGCTGTTCAGCGATCGCATCGAGTCCTTCATCCCTCCCGGTCGTGGCCGGAACCATGCCCTGCGGATCGTGCGGGACCTCC
>DASXTP010000059.1:0-7776 GCA_036505355.1 Candidatus Eiseniibacteriota bacterium | reverse complement strand
CTCAATCCCACGGCCGCCGCTCCTTCCCCGTTCGTGACCTTCCCGTGCCGTGCGGCTCGAATCAGGCCCAGCCGCCGGGCGTCCCGGTTGCCCATGAGAATGAGGTCCATGGAGGGACAGTTTCACAGACGCGTTACGGGGACATTTTCACTGACGTCCCACACCGAGGTTCCGAGGTCTCGCTGAGCCCGCGCCGGCCCGGTATCCTCAAAGGGCGGGCCCCCCGGTCCCCGGTTGCTGCGGCCGGTGCGGGAAGGCGGTTAACGGTTCGCCGACCGTTGGCGTCCTCTTCTTCGAACCCTCGCACGCGGTCATGGCCGCCACGGCGAGTCGTCCCGTTCCTGGCCCCCGGATGGGGGACAGGGAACGAGATCGAAGCCACGGAAAGGGGAGGATCATGTCCAGGAAGCAGGTTGCATGCACGGCGCTCGTGGCGCCGCTCTTGATCGTTGGCCTGGTAGTCTCCGCCGGCGCCGGCGGCCGGGCTCGGGTCACGATCGACAAAGTCCCGTCTCGCATCGTGGCCGGCCAGGCGTTCGAGGTTTGGTTCACGGTGCGGCCCGAGCTCGGATCGCGGCGAAACGTCGAGCCCGTGGTGCGGGCGGTACAAGGCGATCGGGCCGTCACCGTCCAGCCGGTCGCGCGCAAGGCGAACGGCCGCTACGCGGCGTCGATCGTGCTGCCCGGCTCGGGGGATTGGACCATCACCGTGGACAGCCGCTATTGCGAGACGCGGATGGCCCCGCTCACGGTGAAGGCTGCGGACAAGGGCGAAGCGTCCTAGGCTTGGGCTCCGTTTGGAAGCGCCCGAGCCCACGCTGGGGATCGGGTGTTTTCCAATGGAGCCCTACTCGACCGCGGGCGCGAGCAGGGTCCCGACCCCAAGATGAGACCGCGCGCCCGCGGTCGCCCGCCGCTGGATCCTCACCCCCCCCGATCCGGTCTCGACGCGGATCCGACCCCGTCCGTCGCCGATCCGCCCGCGGACGTGGGAGCGCGACGCCTCGAAGACCTCGTGCGCTACCTCCATCTCGATGCCACCGCTCCCGGTCTCGACGTCGAACTCCGCGCCGAGCTTGGCGGGAACGGTGACCGTGACGTCGCCCGATCCGGTGTCGGCGTCGAGCAGGCTCACGTCGCTTTGGAGGTCGAGGCGAATGGTGCCGCTGCCGGTGTCGAGCCGAATCTCGTCGGCCCGGACGGCATCCAGGTCCACCGACCCCGAGCCGGTGTCGGCGAGCAGGATGCCCACCTCGGCGTCCGACACCCGCACGTCGCCCGAGCCGGTGTCCATCGACAGCCGTGCGCCGCGCACGCCCGAGACCGTGACCGAGCCCGAGCCGGTGTCCAGCTCGACGTCGCCCTGGGCCTCGGCGACGCGCACCGTTCCGGAGCCGGTGTTGACGGACAGCGCGCCGCGGGTGCCGCGCGATTCGACCGGTCCCGCACCCTGCGACACCGAAAGCTTGGCGTCGATTCCTGAGATCTGGGTCTTCCCCGCCACCAGGCGAACGGTCAGCTTCTGGCCGCTGGGGACGAGAACGCGGAGATCGGCATGGGCTTCCGTACCCGAGCCCGAGCCGGCGACCGTGACGGTTCGCCTTCCGGACAGGATGCCGAACGCGTGGTCGTCGAACGTGCCGTCATCCGCGATTTCCGCGGAGGATCTCGAGCCCCGTCCGAGCGGCGGGTAGATCACGCGCCGGCTGGGGTAGATGACGCGTAGCGTGGTGCGACCTTCCTTGGGCCCGGTCTCCACCCGCAGCGATCCGGCGTCCCGGCCGGCGCGGGCGACCTCGACCACCACCTCACGGCCCGAGTTCGGCTCGATCCGTAGCTCGCCGGCGAGGTTGTAGATCGCCACGTGGTCCCCGGACAGCGTGTAGCGTTCGTGCTGCCCCCCCGACGGCCCGCTGGCCGCGGCCGAAACCGTCATTCCGACCACGGCGGGGACTAGCAACCGCCGGCGCAAGAGACTCCGCATGGCCGAACCCATCGTCTCGTTCCTCCTCCGTGGTCCCGCCCCCGGCAGCCATGGCCGAAGCGTCTGGGCCCGCCGTCTGTCCCACCGCCGGGCAGGGTCACTCCTCCCTGCTGCCCGAGCCTCGCATGATCATGAGATGGCCAGGCTGGCCGGAAGGTTGGTAAGCCGGCAACGATCCGATCCCGGCTCGGCGGACCGGGGGCGTCGCGGGGGGCTACGGGCGGCCGCTGTAGAATGTTGCGCGAGTCTCAACCTTTTGTCCGATCGCCGTGTCCAAGCAGGCGCAACGGGAACCTCTCCCCGGGGAACGGATGCTGAGCGCGGATCCACAAACGGTGCCGGCGGGTGTGGACGTGGGGGATGCCAGGCTCGCCGCCGCCGGGGATGCCCGCGCCTTCGAGAGGCTCTACCGGGGACACGTGGCCCAGATCCACGCGCTGGCCCGCCGCATGGCCGGGGCCGAAGACGCCGCGGAGTTGACCCAGGAGGTCTTCGTGCGAGCCTGGGAAAAGCTGGGGACGTTCCGAGGTGAATCGGCGTTCGGTACCTGGCTCCACCGGCTGGCGGTGAACTTGATCCTGTCGCGGCGCGCGGCGCGGACGTTGCGTCGGAGCCGATTCGAGGAGGGCGAGGAGGTGTTCGAGGTGCTGCCGTCACGGGCTGCGGGGACCGACCAGCGCATGGACTTCGAGACTGCGATCGGCAAGCTTCCCGAGGGAGCGCGGCAGATCTTCGTGCTGCACGACGTGGAAGGCTACAAACATCAGGAGATCGCGGCCTTGTTGCGCATCGCATCCGGGACATCCAAGGCGCAGCTGCATCGGGCCCGGATGATGCTGCGTCAGACGCTGCACGGCTGAGGAAGCACAGGATGAGCGACGTTTGGACCGACCGACTTTCGGACTACCTTGACGGCGAGCTGGGTGAACGCCAGCGCCGCGAGCTGGAGCGACACCTCGATGAGTGCGCCGAATGCGTCGCGACGCTGGCCGAGCTCCGAAGCGTGGTCGGCAAGGCCCAGGCGCTGACCCACGAGCCCCCCGAGTTCGACCTGTGGCCCGGGATCGCCGCCCGGATCGGGCCCGGCGCCAAGCGGAGCATCGGCCCCGCTCGGCGGCGCGAAGGATGGTGGGGGGGCGGGCGCTTCTCGCTCACCGTGCCGCAGGCGGTCGCCGCATCGGTTGTGCTGGTGCTGCTCTCCGGCGGTTCCGTGTGGCTCGCGCTCGGCGGCCGGCAGCGGGCGGCCTTCCCGACTGGTGTTGGATCAGGCCCGGTCGCGGTCGCACCGGTGGGCGATGACTCGGCTCGAGGCCCGGCCTCCCCGGCAGGGTCGCGGGCTCAGCGGACGAGCGAGCCGGGTGCCGTCGCCACCGCGTTCGTGGCGGGGGCCGATCCGCGCTACGAGGCCACGATCACCGAGCTGAATCGCATCCTTCAGGGCGGCCGCAACCGCCTGGATCCGGCCACGGTGAAGGTGCTCGAGCGCAACCTCGCGATCATCGACCAAGCCGTGGCTGAGGCGCGGCGCGCGGTCGAGGCCGATCCGTCGAACTTCTACCTGCGCGAACATCTGGCGCAGACCATGAGACGCAAGGCAAGCCTGCTGAGGCTGGCGACCTCGATCGTCGGCGCGCAGGGATGAGGAGGAGACCGCACCGATGATGCTCATCCACACCGCATCGCTGGTCCTCGCCGCGTGGACCGGCGGTGGCACCGTTGTCACCACGGAGCGCGCCGCGGACCGCACCGACACGACCTTCACGGTGAAAGCCGGGGCCCGCCTCGATGTGGAGAACTTCGCCGGCGAGATTGCGGTGCGGACCTGGGCCAAGGACGCGGTGCGGATCGAAGCGAACCACTCGCGACGGGTCGACGTGGAGGTGGCGGTCGAGGACGATCGCATCAAGGTGGAGGCCCACGGGCGCCACGGAATCCCGGCCAGCGTGGACTACCGACTGACTGTTCCGGTGTGGATCGCGCTCGATCTCTCCGGGGTGTCTACCGAGATCTCGGTCGACGGCGTCCAGGGGGAGCTCAAGGCGCAGACCGTCCATGGCGACGTCCGCGTCAGGGGGGGCGGGCGTTTCGTCTCCTTGGGATCGGTGGATGGCGAAGTGGATTTGTCCGGGGCCCACGGTCGCATCGAGGTCAGCTCGGTCAACCAGGGGGTGCGGGTGGCGGACGTCACGGGCGAGCTGTCGGCGGAGAGCGTGAACGGCGACATCGTGCTCGAGCGCGTGGGTTCCAAGTCGCTGGAGATCAGCACCGTCAACGGTGACCTCTACTACGACGGCGATCTCGAGCCGGGAGGCGTCTACGGCTTCTCGACCCACAACGGCGACATCGTGATCGGCTTGCCGGAGAAGCCCGACGTGGTGGTGTCGGTCTCGACGTTCAGCGGGGATTTCTCCTCGAGCATCCCGGTTCAGCTGCACGCGCGTCGCGGCAAGGAGTTCAGCTTCACGTTCGGTGCGGGGGGCGCGCGGCTCGAGCTGGAGACGTTCCAGGGCGGCATCCGCCTCGAGCGGCGCGGCGAGGCCGCGAAGCGGCGCCAGCAAAAAGACAAGCTGAAGCGGGACGAAAAGACCCATTCGCACGATTCCGACAAGGAAGGCGACGAAGAGGGCGACGAGGATCGCTGAGCCGCCCGTTACCGTCCGATCTCGATCGTCCCTTCCAGGTAGCGGACCGCGCGGCCCCCGAGGTGCACGCGCTCGCCCCGCCGCTCACAGAACAGCTCACCGCCGCGCCGCGAGAGTTGGAGCGCATGGAGCTTCGGCTTGCCGAGGCGCTCGGCCCAATAGGGGACCAGAGTACAGTGCGACGAGCCGGTGGCCGGATCCTCGAGGATGCCGGCCTTCGGAGCGAAGAACCGCGAGACGAAGTCGCTGGCTCGTCCCGGGGCGCTGGCGATCACGCCGAGCCCATCCACCTCGAGTAGGCCCCTCATGTCGGGCTGGAGGGCGCGGATCTCCTCCTCGGTGTCGTAGACCAGCAGCAGGTCCCGGGTGCTCAACGCCTGACGCGGTGCCCGCCCCATCGCTTCGGCGATGCCCGCGGGGACCGGGATCGCCGCGGGCGCGTAAGCGGGAAAATCCAGCACCAGGAGATCGACCTCTTGGGAGACGCGCAGCGCCCCGCCTCGCGAGTCGAAGGCTACTTCGCGGCGCCCGGGCTCGAGCGTCTCGAACACCACGTGCGCCGAAGCCAGGGTCGCGTGGCCGCACAGGTCCACCTCCTGGACCGGCGTGAACCAGCGGATTTGGTAGCGACCGTCGCGCCCGACCACGAAGGCGGTCTCGGCCAGGTTGTTCTCCGCCGCGATCGCCTGCATGGTGGCCTCGGGGAGCCAGTCTTCGAGCGGGCACACCGCGGCCGGGTTTCCTTGGAAGACGCGCGAGGCGAAGGCGTCGATTTGGAAGAGCGGAATTTTCATCGGGCCATCGCAGCATAGGCCCAGGGCTCCGCGGCCGCCAGTCGAACGGGCGAGAGCCGGCCCGATGGCGGCGCGCCCACCTTTGCATGACAAAGTACTTGCTGGATATTTGCCCGCCTGCTAGCCTTTCGCGCGTGGCACGTCCGCTCCCTCACTCGCCCGACGATCCGCCGGAGCTGCAGGCCCGGGCCCTCGACCAGCTCCGCTACATCCGGCGCACCATCGAGGACGCCGGCTCGTTCACTTCGGTCCCGGGGCGCGGCCAGGTGGTGATCGGCCTCACCGCGCTCCTCGCCGCTTGGGTCGCGTCGCGCACCACCACCACCGGCGCTTGGCTCGCCACCTGGCTGATCGAGTCGGCGGTGGCGATCGGGATCTCCGCCTGGTCCATGGCCCACAAGGCGCGCGGGGCCGGACTGCCGTTGTTCTCGGGCCCGGCCCGCAAGTTCGCGCTGAGCTTCAGCCTGCCGCTGCTGGCTGGGGCAGTGCTCACCGGCGTGCTCTACCGCGCGGGTCTGGTGGGCTTCCTGCCCGGGATGTGGCTCCTGATGTTCGGCACCGCGGTCGCGACCGGGGGCGCCTTCTCGGTGCCGATCGTGCCGGTGATGGGCTTTGGCTTCATGGGCCTTGGAACGGCTGCGTTGTTGGCGCCCGCCGGCTGGGGGAACACGTGGATGGCGGCGGGCTTCGGCGGGTTGATGATCGTCTTCGGCATCGTGATCGCGCGGCGGCACGGTGGCTAGGGGGAGCGCCGTCTCGGCGGAGCACCGCAAGGGTGCCGGCACTGCGGCCCGGAAGCTCCGAGGCGTGCGCGGGCGCGTGCCATCGAGCGGCTTCGGCGACCTCGATCGGGTGATCCACGAGCGGATCCGTTTGGGCATCGTCAGCGCGCTCGCGGTGCGGTCGTCCCTGACCTTCAACGACCTCAAACAGCTCATGCGGACGACCGATGGCAACTTGAGCGTTCATGCGCGCAAGCTCGAGGATGCCCAGTACATCGCCTGCACCAAACGTTTCGATGGGCGGATCCCGAGGACCGAGTACCGGCTCACCGCCCTCGGGCGACGGGCCCTGGAACGCTACCTGGATTACATGGAAGCCCTGATTCGCGCCACCCGAGGGCGCGAGCGCCAAGACCCGTAATGCGGCCCTGAGAACGAGCGAAGCTCCCGATGGCCTCTGTCGCCTTGCCCCGCTCCGGCCGCCGCCTGCACGTCGCCCTGATCATGGATGGGAACGGCCGCTGGGCCGAGGCTCGCGGGCTCGCCCGGGCCGCCGGACACCGGGCCGGGGTCGAGGCGGTGCGTCGCATCGGGCGCGCCGCCTCGGGTCTCGGCATCGGCACGCTGACGCTCTACGCCTTCTCGTCCGACAATTGGCGGCGCCCCGGGCGCGAGGTGCGCTCGCTCATGGAGCTGCTTCGGGACTTCTTCGTCGAGGAGGGGCCGCTGTGCGCCCGGCAGGGCGTGAGGCTGTCTGTGATCGGCAGGCGGGACCGACTTCCGGCCGGGTTGCGGGCCGCGGTCGAGGCGGCCGAGGCCGCTACCGCTCGCGGGACGCGCCTCCACATGCGGGTCGCCCTCGATTACTCGGCGCGGGACGCGATCCTGCGCGCGGCGCGTGTCAGCCGTGAGATCGGCCGGCTCTCGCGCGGGCAGTTCGGCCGCCTGGTGGCGGGTGCCGAGCACGGCCCGGTCGCCGCTCGGGTCGAGCTGCTGGTACGCACCGGGGGCGAGCAGCGGCTGAGCGATTTCATGCTGTGGGAGAGCGCCTACGCCGAGCTGATCTTCACGCCGACCCTATGGCCGGACTTCAGCGCCCAGGAGTTGGCGGCGGCCGTGCGGGAGTTCCAGCGCCGCCACCGGCGCTTCGGCGGGCTCACCCGGCAGGCGGCGAGCTGAGGCCGAGTCGTCCTAGGCGCCCCCGCTATCTCACGCGAACCACACCGCAACTTGGGGCCCGCGTACCCGCAGGAAGTAGATCCCGCCCCTGGCCGAGGTTCCGGCTTCCGTTCGACCGTTCCACACCAGGGTGTGACGCCCGGACTCCAGGGGTCTGGCAGGCGAGGCCCACACCCTGCGTCCCGCGACATCGAAGACTTCCATGCGGACCGCAGCTGCTACCGAGAGACTGAACGCGATCGAAACCTGATCGCGGAACGGATTGGGCCATGCCAGGGTCGGCGCCACGTCGTGACCCGCGAGCGGCCCGACGGCGGTGACGGGGATCTGTCCACCCGAGTTCACCCGAACCGCGTCCACGCCGCCAGAGCCGTTGCGGAAGCTGACGATCGCCCCGCCCGTCCCGTCCAACGCGATCACGGGGTTGGCATCGAAGCTCCCGTTGTTGCACAGCA
>DASXTP010000058.1:0-5462 GCA_036505355.1 Candidatus Eiseniibacteriota bacterium | reverse complement strand
CTCAATCCCACGGCCGCCGCTCCTTCCCCGTTCGTGACCTTCCCGTGCCGTGCGGCTCGAATCAGGCCCAGCCGCCGGGCGTCCCGGTTGCCCATGAGAATGAGGTCCATGGAGGGACAGTTTCACAGACGCGTTACGGGGGGACATTTTCACTGACGTCCCACAGCTTGCGGTCGACCAGTTGCTCCCCCCGGCCGAAGCGGCTAGCCTCCGATACAGTGCCTTCCAATCTACAATCCCTCGACAAAGGCAACTCCCTTCACCGTTGTGCCAAGGTCCTGGTGACAGCCGGCTGGATCCTGCTGCTCGCCTCCATCCCCGCCATCGCCGCGAGCCCTGCGGCGGCCCAGGCCATCAAGCCCTGGGTGCCACCGGCCGCCGACTCGCTCTTGCGATGGTCCGCCGAGGCCAAGGCGCGCTTCCAGACCAACACCGGCGACTCGATCAACGGCTCGAACTACCGGGCCTACGAGCTGGTCGGCACGATGGGGCGGCGGCTGTTGCGCTCGCTGGGCCGCGAGCACTTGGTCCAGGCACACGCCATCAAGCCGGTGCTCGATTCCCTCGGACTGGAAACCGACGTGGCGGTCGACCCCGAGCTGCCCTACTTCGTGCTGCTCATGGTGCGGAACCCGTACCATCGGAGTGCCGACGCGGTGGGCTTCATGTATTGGTACAAGGAGCGCGACCTGCGGATGCAGGGCGCGCTGTTCCGCGGCGGGATGAATCCCCAGATGCGGGTGTGGTGGACCGGCAAGCAAGACGGACCTTACGAATGGGGCGTCGTCGATCGCCCACGCACCCAGGGCCCGATGCACCTGGCCCTGTTCCGGCTGGCGTCCAGCGGGAAGTTCTGGAACCTGGTCCAGTACGACGACCTCAGTCCCGAGCTGGGCCCCACCGGATCGGTGTCGTGGGCCGATGTCGACGGCGACGGCAAGCCGGAGCTGGTGAGCTGGACCAAGGACGTCGCGGACTCGCTGTTCGAAAGCTGTCCCGACTGCCCGAATCTGATCAGCGAGCTGCTCTTCATCGAGCGCGCCGAGGGGTTCGGCCTCCACGACATTCGGCTGGTTCCATCGCCGTACGCCACTCTTGTACAGTTCGTTCGCCTGCTGCTCGATAACCATCGCGAGCAGGCGAGCCGCCTGCTGAAGGACCCATCGTGGATGCGCCAGGCGGTGGCCGCGGGCTGGGGGTTGCGCCGGACAGCTCGGACCTGGAAGATCGAGACGGTGGAGGCCGACACGCAATGGCCGCGGTGGCTGGAGGTGCGCTTCCGGGGACCCATGGGCGACCGGCGCTACGTCATCCACTTCGAGCAGTTCAGGGGGCGCTGGATCATCCGCGACTGGGAAAGCCGCGATCTGGCGCGACCCACGACTCCACGTTCGGCACCGGGGGCGAGATGAGTCGAAGTTGCCAGGGACGGCGAGCGGCATGCGGTCGCATCGGAGGTGAAACGATTCCCCTGAGCCCGGGAGGGCGTGGGCGTTCGCTGGCTCGTCCCGGCCTTCGGGGCTGGTGGGTCCCGGCCCTGGCGCTCGCGCTCTGCGCGGGCTGCGACCGCACGCCGCGCTTCGTGGCGGCGGGCGCGGACTCCACCGCGGTGCGTCCCGCCGACTCCCTGGCGGCCTACGCCCAGGAGGTGCGGGACAGCTGGGAGTCCCCCGACCATCAGGACGAGGCGGGATCCCTCACCGCGCGGCTCCTGCTCGACGACCTCCGACTCCATGCCAAGGATCCGCCCACGCGGCGGCTGCGCACCTTCCTCGATTCGCTGGCCTTGGGCGCCGAGGTGGTGGGGCGCGGATCGCTGGCCGTCGTCAACCTGTTCGCGCGCTCCGACCCGGCCGGAGAATCGTGGCCGTACCTGTTCTGGCGCGAGGACGAGGACGTGCACCAGCAGGGGCTCGAGGGTGGGGGCATGCGGCTGCTCGATCTGCTGCCGAGCGATGGTTCGGACGAAGCCCCGAGCCAGGTGCCACTCCACCTCGCGGTGCTCTTCGCCCGCGCCGCCGGGGGCGGGCAGCAGCCGTTGGTCTTCGTATGGCGCAAGAGTCCGGGGAGTTCGTCCTGGCGGCTCATCCAAAGCCTCGGCCCCGATTCGCTCGGCGGGGTGGGCACCGCCACGTTCCTCGCCACCCCGTCTTCCGATGGAGTGGTGCTCGAGTCCCGCACCCATCTTCCCACCCCGCGCTTCGACGAGTGCGCCACCTGCCCGCACATCTACCGGACTCGGCGCTTCGGCTGGGGCCCGCCGGGGCTGGTCTCGGCGGGGGAGGACATCGAGACCTCGCCCTACTATGCCTTCGTGCGGTTCATCCAGGCCCTGGTCGCGAACGATCGGGAAATGGCCGAGCGATTCGTGGCCGATTCCTCGCTGATCGAAGCCGCCTTGGGCTACAACTGGGGGGTGTCGCGGGGGCTATGGCGCCTCTCTCCAGGTAGCGAAGGTCGCTCCCAGCACCTGGTGTTCTTCCGGGGTTCCCAGGAAGCCTACCGGGTTCACTTCGCGCCCCGGGGAGACGACTGGGTGATCACCGGCTTCGAGCCCACCAGCCGGTCCATCGAGTAGCGCGCGCGCCGCGGTGGGCGCTATACTCCCGCATCTCCTGGTTTGGCAGTGGAAGACACCGGCGCACCCGAGCGCGCCATCCTGGTGTGGGGGCCGTTCTGCGTGCGGCCCGCGAGGTCTCGACATGGAAGCCGAACCCGGGCGTTTCCTGGCCCGCGAGTCCGTCCCCGAGGGCGCGACCGCGGACCTCGCGGCCTGGCTCGAGGAGCACGCGCGCCGTCCCGAGCACCGGGGAGCGCTGACCCATTGGACCACGCTGCCGGCCCGCCCCGCCCGCTACGGGGCGCTTGCCGTGCCGCTGCCCGCGCCCTTGCGCGAAGCGCTGGAGTCGCGCGCCATCGAGCGCCTCTACGCCCACCAGGTCCAGGCAATCGAGGCGTTACGCGGCGGGCTCGACACGGTGGTGGTCACCGGCACTGCCAGCGGCAAAAGCCTGTGCTACCACCTGTCGGTGCTCGAGCGGCTGCTCGAGGAACCGGACGCCACCGCGCTCTACCTCTTTCCCACCAAGGCCCTGGCCCAGGACCAGCTCAAGGGCTTGACCCGCCTCACGCTGGGGCACCCGGTGGTCTTTCAAGCGGTGACCGCCGGAGTCTACGACGGCGACACCGAGCCCTCGACCCGGAGAAAGCTCCGGGATGAGGCCAACGTGATCCTCTCGAATCCCGACATGCTGCACCAGGGCATCCTGCCCTCGCACCCCAAGTGGGCGCGCTTCCTTTCCCACCTGCGCTTCGTGGTGGTGGACGAGATGCACGCCTACCGGGGCATCTTCGGGTCCCACGTGGCCAACGTGCTGCGCCGTCTCGACCGCCTGGTGGCCCACTACGGCGGCGCCATGCGGTTCGTGCTGTGCAGCGCCACGATCCGGAACCCGGCCGAGCTCGCCCGGGGTCTGATTGGCCGCCCTGTGACGGTGGTGGACGACGACGGGTCGCCTCGCGGCGAGCGCCATTTCGCGTTCTGGAACCCGCCGTTTTCCGACGCCTCTCGCACTGAGCGCCGCTCGTCCAACGTGGACGGGGCCGCGTTGCTCGCCGGGCTGCTGGCCCGCGGTGCCCAGGCCATCGCCTTCACCAAGTCTCGGGTGGCCGCCGAGCTCGTGTACCGCTACGCGCGCGAGGCGCTGAAGCGCACCGAGCCCGACTTGGCGGAGCGCATGAAGCCCTACCGCGGCGGCTATCTTCCCGAGGAGCGGCGACGGATCGAGCGGGCGCTCTTTTCGGGCGAGCTGCGGGGCGTGATCTCCACCAACGCGCTCGAGCTGGGAGTCGACATCGGGGGACTGGACGCCGCCGTGCTGATTGGGGCGCCGCCCACGCTGGCGAGCGCCTGGCAGCAGGCGGGCCGCGCGGGGCGCCAGGGAAACCCCGCCCTGGCGATCCTGGTGGCTTACAACGAGACCGTGGACCAGTACCTGATGCGGCACCCCGAGTACTTCTTCGGCCGCTCCCTCGAGGCGGCGGTGATCGATCCACACAACCCCTACATCCTGGCCCAGCAGCTGGCGTGCGCGGTCTACGAGCTGCCGCTGGCGGACACCGATCCAGAACGCTTCGGCCCCCAGACCGCCGAGGTCTTGGCGGCGCTCGAGGAGGCGGGGGAGACGCGAGCCATCGACGGGCGCACCTACTGGGCGAGCACCACCTTTCCGGCGGCCCGCGTGAATCTGCGCACCATCTCCGACCATACCTACACGATCATGAACGCGGCGAAGGACAACGCGGTGATCGGGACGGTGGACGCGATCAGCGCGCTCGAGCTGGTCTACCCCGAGGCGATCTACCTCCACGAGGGCGAGACCTACTTCGTGCGCGAGCTGGATCTCGCCCAGAAGGCGGCCTACGTCGAGCCCCGGCGAGTGGACTACTACACGCAGCCGGTGCTCGACACCGCGATCCAGGTGCGGGGCGAAGTGGAGCGGTGCACCTGGGCGGGTGAGACCGTGGTGCTGGGCCCGGTCACGTCATCCTGGCAGACCATCGCCATGAAGAAGCTCCAGTTCCGCTCGCGGGATTCGATCGGCTACCACCCGCTCGATCTGCCGCGCCTCACCCTCGACACGACCGGCTTCTGGCTGGCGCCGAGCGAGGCGGCATGGCAGGCCGTGGCCCTGAAAGGGCACAAGCCGTTCGAGGCACTGAGCGGGGTGCGCAACTTGTTCCTGACCCTGCTGTCCATGCTCAGCATGTGCGATCCGGCCGACCTGGGCGGGGTGCTCGACTCCTCGAACCTGGGCCGGCCGACGCTGTTCGTCTTCGACCGCTACCCCGGCGGGCTGGGATTTGCGGAACAGGGCTACGCGCGCATCGAGGAGCTGGCCCGCGCCTCGCTCCAACACCTGGAAGAATGCCCCTGTGAGACGGGCTGCCCGTCCTGCGTCGGGCTCGCCATCCTGAGGCCCGCGCAGCAGCAGGACCCCGATCTCGCCCATCCGCGCGCCGTGCCCGACAAGGAGGCGGCACGGGGCCTGCTGCGCCACTGGCTGGGGAGGAGCACGCCGGCATGAACCCTCCCGCCAATCCGGCCTGGAGGCGTTGGCAATGAGCGCGCGCCCCGAGTGGCCGGTCACCTTCTTCGACGAGGATTACCTCAAGATCTATCGGCCGCAGCTCACCGCCGAGCGCACGCGGGCCGAAGTCGACTTCATCGAATCGGCGCTTGCTCTGCCGCGTGGCGCGGAGGTACTCGATCTGGCCTGCGGCCTAGGACGTCATGCCATCGGGATGGCCGACCGCGGCTATCGCGTGACCGGCCTGGACTTCAATCCACGCTATCTCGAAATCGCGGCCACCGAAGCCGCGAGGACCGGAGCCCGCGTGACCTGGATGGCGGGCGACATGCGCACGTTGCCGTTCGACCAAGCCTTCGACGGAGCCTATTC
>DASXTP010000057.1:0-18578 GCA_036505355.1 Candidatus Eiseniibacteriota bacterium | reverse complement strand
AGTGGTTCCGGCACACCAAGTACATGGTGCACGGGGGGCTCGGACCGCTGGTGGGTGGGCTCGTGGTCACGCGCCAGGCCTGGGATCGGATCCCGGCGGCAGATCGCGCGAAGATGCTCAAGGCCTGCGAGAAGGCCGAGCAGCGACTCGAGGCTGGGATCCCGCGGCAAGACACGACCGCGGTCCAGGAGATGACGCAGCGCGGCCTCCAGGTCATCCGGCTGTCGCCGGAGAGCGCGGCGGAATGGAAGGCCGAGGCGGCGAAGTTCGCCGAGACGATGCGAGGCTCCGTTCCCCAGGAGGCGCTCGACCTGGCGATCAAGGAGCGCGACGCCTACCGGCGCACGAACGGCGGGGGGTCGCGCTGAGCGCCTTCTCCCGCGCCGAGCGGCTCGTCGCCAGCGCTGCGCTGGCGGCGATGGTGCTGCTGCCGCTCGCCGAGGTCCCGGTCCGCGCCGTCTTTCGCATCGGCATTCCGGGCTCCGGCCCGTTCGTCCAGCACCTCACGCTGTGGGTCGGATTCCTGGGCGCCGCTCTGGCGGCCCGCGAGGGCCGACTCTTGGCGCTCGCCACTCCCACCTTCCTCCCTGAGGGGGGGCCGCGGCGGGCCGCGTCGATCTTCTCCGCCGCCGTCGGAGCCGCGGTCTCGGTTCTGCTGTGCCGGGCGAGCCTGGCGATGGTGCTCGAGGAGCGAAGCGCCGGCACCATGATCGCCGCCGGCGTGCCGATTTGGGTCGGGCAGCTCGTGCTTCCGGTCTCCTTCGGCCTGATCGCCCTGCGGCTGGTGTGGATGGCCTCGCCGAGCGCAATCGGTCGCGGTCTCGCCGCCTTGGGTCTCGTCGCGGGCCTTTGGCTCGGCCAGTTCCCTCGCCTGTTGGAGGGCCGGACACCGTGGCCCGGTGTGCTCCTAGTCGTGCTCGGCACCGCGCTCGGCGGGCCGATCTTCGCCGCGCTCGGTGGTTTCGCGCTGCTGTTTTTCTTGAAGGACGGAGTGACGATCGCCGCCGTGCCGGTCGAGACCTATCGATTGGCGGTCTTTCCCACGCTCGCCGCGATCCCGTTGTTCACCCTCACGGGCTTCGTGCTCTCCGAAGCCCGGGCCTCGCAGCGGCTGCTGAGCGTCTTCCGCGCCGGATTTGGCTGGATTCCGGGCGGAACCGCGGTCGTGTGCGCCGTGCTATGCGCCTTCTTCACCGCTTTCACCGGCGGTTCGGGGGTGACCATCCTCGCCCTCGGCGCCCTGCTCTATCAGGCGCTGCGCGCCGAAACCTACCGGGAACGCTTCTCGCTCGGGCTCATCACCGCCTGCGGCTCGCTCGGCCTGCTCTTTCCCCCGTCGATGCCGCTCATTCTCTACGGGATCGTGGCGCGCGTCCCGATCGAGGACGTGTTTCTGGGCGGCGTGGTGCCCGGCTTCCTGTTGCTGTTCCTCACCGCGGCTTGGGGAGTGCGCGAGGGAATGCGCACCGACACCGGCCGCACGAGCTTCGACTGGAAAGAGCTGGGAGCCGCCCTGAATCAGGCCAAATGGGAGCTGCTGCTTCCGTTCTTCGTGCTGCTGGCGATCTACAGCGGCATCGCCTCGCTGGTCGAAGCCTCGGCGCTCACGGTGCTCTACGCCTTCGTCGTCGAGTTCTTCGTCCTGCACGACCTGTCGGTGCGACGCGACCTAGGTCGCGTGCTGCACCAGTGCGTGGTCGTGGTCGGCGGCGTGCTCGTGATCCTCGGGGCCGCGATGGGACTCAGCAGCTACCTGGTGGACGCCCAGGTGCCGGCGCGGATGGTCGAGTGGACGCAGGCGCACGTCCACTCGCCGCTCCTGTTTCTGCTGGGCCTCAACCTGTTCCTGCTCGTGGTCGGCTGCCTGATGGATATCTACTCGGCGATCGTCGTCGTCGTCCCGCTGATCACCCCGATCGGGGCCGCGTTCGGCATCCACCCGGTGCACTTGGCGATCATCTTTGTCGCCAACCTGGAGCTCGGCTATTTGACGCCGCCGGTGGGCCTCAACCTGTTCCTGGCGTCGTTCCGTTTCGGACGGCCGGTGCTCGAGGTGACGCGAGCCGCGCTGCCGATGCTGTTGATCCTGGGCATCGGTGTCCTGGTGATCACCTACGCGCCGTGGCTCACCACCGGGCTCTTGAAGGTGCTCGGACGCGGGTGAGGGAAGGGCCGCCGCGCGCGCTGGGGCCGTCCGGGAATGGTTCATGAACCGTCACCGAAAGCTCAAGAAATCCCTAAGGCGTGGACGCGCGACCCGAGGACGGCTACTCTGACCGCTCCGCCCATCGAACGATGCTGGCGTCGCGCCGCTCGCCGGAAGAGGGACGACCGTACCGGGAAGGAACCCATGTCGTCACGGGGCCGCTTCGCGCCTCCTCAAGCCCCGGAAAGGAAACCGCTATGACGCAAAAGACCATGACCGAGAAGGACATGTTCCTGCAGACCTTGCAGCGGGAGGTCGAGATCACGACCAAGCTCCTCAAGGCCTTCCCAGCAAACAAGGACGACTTCAAGCCGCACGAAAAGTCGCGCACCGCGAAGGAGCTGGCGTGGAACTTCGTGCTCGAGCAGGGCATCGCGGATGCGGCCCTCAAGGGACAGATCGACTTCTCCAAGCCGATGCCGGCGCCGCCGGGCAGCCTGGGCGAAGTGATCGCCGCCTTCGAGAAGGCCAGCCGCGAGACCGACGCGAAGGTGTCGAAAGCGTCCGAGGACGATCTCAACCGCACCGTCCAGTGGCCGATCGGGCCGGGCAAGATAGGTGACTTCCGCGCCATGGACGTGCTGTGGATCTCGCTGATGGACCAGGTGCATCACCGGGGCCAGCTCTCGGTCTACCAGCGCCTGGCCGGCGGCAAGGTTCCTTCGATCTACGGTCCGACGGCCGACGAACCCTGGATGTAGACGCTTGGCGCGGACGCCTCTGAGGCCCTCCGCCGCCACGCTGAGGCTCGCCCCGAGCGCTTGGAACCTCGGGGCGAGTGTTTTCTTGGACTGCCGGCGTTCGCCGCGCGGCCGATCGCGCGCGGCGCCTACATGGCATCCGCCCGCACCGACACTTCGCCGGTCGCCGGCGTCGCCGGCCGCGGCAGCTCGGGGGTCCAGTCCTCGCCGGGATTGATGAACACGTCGCTCTCGATCTGGTACTGCTTGTCGTGGAGTTGGCGATAGCGTCCCTGCTTCGCCAGCAGCTCTCCATGGGTGCCGCGCTCGAGGATTCGGCCTTCTTCGACCACCAGGATCTGGTCGCTGCTGCGGATCGTCGAGAGGCGATGAGCGATCACGAAGGTGGTCCGCCCGCGGCGCAACGAGCGCAGGCCGTCCTGGATCATGGCCTCGCTCTCGCTATCCAGGCTCGAGGTCGCCTCGTCCAGGATCAGGATGCGCGGATCGGCCAGGATCGCCCGCGCGATGGCCACGCGCTGGCGCTGTCCGCCCGACAGCTTGACGCCGCGTTCGCCGACGATGGTGTCGTAGCCCTGGGGGAACTGGGCGATGAACTCGTCGCAGTGGGCGATCCGGCTCGCCTCGCGGACCTGCTGCGGGGTAGCGTCGGGCCGCGAGAAACGGATGTTGTCGGCGATCGGTCCGTCGAACAAGAAATTGTCCTGCAGCACGACGCCCAAGCGCGAACGGTAGTCGCGCAGCCGAACCGTCCCCAAGTCCATGCCGTCGATCAGGACCCGGCCACGGAGTGGACGATTGAACGCCATGACCAGGCTGATCAGCGTGCTCTTGCCGGAGCCGCTCGAGCCGACCAGGGCGGTCGTCGAGCCGGCCGGAGAGCGGAACGAGACCCCCCGCAGCACCGGCGTGCCGGGTTGGTACTCGAACCACACGTCTTCGAAGGCGACCTCGCCCCGGAAGCTCTGCAGCGGACGGCGGTTGGCTTCGTCCAAGGATTCCGTAGCTTGGCCGCGGATCTCGCGGATCCGGTCGAGACCTGCGAACGCCTCGGTGATCTGCGTTCCGATCGAGGCGATCTGCACCAGGGGGGCTGCGACCAGGCCGGTGAAGAAGATGTACATCACGAAGTCGCCCAGGGTCATGCGGCCGGCCAGGATCGAGTTGCCTCCGACCACGATCATGACCACGCCGATCCCCCCGATCACGACGCTGGAGAACGCCGTGACCGCCGACACTCCGGTGATCGACTGCGCCACGTTACGGAACAGTCGGTGGGCGCCGCGGGCGAAGGTGATCTGCTCGCGCTTCTCGGCGGTGTAGGCCTTGACGATGCGAATGCCGCCCAGCGATTCGGCGAGACGGCCCGTGATCTCGGCCTGGATCTGACCACGCACCCGGAACAACGGGCGCAGCCGAGCGAAGGCGAGCGCCATCACGCCGCCGAAGATCAGCAGCACCACCAGCGTGATGGCGGTGAGGCGCCAGTTGAGATAGAACAGCACCCCGAGCCCGATCATTGCCGTGACCAGCCCGCCCGAGAGCTGGACCAGGCCGGTGCCCACCAGGTTCCGGATGCCTTCGGCGTCGTTCATGATGCGCGAGATCAGGATGCCGGTCTGGGTCGAGTCGAAGAAACGGACCGGGAGCCTGGTCACGTGCTCCTGGACTCGCCGGCGCATGTCGGTGATGGCGCGCTGCGCGGCAACTCCCAGGACCTGCGAGAGCGAGAACGAGGCCAGCGCTTGCACCAAGGTGGCGCCGCCCGCGGCCAGGGCCAGGACCGGGAGGAGCTCGGCGCGGCGCTTACCGATGACCTCGTCGATCAGGAACTTGGAGCTGGCGGGCAGCACCAGGCCCGCCAGCTGCGCGATCAGCATCAGGAACAGACCCATGGCCAGCCGGCGGCGATGTGCCCAGGCCAGCTCCTTTGCCTCGCGCCAAGCCGCCGAGAATCGTATGGGTCGCTTCTCTTGGACCATGGAACCCCTTCGATGACGAGGAGCCCTGGACGGAACCGAGCACTCCAGAAGACCTTACCTCAATGGGGGCGAGGGCACTGGACGCCAGGCAACGCCTCGACGACCCTGGGGCTCCGATTCCAGTGGAAGGCAAGCACCTCGGGAAGTACCGTGAACGGGTCCAGAGGCCCCCGATGAATCGACACCTCGCCGGTTGGGTCGTCACCTGCGCGCTGGCGGCTACCCTCGTGGTTCCCGCCCAAGCGTCGTGGGTTCAAGTGCCGGTTTGCACCGCATCCGGGATCCAGTACGGCATGCGCATGGTTCCGGATGGTTCGGGCGGCGCGATCATCGCCTGGACCGACACCCGGAATGGCCCGTACCAGATCTTCGCCCAGCATCTGCTCTCGTCCGACGCCGTAGACCCCAGTTGGTCGTCGAGCGGCATCATGGTCGCGACCAATGTCGACGGGTTTGATATCGCGCCGGACGGCGCCGGGGGCGCCATCGTCGCTTGGGACACCGGGAGCGCCTTCGACGTCTACGCGCACCATGTCCTTGCCGCCGGGACGCTCGATTCCAGCTGGCCTTCGGGGGGCCAGGTCCTCGCGGTGGCGCCGGACAATCAGATCGAGATTCGCGCGGTCTCGGATGGGGCTGGCGGCGCGATCGTGACGTGGCAGGATTATCGGAACTCTTTGACGACGGGCTGGGACATCTACGCCCAGAAAGTCCTTTCGTCCGGCGTGGTGGATCCCAGCTGGCCGACCAACGGCCTCGCCGTATGCGCGTCGGCCCTCGACCAGGTCAGCCCCGCCCTCGTCTCCGACGGGAATGGTGGCGCCATCATCGCATGGGAGGACCAGCGCAACGGAACCGATGCGGACATCTTCGCGCACCATTTGCTCGGCTCCGGCGCCGTCGATCCGACGTGGCCAGCCACCGGTAAGGAGCTTTCCGCGGCGGCCGACTACCAAGTCAATCCGTATATCGTCTCCGACGGGTCGGCAGGCGCGATCGTCGCGTGGACCGACTATCGGAGCGGCACGGACGCGGACGTCTACGCAATGCGGGTGACGGCTTCAGGCGCCCTGGGTCAGGGCTGGCACAACAATGGCGAGGTTCTGTCCAATGCGGCATCGGATCAAGAGCTCACCGACCTCACTTCCGACGGGGCCGGCGGAGCGGTCGCGGTTTGGCAGGACCGGAGAAACGGTGTCGATTACGACATCTACGCCGCCCGCATCCTGGGCACGAGTTCGACGCCCTGGACCGCCGACGGCGTGGCCGTCTGCACGGCCTCCAACCAGCAGGTCTTCCCGCACCTCACCGCGGATGGCGCTGGTGGATTCGCACTGGGGTGGCAGGATTTCCGGAACTCAGGGGTGGATCTCTACGTTCACCGACTTCTGGCCACGGGTTCGGTCGATCCGTCTTGGCCCCCGGGTGGGCACCGGGTGACATTCCAGGGCCAGATGGGCTCGTCGCAGGGGCACGAACCAGCGCTGCTACCCGACGGCTCGGGTGGGACCGTCGTAGCGTGGGACGATGCTTGCAGCTCGGGTTGCAACATCCTGGCCATGCATCTCACGGCAATGGGCAGAGTCGACGTACCGCTCGCGGATGAATCCTCGCCATTCCGCGTCTTGCCCAACCCGGTCCGAGGCTCAGCGCTCTTCTCCTTCAGGCTCATGGGTGAGAGCAGGACGTGGCTCTCAGTTCACGACCTTCAGGGCCGTCTCGTGAGCGTGCTCCTCAACGAACGGCTTCCAGGAGGAGAGCATCACGTGAAGTGGGAGATGCGTGACCAGACCGGTCGGCCGGTGGCGAGTGGAGTCTACGTGGTGCGGTTCGAGGCGGAAGGGCACACCCTCATGCGCCGCATTGTCGCAGTGCGATGAATCGCTAGTACCGGCGCGCCGCCCAACGATCCCGCTGCCTCCGCCGGCCGGTCGTGGTAGGGTAGCGACGGCTGGCGGGCACCCCACACCCCTCGCCCTGGGTCCTCTGCCGGCCGTGCGAGGTCCCATGAGAACCCCCCTTCGAGTCCTGCTGATCGAGGACTCCGAAGCCGACGCGGAGCGGCTGCTTCACGAGCTTCGCGGCGGTGGCTTCGATCCGGTCTCCGAGCGCGCCCCGACGGCGGAGGCGATGCGGAGCTCGCTGGCGAAGCCCTGGGACGTGATCCTGGCGGAGTATCGCCTGCCCGACTTCGACGCCATCACCGCCCTCGAGATCCTCACGCAATCGGGCCGCGACCTTCCCCTCATCATCGTCTCGAGTCACATCGGCGAGGAGGCGGCGGTGGCCGCGATGCACGCCGGTGCGCGGGACTACGTGACGAAGGAAAACCTTTCCCGGCTGGTGCCTGCGGTGCGGCGGGAGGTGCGCGAGGCGTCGGGACGGCGCGCCCGCCGGCAGGCCGAGCAGGCGCTGCGGGAGAGCGAGGAGCGATACCGCTCGCTGATCGAGCACACCTCGGACCTGATCACGCTGAGCACCGTCGATGGCACGATCCTCTTCCAGAGCGCCTCGGTGGAGAGGATCCTCGGGCACCGGCCCGAGCAAGTGATCGGCCGGAACTGGGCCGAGTTCGTCCACCCCGAGGACGCGCCGGCGCTACGCCAGGCGATCCGCGACGTGGTCGGAGGATCGGGCTTCGCCTCCTCCGAGGTACGGGTGCGGCACCGCGACGGGTCCTGGCGCGTGCTCGAGGTGCGGAGCACCCTGAAGACCAGCCGGCGGGGCTTGACCCTGGTGCTCGGGGCGACTCGCGACATCACCGACCGGAAGCGGCTCGAGGATCGACTGCGCGAGTCGGAGAAGATGGAGGCGGTCGGGCGGCTGGCCGACGGCCTGGCGCACGACTTCAGCGACCTGCTCACCGCGATCATGGGCTATGGGGAGCTGCTGTGGGATCAGACCGGCGATCGACCGCAGCTCCGCGAGAACGTCGAGCAGATCTCGAAGGCGGCTGCGCGGGCGGCCGAGCTGACGCGGCAGCTCCTGGCGCTCGGCCGCCGCCAGGTGCTGACGCCCCAGGTCCTGGACCTGAATACCGTGATCTCGCGCATGGAAGAGGTGCTGCGGCAGCTGATCGGCGATCCCATCCGACTGGTGGTCCGTCCCGGCCAAGGCGTCGCCCCGGTGCAGGCGGACCTCGGCCAGATCGAGCAGGTGATCGTGAACCTGGCGGTCTACGCCCGCGACGCAATGGCGTCGGGCGGGACGCTGACCCTCGGGACGGCGGACTTCGAGGCCCGTCCGGGGGGCTCGGGGGGGCTGCCGCCGGGCCCCTATGTGCTGCTGACCGTCGAAGATACCGGGGGCGGGATCGACCCCGAGATCCGGAGCCATCTGTTCGAGCCGTTTTTCGCCGCTCATCGGCCCGGCCGCGGAAGCGGACTCGGCCTCTCCACGGTCTACGCCGTGGTCAGCCGGAGCGGAGGCCACCTTCAGGTGGACAGCGTTCCCGGGCGCGGCACGCGCTTCCGCGTCTACTTGCCGCGCGCGAGCGCGCAGCCAAGCCCGGTCGCATCGGTGCCGGCCCCGTCGCCGGGTGAGCCGCCGCGGGGGGACGAGACGATCCTGCTGGTCGAAGGCGAAGAGGCTGTCCGAAGCCTGGCCCGCCGCGTCCTCACCGACCGCGGCTACACCGTGCTCGAAGCGCGGGACGGGCGCGAGGCCCAGGAAACGATCGAGCGCCACCCGACGCCCGTTCACCTGGTGGTGACCGCCGAGGCAATGCCGGGGCCCCACGGGCGTGAGCTCGCCGGAGTGGAGGGGGCACCTCACGGTGCCACCAAGATCCTTTATCTATCCGGATCCGGCGACGCCGGGATGACCGCGGCCCGGGAGAGCGGGGCGCGATTCCTCCAAAAGCCCTTCACCGCCGAGATGCTGACCCGCATGGTGCACGAAGCCCTGGCGGATGAGCCTTCGCCCGCCGCCGTGGCTTCACCGGCCGCTCCCGGCATCGGCTAAATGATTTTGCCCGAATCGGCATCAGCATTCGGCGACGGCCAGGGGGGCGCGCGACGGACCTGGACCCGCACCCAGGTCCAGGTGCCCGGGCCGTTTATGGGGACCCCGCGATGGAGCGCGGCCCCCCCTGGGCGTCGCCTGATGCAGAATCAGGCGAAGGCATTTAGACCATCGGCCGGCGAGCCGCGACGCAAGCTTCGGGAGGGGAGCGCGGCGGCCGAGGGGCTTGGCCGAGGCTTAGGGCTCCTTCGGCCGCCGGGCCTCCACGATCTTCATGAATGACCGGCCGCGCAGCTCTTCCAGGGTGAGCCCGGCGTCCAGCGCCTCTTGCTCGGTGAGCGCCCCACAGTTGATGCCACGGAGGAAATAGTTGAGCAGCCCCTGGCCGGTCGCTGCGTCGTCGAACAGGTTGCCCGAGAGCGTCGCCTGCGCCGCCTTCTCGATGAAGCCGCGCAGCCGCCGGGCGGCCTCGGCACGGCCCTCGAGGAAGAAGGCGAACACCGCCGCGTAGCGGATCGGCAACTGCGCCGGGTTCAAGTCCCAGCCCTGGTAGATGCCGTGACGGAGCGAGGAGCGCACGTTGTCGTAATGGAGCTTCCAGGCGGCGTGCACGGCACGGCGGTTCTCTTCGAGCTGCGCGGGCGAGAGCGGCGGGCCGGCCTTTCCGGCACGATGCGGCGCGATCGGCATCACGGTGGTGGCGCCGTCGGACAGGATCACCCCGGTCTGAGCGAGGCTGACCTGCATGATGTGGCGGGCGAAGTCGCAAGCCGGGTGGGTGTGGGATTGATGGGGTGCGGTGATGCCGAGCAGCGCCGTGTAGTCATAGGTGCCGAAATGGACGCTGCGGCAGCGCCCCCGGGCCGCGGCCACCAGGCGTGGCGGCGCCACCCGGCCGCCCGGCTCGAGAATCGCCTGGGGCGTTTCGATCATCAGCTCCACCTGAAGCGACCCGGCCGCAAGCGAAGTGCGGCGTTCCAACACCTCGAACAGATCCACCAGCGCACCGACCTGGGCCGCCGTCGTCACCTTGGGCAGCGTCACCACGAAGCCGCTCGGGAGCTGACCTTGGACCCGCTCGGCCAGCGTGCCGATCGTGAGATCCAGCGTGCTCACGGCGCGCGCCCACAACTCTTCGGTGAAGGGCTTGATGCGGATGCCGATGAACGGGGGCAGCGTGCCCTGCTCCATGCCGGCGGCGAGCTGCTCGCCCACGGCGACCGCGTGGGCGTCCTCCTCGGCGTCGGTGCGGTAGCCGTAGCCGTCCTCGAAATCGATGCGGAAATCCTCGACCGGCTCACGCCGAAGCTTCCCGATCACGCGCGTGTACACGGCGTCCGTGAGCTCGGCGCCGCAGAGCCCGAGGGCGCTCGCGAACGAAGCGGGGTCGGGCGCGTGCTCCTCCAGCACCCGGAGTGCCGTCGCTCCGAGCTTACCCGCCAGGCCCGCGTTGAACAGATGGGCCCCGCCGTAGACCGTGTGCACGGGCTGACGGCCGGTAGGGTCCCCCGGATGGCTCAGCGCGAATTCGGAGTTGGCGCGGGCGAGTCGCGCGAGAATTTCGCGAGTGCCGTTGTCATTGATCAGCGTTTGCATCCTGTCCCCCAGCGGATGAGGGCGTGGCGGGTGACTACGTTGGGCGAGAAGGCGACGCCACGGTAATCGGCCGCTCCATCGTTTTCACCTAGCCATCGGGCGTCAGGTTTGACAAAATCATGTATTCATTGCCCGAAGGCAAGGAGACGAGCCTGGTCTTGTCCCGGGCCGGTCTCGGCCGTTTGTTGCCGCACTTCCAGGGGGGATTCATGAAGTCACGGGGTCTGATGCCGATCGTGGGTCTCGTTCTGGTCTTGGCCGGGGCCGCCAATGCCGCACAGGGAGCGCCGCGCGCTGGCGATCCGCCGGGAGCCCCCGAGCTGTCGCTCGACCGCGTGTGCGGCACGCCGCAGCCCACGCCGGCGGAGATGGAGCAGGCCAAGGCCGCTGTGGATCGGTGGCTCTCCGAGCACACCACCGAGGCCGCGCCGGGCGGCCAGATCAAAGTGGCTTTCCACGTCATCTACAGCGGCAGCGATGGCAACGTCTCGGACCAAGCGATCGCCAACCAGATCGCGGCGCTCAACGACTGCTACGCCGGGGGCCGCGGCGGCGCGAATACCGGCTACACGTTTGTGCTTGCGAGCGTCGACCGGACGCGCAGCTCGAAGTGGTTCCGGATGACGCCTGGCAGCACCGCCGAGCAGCAGGCCAAGCAGGCGCTGGCGGTCGATGTTCCGCACCGGCTCAACCTCTACACCTGTAAACCCGGCCAGAACCTGCTCGGCTGGGCCTACTTCCCGAGCTCTTATCCGGAGGGCGATTGGCATCATGGCGTGGTCGTCCACTACGCCTCGCTGCCAGGCGGCTCCCTGTCGCGCTTCAACCTCGGCTTCACCGCGGTGCACGAAGCCGGGCACTATCTGGGGCTCTACCACACCTTCCAGGGCGGATGCAGCGCGCCGGGGGATTACGTCTCGGATACGCCCGACGAAGGGACCTCCACCTCGGGCTGCCCGAGCGGCAAGGACACCTGCCCGACTTCGGGCCTCGATCCGATCCACAACTACATGGACTACTCGGACGACCCCTGCTACACGGAGTTCACCGCCGGGCAGGATTCGCGGATGGACGGTCTCGTGCCGGTCTATCGGCCGAGCTTGCTGAACGCCGCGCGACTGCAGAGCCTTGCCCGGTCCAATCCGAACCCGCTGGGCGCGGCGAACGGAGGCGTGATGTTCCGCGGCGCTCACCCCAACCCATTCGGCGATCGGACGAGCTTCGACTTCGTCCTCCCGCGCGGCGCGCGGGTGAGCCTGAGCGTGTACACCGTGGCGGGCCAGCGGGTGCGCACGGTGCTCGATCAAGAGCTGCCGGCGGGCGAGCACAGCGTCTCCTTCCGTGGCGAGGGACTGCCGGCGGGCACTTACTATGGGGTGCTCCGGGTCGGCGAGCTCAGGCTCAGCCGCAGCATGATCCTGATTCGATAACCAAGTCGCGGGTCGACGCGATCTCCGGGGCGGGTTGGCACGAGGCCGACCCGCCCGGACCGTTGGCGCGAGAACCCCTCACGCGCTCGTCTCGACGGTCGGCCTGTGGCACAGTGGCGGCATGACCGTCCTCTCTG
Organism: Candidatus Eiseniibacteriota bacterium; assembly: GCA_036505355.1. Lineage (GTDB taxonomy): Bacteria > Eisenbacteria > RBG-16-71-46 > RBG-16-71-46 > RBG-16-71-46 > WS-8. The sequence continues at coordinate 6,563 of DASXTP010000057.1, read as the reverse complement.
CTCGGGAAGGAAGTCCGATCGAGTTGGCGCGTGCCGCGCTGGCACGGCCCAAGGCGCCCTTCGCGGAGCTTCCCCCGCGCCTGCTGCTGGTGGACGCGAACCGCCAGCGGGCCTTCTGGATCGAAGACGGAGCGGCGAGCCTGGAGTTCGTGATCTCGACCGCGGCCGCCGGCGTGGGCGGCGAGGCGGGCTCCCTGCGCACGCCCCCGGGATGGCATCGCGTCCACGACCGGATCGGGGCCGGCCAGCCGCTTGGGGCGGTGTTCGAGAGCCGGGTGACGACCGGCGAGGTCTGGCGCGGTGAGCCGCGAGCCGACGATCTCATCCTGTCTCGCATTCTCACGCTCGAGGGGCTCGAGGAGGGAGTCAATCGCGGCTCGGGCTGCGATTCGCTCGAGCGGTACATCTACGCCCACGGGACGAACCACGAGTCGGCGCTCGGGACTCCCGCGTCGCACGGCTGTGTGCGCATGGCCAATGCGGACGTCGCTCGCCTGTTCGACCGGATCGCGGTCGGCGATGCCGTCTTGATCGTAGGGGAGAGCCTCCGTCACGGGATTCCCGACCCGCTGAGCTCCGGGCGCTTCCATTATGCCGGCGTCGCCGGGAGCGGCATGAGCGCGCTGGCCCAGTTCCAGGCGATGAGCGGCGGCTGTGCGAGCGGCAGCGACCGTGCCTTCGATCGCGGCGAGCGGGCCGAGGCCAAGGCCCATTTCGAGCGGCTCGGCATCCGAGTCTATCCGCAGGACGGCACCGGCATCGCGGGCGCCGCCGCGCTGGTGGTTTCGACCGCCGTGGAGTCCGAGGTCCCGGACTACTCGGTCGCCCGTGAGCGCGGCGTAGCGACCGTCCACCGCTCGGAGCTGCTCGCGCACTTCGTCTCCACCCATCGCACGATCGCGGTGGCCGGCACCAGCGGCAAGTCGACCGTGGTAGCGATGATCTTCGAGATCCTGCACGGCGTGGAACTGCGGCCGTCGGTGATCACCGGAGGAGAGCTGCTGGTGCTGCAACGCGAGGGTCTGTGGGGCAACGCCTGCGCCGGAGGCTCCGATCTGCTGGTGGTCGAGGCCGACGAGAGCGACGGCTCGCTGGTGCACTACGAGCCGGCGGTGGGCGTGGTGCTCAACCTCCAGAAGGACCACAAGGAGCCGCACGAGGTCGCGGCGCTCTTCACCATGTTTCGCGGACGGGCCCGGGAAGCCTTCGTGGCCGGAGAGGACGAGGCCCTGGGCGAGATCCGCCACGGTGCCCGGGTGTTCGGCTTCGGCCCCAAGGCGGCGGTGCGTGGGCTTGGGATCGACCTCGCACCCGACGGCAGCGGCTTCGAGGTGGACGGCGTTCGGTTCCAGCTGCCGACTCCGGGCCGACACGAGGTCGAGAACGCGCTCGCGGCGATCGCGACCTGCCAGGTGCTCGGGGTGCCGACGGCCGAGATGGTCGGACCGCTCGGGCGGTACCACGGGGTCGCTCGCCGCTTCCAATCGGTCGGCCGGGCGCACGGCATCGAGGTGGTGGACGACTTCGCCCACAACCCCGCCAAGCTCCGCGCCGCGATCGCGACCGCCCAGGGTCGGGCGCGGCGCGTGCTGGCCGTCTATCAGCCGCACGGCTACGGGCCGACGCGCTTCCTGCGCGCCGACCTGGTCGAGGCGTTCGCCGCGGCTTTGGGTCGCCAGGATCGCCTGTGGCTGCTCGAGGTCTTCTATGCGGGCGGCTCGGCAAAGCGCGACTTCTCGGCCGCCGACCTGGTGGCCGAGATCGCCGCGCGCGGCGTCCAAGCGGAGTTCGCGGCCAGTCGGCAGGAGCTGGTGGACCGTCTCGTCGCCGAGGCCCGGGAGGGCGACTTGATCATGATCATGGGGGCGCGCGACCCCTCGTTGACCACCCTGGCCCGATCGGTGCTCGATGCCTTGTAAAGAGTTTGGTAGGGGGGAGCGTCACCTAGACGCAAGGCTCCAAGGGCCTTCTGGGGCCCGAATCCCCCTCCCTGCCACGCCTTTTTGGGGCTGGAATTGGCCGGCCTTTCTGCGAAAATCACGGCTGGGCCGGTGGTGATTCCGCAGGCCGGCCGGGTATTTCTCTGCCTCTGGCAAGGAGCACCATGCAGCTTCGCTTCGTCGCCTGGTTTGCCATTCTGCTGATCGCGCCGGCGTCCGCGTCGGCAGCCGGTCTGGGCGCCGTGCCATCGATCCCCCAAGCCGAAGCGCATGCGGGCGGCTTGCCCTCATTCCAGCGCTGTGGCACGCCCAGCCCGAGCCGGGACGAGGCGGAACAGATGGAGGCCGCCATACGCCGCTGGAGGGTGGAGAGCGGCGTCCAGGCGGCAGGTGGAACCATCAAGGTGACCTTCCACATCATCACCAGCCGCGGCGAGGGCGCCATCACCGACCGGCAGATCGAAGAGCAGTTGCGTGTGCTCAACCTGAGCTATGCGTCGGCCGGATTTCGATTCGAGCTCGCCGGCGTGGATCGGACCGACAATGCGCAGTGGTTTCGGATGGCTCCGCTGACCGCCCGGGAGAGGCAGGCCAAGCAGGCGCTAGCGGTCGATCCGGCCCACCGGCTCAACATTTACACCTGCGCGCCGGGCCGCAGCCTCCTCGGCTGGGCCTATCTGCCCTTCTTCGGCAACGAGAACCAGACCCTCCACGGCGTCGTCGTGCACTACGGGTCGTTGCCGAGCGGCTGGATCAGCGGCTACGACCGGGGCACCACCCTGGTGCACGAGGTCGGGCACTACCTCGGTCTGCTCCACACGTTCGAGAACGGTTGCTCGGCACCCGGTGATTTCGTCGAGGACACTCCGTTCGAAGCCTCGGCGACGATCGGGATGCCGGCCGCGCGCAATACCTGTCCCGATGCGGGCGAGGACCCGATCCACAACTACATGGACACCGCCATGGACGTCGGCATGACCGAGTTCACCGCCGGGCAAGCCGAGCGCATGAACGCGATCGTGGCGGTGTACCGGCCGAGCCTGCTGGACGCCCCGGCTCCGCTGGGGCGCGAAGCGCTCGTCGATGCGTCCTCGCTCGCCGACCAGACGCGGGCCATCGAGTTCCGCGGGGCGTTTCCCAACCCCTTCCGCACCGAGACCGCGATCCGTTTCACGTTGCCCCGCAGCGAGCGCGTCAGCCTCAGGATCTACAGCCTGGCGGGCCAGCTGGTGCGCACCTTGATGGACGCGCAGCTCCCGGCAGGCGCCCACAGCGCCCTGTTCTCGGGCCACGATCTACCATCGGGCACCTACTATCTGGCCTTGCGCGTGGGCAAGGCGCTCATGACCCGCAGCGCCGTTTTGGTTCGCTGACGAGCTGGGCGGGCCGAACCGTCGCCTCCTTGGCTCGAGGAGCGGCGAGGGGGCCGGTGCTTCCTCCATGAGTCCTGACCGGCGGGACTCCATGCGCCTCCTGTCGTGGGGACTTGCGGCGCTCGCCCTGGGGGCAGCCGTCGCCGTGGGCGTCGGCCCGGCGCTTCGGCATCCGCGCCCCTGGGTGCGGCCGACGCTGGTAGGCGCCCTCGTGACCCTCGAGGTCAGCGGTCCGGACTGCCTGCCCTGTGCCTCCCGAATCGAGACCGAGCTGCTGCGGGCACCGCACGTGATCGACGCCCGGCTGGACTACCCGAGTCGCCGCGCCACGGTGTGGCTCTCGGTCGCGCAACCGGACGCAAGCCCGCTGATCGAGGCGGTGCGGCACGCCGGGTTCCAGGCGACGGTGGTGAGCCGGTAAGACTGGAGCGGGGGTCGGAACCAGGCGCGGCGAGTGGGGTAGCAATGGAGTCCGAGCCATATCCCGAACGGTCCCGCCCGAGATCCCGAGCCCACGACACCGGACCTAGGGCGAGGCAGGGTTTCACACGCGGGGCGCCGTGTACAGGAGGGTCCGGAATGAATCCTCGAGCATGGGTAGGGGTGGCCGCGTTCGTTGCCGCCCTGGCCTATACCGGCAGGCCAGAAGCCGATGTTCCTAACCCTGCGACCTCGGAGGCGGATCCGTGCCTGATCGTCTGCCCGGCCGGGGATTCGCTGTTCCGGGTGATCGTTCGCGACAACTCCTTCAATCCCCTGGCCGGCCATACGACCGAGATCGACCTGTGCGATTGTGCGAATGTGCTCGTTGCCCCTGGCGGCACTTCGTACGATCTCGTCGATGGCTGCATCGTTCGCTGCCTGACCGACAGGCTCGGCAGGGCCGACTTCTACCTGCTCGGTGGAGGGATCTGCTCCGGCGCCTCGATCGAGGTCAAGGCGTATTCCAACACGACTCCCCTGTTGCTTGCCATCCGGAGCGCAATGGCATCACCCGACCAGAACGGAGACCTCGTCGTCGACACGGACGACCTCGCTGCAGTCGAGTCCAAGGTCGGTACCTCTGATCCCACCGCGGATTTCGACTGCGACGGCAGCGTCACCGGAGCAGATCTGGCGATCGCCCAAGAGCACCTCGGGCACGCGGCGCCGACAGCGGTCGGCGTGCCAGATGGCCGTGGCTTCCCCTCCTCGATGCTGGCGCAGAATCGGCCCAATCCCTTCTCGGGCAGGACCCGGATCTCCTTCCAGCTGAAAGAACACGAGACCGTGACTTTGGAAGTCTTCGATCTCCATGGGAGGCAAGTGGCTGCGCCATTGCGGGGAGTCGAACTGGGCGCCGGGGCACACGAGATCCCGTTCGATGGGCTGAGGTTGGCCACCGGAATCTATATCTATCGGTTGCGGGCCGGGCCCTTCAGCGCGAGCCGGCCGATGGTGCTGTTCCGATAGCGCCGGCCCTGTTGCCCCCAGATTCCGCCGTTCAAATCGCGTCGAAGTGACGGCAAAGACCGAAGGCTCTCGAACTGAGGCTAGCGCACCACCTGGATCTTCTTCGAACGTTCGAACGAGCGTCCGCGGGAACCCTCCGCGCGCAGGCGGTAGAAGTAGGTGCCGCTGGCCACCAGCCGCCCACCATCGTCGAGCCCGCTCCACTCCGCCTGGTGCGCGCCAGCCGGTTGCCGGTCGCGAACCAACGCACGCACCCGGTGACCGTCGACGTCGTAGATGTCGACCTCGACTCGCGCCTCGTAGGGCAGCCGGTACTCGATCCGGGTCCTTGCCGAGAACGGGTTGGGGGCATTTTGGCCCAGGAACGACTCGGCGACGGGTCGCGAATCGGAGACCGCGGTCGTGGTCCCCCAGGGAATGCAGTAGCGTTTGACCGAGCCCTCGGTGGTCGAGATCATCAGCCGATCGATTTCCGGCGCGCCCGGGCTGCTGACGTCGAGACTCGGGTCCCACAGGGTGCCGGGAGTTCCGGCCAATTTCGCATCCTCGAGCGCTCCGCCGAGCGAAACCTGCTGCAGGTAGCCGTCGTTCCTCCCGACGTAGAGCTTGCCGAGGCCGGGAGCCACCACGGGCGCGCTGACGTACTTGAGGCCGGTGCCAGGAGAGATCGGGGGCCACAGGGGGACGGGCGACGGGAAGTTGTCCAGGGTACCGTGAAGCAATCCGTCCTCCGTGGTGTAGTAGAGCCGCGTCGGCAACGGGCTCCGGAACTCGGGCCAGATGTTGCGCACGATCGGTGAGCCGGGGAGGGTCCAGATCAATGACCCGTCGGATGGGTTTCGCTTCTGGATCGTGCCGTCCGTCGTCGCCACGTAGAGCTCGCCCGTGTGCAGTATCGGTCGATTCTTGACGCTGCCGCCGGAATTCTGGGACCACAGGAGACCGCCGGGTAGGGTCGAGATCGCCCACAGGGTGTGCTGGCCCGGTAGCCCCTGGCTGGTTCCGCAACAGAGGAGATTCGACGCGTAATCGACCTCGCATCCGTCCTTGGCGTCGCCCATGGAATAGGAGCCGGTCGAGTTGAACCGCCACCGCTCTGTCAGATCGGAGGCGTAGTAGGCGATCACCTGGTTGCCGGTCAGATCCCCACAGCCATGCGAGGTGACGACGAAGACCAGGTCGTCGGGCCGCCCCCGGGCGCTCATCATCGCGCTCTGGAACGCGGCGTTCGAGAAGCTGTAGAGCTGTACCGCAGGGGTGGCGATGAGCTGGTCCTCCGAGCAGGTCGGTCTTCGTACGTCGACGCTCGCGGTAGCCGAGCCGGTCTGAGCGTCGAGCTTGTAGAGGCGCCCGTTGTCGGAGGTGACGAACAAGACCTCCTGGTTGTCGCTGGTGGTGACGGGGCCGAAGTGGCAGAGGCCAAGGTTATGCCCCATCTCATGGAGGAGCGTTCCGGCGTGGAAGGCCCATTTGAAGTCACCGGCGGTGTGGGCGATCGGCACCGTGCCTGATTCGTTCCACAGCGCGTAGGCCACGGGCCCATGAGCATAGAAGCTGAGGCCGAGACCGATCTCGGTGTCGGACTCGACCAAGGTGACGACTTGGTCGTTCCCCCAGAGCTCGGCGAGGCCGGTGCATTGGCTAGAGGATCGAGTCGGGGAGGCGAACGTGGCGGTGGCCACGACGCCAAGGGCAATCAGCAAGGGACGGGATCTCATGGCGACCTCCTGGGGCGTCGTTTTCCGCGACTATAGGCGGCCGCCGGGGGCTCGGGAAGCGCGTGGATTCTGCAGGAGCC
>DASXTP010000056.1:0-2531 GCA_036505355.1 Candidatus Eiseniibacteriota bacterium | reverse complement strand
TACGGCGATCGGGATGGAGGAGCTGACCGTGAGCCCGATCTTGAGCGCCAGGTAGACGCTCGACGCGCTGAAGATGAGGCCGAGCAACACGCCCAGGAGCAGCGCCCGCGGCGTCAGCTCTGCGGGCGACTGGCTTGCCGGGACGTAGGGTTGGTGCTCGGGCATAGGGCGGAGAATTTGAAGCCAGGCGGCAAGAGGCGATAGAGGCGGCAATAGGGTAGCATTTCCTCATGCCCGACCAGCCCGACCGCCTCTTCATCGAGCTCCAGGCCGCGCTCGCCGGGCGTTATTCGCTGGAGCGTGAGCTGGGGCGCGGTGGCATGGGGGTCGTTTATCTCGCCCGTGAGGTGCGGCTCGATCGGCCGGTGGCGATCAAGCTGCTGCCGCCCCACCACGCGGGCGACGCGCACCTGCGGGAGCGATTCCTCCGGGAAGCGCGCACCGCCGCGAAGCTCAGCCACCCTCACGTCATCCCGATTTTCGCGGTGGACGAAGTCGGCGCCTTCGTGTTCTTCGTCATGGCGTACGTCGCCGGCGAGACGCTCACCGAGCGGGTCCGCCGACGGGGGCCGCTCCCGTCGTCCGAAGCGGGACGCGTGCTGCGGGAGGTCGCCTGGGCCCTGGCGTACGCGCACTCGCAAGGACTCGTGCATCGCGACGTGAAGCCGGACAACATCATGCTGGAAGAGGCAAGCGGGCGGGCGTTGGTCGCGGACTTCGGGATCGCAGGACTGGTGCGCGGTGCCGCCGGGCTGGACGGGGGCGAGGTGATCGGCACGCCGGAGTTTATGAGCCCCGAGCAGGCGCTGGGCGAGCGGGTGGACGCCCGCAGTGACCTCTATGCGCTCGGCGTGGTCGGATACTTCGCCCTCTCCGGAACGTTGCCGTTCGAGGCGGGCAAGGTCAGCGAAGTGCTGGCGAAACAGATCACCGAGCCGGCGCCCAAGCTCGCGAGCGTCGCCGCCGGGGTGCCGCGGCGCCTCGCGCACGCGATCGATCGCTGTCTCGAGAAGGATCCGCTCAGTCGGCCTCAGAAGGGGGAGGAGCTGGCCGAACAGCTGGGGCTCGCACTCGAGCAGCGGCGCGAGCTGCCGGTGGGGTTGCGGGTGTTCGTCAAGCGCAACGCCAGGCTGGGGGGCGTGGGCGGCCTGATTTACGTGTTCTCGATACCGTTCATGATGGGTCTCATCGGCTCCCTGTTTGGCCGGTCCGGCGGTGACGCTGCGTTGTGGACGTTCACCGCGGCCGTCACCGTGGTGCCCTTCGGGATTCTCGTCGGGCGCGCCCGGCGGTTCCTTGCTTCCGGGTTCGGCCCCGAGGAGCTCACCGTGGCCTTCCGCGCCGAGCTCGAGCAAGGTCGCGAGGAACGCCTGTTCGAATACGGACGCGGCCCATCGCTGTATGAACGGGCTCTCCGGCTGATTGGTATCACGGGTCTGACGACGGCGTTGGTGTCGGGCTTCGTTTTGTTCTCGACCACCTATGCAGCGTTGCAGCGAGGATGGTGGGTGGCGCGGGTGTTCGGGTGGTCGGTCACCGCGGGTATGGTCGGTGGTTTTCTCGCGCTGGTGCGACTCCAGCGGCGCATCGACCTGGATACGCGTATCTGGTCGTGGCTGTGGCAGGGGCCGATCGGCCGGCTGCTGTTCGGTGTGGCCCGGCTGTTCGTGCCGGCGAAATCGCTGCCGCCACCCGCGACCCACCGCCCGACCGAGCTCGCGCTCGCGATGGCGGCGGAGCAGCTGTTCGAACAACTGCCGCGCGAAACGCGGCATCAGCTGCGCGAGCTGCCCGACGTGGTGCGACGCCTCGAGCAGGACGCCCAGAGAATGCGGCAGCGGCTCGAGGAACTGAACGATGCGCTCGGCGGGAAGGCGGACAAGGGACGAAGCCCGGATGGCGAGGCGACCGCCCTCGCCACCCGGCACGATCGCATCGTGGCGGACCTCCAGGGGGAGAGGGATCTTCTGCACACGCGCCTCGCTGACGCGGTGAAGGCGCTCGAGACGATCCGGCTCAACCTGTTACGCCTGCACGCCGGGTCCGGCAGCGTGCAGAGTCTCACGACCGACCTCGGCCTCGCCCGCGAGGTGGCGGCCGACATCACCCTCCTGCTGGAAGGGCGGCGCGAGATCGAACGGGAGCTGGGCTGACGCATCAGGCCCGCGTCGGTGTGCTCGCCATCACCGGTGCGCCGTTCGTGTGCCGTGTCGCCCTCGTGACCAAACTGCGCGATTCGCGCGGAACCTGGTCCAGGCCCCTCGGGGTACACAGGCCCCGTGACCGTGACGGCCGACCCGCTTCTCCCGGATCTCCAACGCGCCCTCGCCGGGCGCTACCTGCTGGAACGACGCCTGGGGCGCGGCGGCATGGGGGTCGTGTACCTCGCGCGCGAGCTGCGGCTCGACCGCCGGGTCGCGATCAAGCTGCTGCCGCCCGAGCGGGCCCACCAGCCCACCGCACGGCAGCGCTTCCTGCGCGAGGCCCGAACCGCCGCGCAGCTCTCGCACCCCGGCATCGTCCCCATCTTC
>DASXTP010000055.1:0-11046 GCA_036505355.1 Candidatus Eiseniibacteriota bacterium | reverse complement strand
ACCATCCGGTCGTCGCCGGCCGGCACGAAGATCTTGAGCTTCCGCACCTCGGCGACGCTCCGGACCGGCTCGCGCGTGAAGAAGTGAGCCCAGCCCCCGTAGCCCCAGTTGAGCAGCACGAAGCCCTTGGCCTCGAGCCGTTTCCTCAGCACCGGCTCCATCCGGTCCAGCACCCAGAACAGCTCGTCGTAGGAATCGAACAGCATCGGGATGCCGAAGATCTGAAACGCGTCGTCGATCGCCGTCATCCCGGCCGAGGTGATCGCGGCGGCCTGGAGCTGGCCGATGCGCATCTTGCGAACCATGTCGGGCTCGCTGCCCACCACCCCACCGGCATAGATGCGCAGGACGACGCGGCCCTGGGTCTCGCGGTTCCAGTCGGCTTCCAGATCCTTCAGCACCTTGTGCCAGACCGAGCCATCCGGAGCGAAGGTGGCGAGCTTGATGACCTGGGGCCCGGCGCCCGGCGGCTCAGCGGTTACGGCACCGGGCCACCCGCCCGGAGCGAGGAGCAGGAAGACCAGGGCCATCAACCGGGCGAGGCGGGGACGTCTCATTTCTCAGGGCCTCCGACCTTCGTGGTGTCCGATTCGAGAAACAGCTCGTCCTCGCGACGCAGCAGCTCGCGCGCCCGCCGCTGCAGGACCAGGGTCGCGAGCCGGCGACTCACGTCGCGGTCGGGGTCGATCTCCAGCGCCTTGCCGAGCAGCTCTTCGAACTCGCCCCGGTTCTGCGTGGTGACCGACACGCTGGACGCCATCGTCACGTAGGGGCTGACGGCTGCCCCCTTCGACAGCTCGACCGCCCGTTTGAAATGCTCGCGGGCGCGCGGGATCGAGCCACCCATCATGGCCGGAAGCGTCTCGAGCACGATGAGCGCCTCGTGAAGGGCGCCCGCATCGAACGCCTCGTTCAACGCGAGGCCCCGGTCCATCAGCGCCCGCACGGCGTCCAGGTCGGCGGCCAGGTCGGGTCGGTCCTTACCCAGATTGATCGCCGAACCCCAGGCCGCCGCCGTCCAGTAGAGCAGGGGCAGGTCCCGTGTCTTGATCCTGGCCGCGGCCGCCGCCGGCTGGCGCTTGAGCTGATCGCTGATCCCGCGGTAGCCACGCTCGAGGCCGCGCAGGCCGAAGCCCCGGGCCCTGAGATAGAGGCGCAGCGCCCGCTCCCTGAGCTCGACCGCCCGCGGGTAGTCGCTGGCCTCGACCAGGTCCGCCTCGGTCTGGACGAAGGCGAACGCGTACTGCGTATATCCCTGGCAGGCGGCCAGCAGCAGCGGTTTGTGATCCGGCACGATCGCGAGCAGCGACTCGAGGGTTTTGAGCCCGAAGGGCAACGCGTCGCGCACCAGCTCGGGGTCGTCGTCCGACGTGAACACGTCTCCCCCGGCGGCGATCGAGTTGCCGAGGCTCTTCACCGCCATGCGCTTGAGCGAGCAACCGGGGATCGCGGCCAGCGCGACCGCCAGTAGCAGGGCCGCGACGGAGGCGGGCCGACGCGGCGCACCGACCGCGGCGGGCCCACCACTCTTCGCGCCACCGGACTCTGTCCTGACCCTGGGGGACACCGGCTTCCTCCCTGTTTCGCCGGACGATCGGGCGGCATCATAGCCGACCTCCGGCCCCGCGCGGGACCCTTTCCGGAACTAACGTTTCACTTGTCAAAAGCGGTCACTCACCTGCCTTCGACACCCCTTCCCGAGCGACCGCGCGCGTACAAGATGGTTCCCGCAACCACCAGCAGGGCGCTTGCGCCCACCACCTTGAGCACCGCCAGCCCCGGGTTGCCGGCGTCCTGCGGCGGAATGGCCGCCAGCACGATCGAGATCGCGGTGGTCGTCAGGCCGAGCGCGGCGAGGAGCACGGCCGCCGGGCGCCCGCCCGGCACGCGGATCACGCCGGCCGGTGCGGGCTCGGCCTGGAGCTTGATCATCGCCGCGAACATCAGGAGGTAGGGGATGAAGTAGCTGATCACGCCGAGGCTCACCAGGGCGTCGTAGGCGTCCTTCACCGAGGCGCCGGCCTGGCCGAGCACGACGAAGACCGCGGCCGCCGACGCCTGCACGGCGAGCGCGACGTGGGGCGTACCCCAACGGGGATGCAACCGCCCGAACGCCGGCGGCAGGAGCCGGTCCACGCCCGCCACGAACGGCAGGCGCGCGGTGGACGCCAACCAGGCGCCCACGCCGCCGGCGCTGCTGATCGTGAGCAGCAGCGCCGAGACGGGAGCGGCCGCCGGCAGGCCGACCCGCTCGGCGGTCCGCGCGATGGCCTGCATGATCCCCTGGAGCCCGCTCACCTCGCCCCTCGGCAGCGCGAGTAGCACTGCCGCGGTGCCCAGGACGTAGATGGCTGCGATGATGGCGCCGCCGACGGCGATCGCGCGCGGGATCGTGCGGCGGGCCCCGACGATCTCTCCCCCCATGAACGAGGCGGCCTCGAGGCCGCCGAAGCCGAAGGCGATCGTGGACCAGAACAGGATGTCCTTGAGCCCGACCCCGGGAATCCAGGCGGCGGGCCGGAAGTCGGTCGCGGGACCGAACCGTGCCGCCGCCGCGAAGCCCATCGCCACCAGCACGCCGATCGGCACCCAGGTCCCGATCCCCCCGACGTTGTGCAGCCATTTGCCGACGTCGAGGCCGACGATGTTGAGGGCGAGCGAGAGGACGAGCCCGGCCAACGAGACGGTGACGTAATAGGTCGGGCTGCCGGAGAGGTCCTGCCATCCGGGCCCCCCGATGTACAAGGCGTTGCCGGCGAGGAAGTACAGCAGGCCCGGGAAGTAGATCACCGTGCTCGACCAGTACATCCAGGCGGCGAGGAATCCGGCGAAGTCGCCGAAGGCGCTCCGCACCCAGACGTACAGCCCGCCCTCGTCGGGGTGGCGGGACGAGAGCTCGACCACCGTGAAGGCGAGCGGCAGGAAGAAGGCCGCGACCGCGATCAGCCACACCGTGAGCGCGCTCGGTCCGGCGGCCGCGGCGGTGGCGATCCAGCGTGGCCCGACCACGGCCGCGACCAGGAACCAGACCACGTCCCACAGCCCCATGGTGCGCCGCAGCGGCGCGGGCACGACGGCCAGGGAACGCTCCGGCGGGTCGGGCGGCGACATCGGATCGGGGGCGAGTGCTCGGGGGCCTAGTCGGCCTGCGGGTCGAAGGACTCGAGGAACTGGGCCGCGAGCCGGGGGCCCGTTGCTTCGTCCTCGTGCTTGAAGAACACGAAAGCCTCCTCCCAGCCCTGGGCTCGAACCCGCTCGCCCCAGGCGCGCAGCTCCGAATCCGAATACGATGGCCGCCGCAGGCGGAGATATCCCCATGAGGAGGTGGCGACCAGCGGGGCGTCCTCGCCCTCCTCGGTGTCGGCCACGCACAGCGCGGCCTCGTGCACGCGCAGGACTCCCATGACCTCGTCGTCGTACCAGGAGGCATGCCGGAACTCCAATGCGGCGCGGTGGGGCCGGCGGACCAGCGCGAGAAACTCCTGCAGCCGCGGGAGGTCCTTCTTCAGGTTGGGCGGCAGCTGGAACAGGATCGGGCCCAGCTTCTTCTTCAGCAGCGCGGCGGTCTCGAGGAAGTAGCGGATTTGATCTTCCGCGCCCCGCAGCCGTTGGTCGTGCGTGATCCGGCGCGAGGCCTTGAGGATAAAGGCGAACCCCTCGGGTACTTCACCGGCCCAGCGCTCGAGCACGGTGGCCGACGGCATCCGGTAAAAGGTGTTGTTGATCTCGACGGTGCGGAAGCGCTCCGCGTAATAGCGAAGCATGTCCTCGGCCCGGATTTTCTCAGGGTAGAAGCTGCCCTTCCACTCTTTGTACGCAAAACCGCTGGTGCCGACGAAGAGCTTCATGGAAGGCTCCGGAACCATGGGGGCGTGGATCGATCAGCCCACCGCCAACCGTTTCGACACCCAGGACGCCGTGGTCGCCGCCAGCTCGCGCAGCACGTCATGGTCGGTACTCCCCGATCGCTTGAGCACGTGAAACGAATGATCGGCGCCCTCGACGACATGGAGGGTGGCGAGAGCCCCGAGACGATCGCAGACCGGCCGGAGCAGATCCAGCTCGGCCAAGGCGTCCCTTGTGCCCTGCAGGAACAGCATCGGCACCGTCACCCGGGCCAGATGCTCGGCCCGCTCGACGCCCGGTGTACCGGCCGGGTGCAACGGGAATCCCACGAACACCAGAGCGCGCACACCCGGCAAGGCGCTCTCGGCCGCTGCGAGCGACGTCATCCGCCCGCCCATGGATTTCCCTCCCGCCACGAGCGGCAGGTCGCCGGCCCGCTCGAGCGCGACGGTGACGGCCGAGCGCACGGTCGCGAGCAACACCGGCCGCGGGTCCGGTCGCCCGCTGCCGTGCTCGCTGTAGGGAAACTGGTAGCGGAAGGTGGCGACCCCGTGCTCGGTCAGGTGGCTGGCCATCGCGTCCAGGAACGGGTGGTGCATCCCCGCCCCCGCTCCGTGGGCCAGCACCAACAGGCACCGGGCATCGCGCGGCAACAGGAGCAGCCCGGACACCTCGCCGGCCCGCTCGGTGGCCCGAAAGCGCACCGGGGTCGAAAGCGCACGAGCCGTCGTTTTCATGGATCCCTCCTGCTCGCTCGCGCGATCTACCGGCTCCGCGCCGGCAGAAGTTCCAGGATCTGGCAGGCGTGATGCCGCACGTGGACGGCCTGAACGCGGACCATCTCGGGGAAGGTATAGTGCCAGCGTAGCAAGAACGGATTGGGGATCCACAATCGATCGCGCTGGCCGACCGAGAGCCGCTCCCCGAGCGAGCGGTGCCGGTCGGTCTCCCGACGCAGGTACGCCAGCGTCGCGGCGCGATCCGGTGCCGGCGTGGGCTCGAAGGGGCCAGGCGTCCGACCGCCTCGGGGGAGCGTGCCCCGGACCGCGACCAGGCCCACCCACATTGCCTGGAGCGGGCCGCGACGCGGAGGCGACGCGATCCCGCCGTCCCGCAGGGCCTGCTCCGCCTGCTCCAAGGCATCGGCGGTCGCCGCCAGGGTGATCGCGACGTGCTCGACGTGCTGCCCTGCGGTCCACTTGCGCGGCCGGCCCCGCGTCCACAGCATGGGGTCCTGCTCGACCGGCCCCGTCAGCTCGAGCAGGGCCGCGTCGAGGTCGTTCATCAGTCCCTCGAAATGGGCACCATCGATGGCGTGGAACAGGCGAGCCACGGCGGGAGGATACCGAAAAATGGGCGCGCTTCGATTCGTCGAAAGGCCTCGCGGCTCCGGGGCCGCGAGGCCTTCAACTCCAGAGCTACAACCTGCCTAAACGCCGTCGCCGAACGCTGATGCCGATTCGGGCAAAGTCATCTAGGCGGGGCTGGGAACCATCGGTCGACGGTGAGCCCGGCGGTCGACGTTGAGCGGGTACCACCCACGCGCCGGATGGAGATCGCGCGCCGTCCGAATCACGACCACGCGTCGTGAGCACCCCCGGACGGGGACCGTCACGGCCGCGAGCCAAACCGGCCCGCTCGGCCGCGACATTGTCTCCGAAGCGAGCCGAGCCGGTCCGCGCGCCAGCCACCTCCCACGCGCGGCGAGCCGAACCGCCACGCCGGCTGCCACCCGACCCACCCCGCGAGCCACGACTCCCATGAGAACCCTTCCCGCCGTCTGCGTCGCAACCACCACGCTCGTGGGGTCACCGGCCCCGAGACGCTGTGCGGTACGACCCAGGTTGGTGAAGGCGAACGCCTCGAGCACGAACAACCCCAAGGCGAGGATCGCCAGCACCGTCCGCCCCAGCTTGCTGTCGAACATGCCGCACCTCCTTACGCCGAGCTGGTCGACCGCTCCCACCGATCGACTTCGTCACGTTCGTTCGACGGAATGGAGGCTCCGAAGGTTGCGGTCACCCAGCGCGTCTCGTCGTCAAAGTGGGGCAAAGGCCGATTCTTTTCCGGGCACTGACAGGTGCGAAGAGGTCGTTCGATGGATGGCTCGCCGCGTCCCGCGTTCATCGAGGAAAACGCCTCGTTGGTCGTTCTGGCCTCGCACGCCACCGACGTCGTCGGGCGGGCCGGCGACCAGCGCCGACGCGAGACCGGTCACGACTCGTATCCGTCGCGAGAGCGGGGCAGTGACCAGCCGCCTGGCGCGGCCCCCCAGCTCCGAAGCCCCTGCCCCCATTGCACGATGAGAGGGCGCCCGTTGCACGCTGCCTGACCGGAACTCGGGCCGGACGCCTTGCCCGTCTCGTAACGCAAGGAACGACAGCCGAAAGCCGGTCCGCGGGGCAAGGACCTACCGGTCCCGCCTGGGCCCGGGTCCCGGCACGCCGCTTGATACCGAACGCCCGGACGGCCGCGCACCCGCAAAGGGGGCTGAGATCCGGCACGGTTCAGGTGTCTTGCTGGCCTGCGTGACCTTGGCGCTCACGGGACCCGCGATCGCCGGGGCCGCGTCGTTTGCCGGGGCGGTCGGCTACGAATCCTACGAGGGCGCAGGCCAGGTCACTCGAGCGGCGCTGGGTGTGGGGGTGGTGAAGTTGGAACAGGGAGCCGAGGCCTCGCTCGCCGTCGTCCGCTACGACGACAACTCGGTGGGCCCGGGGTCGAGCCTTACGCTGGCCTTGGGGCTGCCGCTGGAGACACCGCTGACGCTCCGGAGCCAAGGCAGTCGCTTCTTCGGCGACCAAAGCTATCGCGCCTGGCGCGCGAAGGTCGGCCCCCAATGGAGCTTCAGCGGTGGGGCCTCGGTGTGGCTCGCCTACGCCCATTTCGAGGACAACCAGGAGTTTCATTTGGACGGCGGTGCCCTCGAATCCGCGACGCCCCTCACGACTCGTCTCACGGCCAAGCTCAATGCCTCGTACGCGATCGGGTCGCAGGACCTGACGAGCCTGCAAGGCTCGGTGGGGCTGGGCTGGGTCGTGGTTCCCCACCTCGAGCTTTCGGGCGAAGTGGGGCTCGCGCAGAACGGTGCATCCGTCGCGGCCTCGTTCGCCACGCCGTTGCTTCCCATCCTCGGTGACCCCGAGCCCAGCTCGCGGCGGGCTCCGGAAGACCAAGTGTCGTCGACCGCCCTCCTCGGACTGAGGGTCTTTTTTCCTTAACGCTCCCCACCTCGGATCACAGGGCGTGCCGAAAGCACGCCCAAATGCGGCGGACACCCGCCGAGCGCCGGCGACGGCGCGGATCGAAATGGAGGATCCACCATGAAGCGGACGCTCACGTTTGCAGCCACGATCCTGCTGGCCCTGGCCGCCCTGGCGGAGGCCCAGACGCAAGCGAACAGCAGCCAAACCACCGGGGACGCGACGACCAACGTCCAGACTACTCCGGGCAACGCATCGACGAACGCGGCCGCGACGGCCGAGGCCAACGCGGACGCCCAGGCGGCGTTCCAAAAGACCAAGGAGGACATCCGCAACAAGGGGGCCAAGGTGTCGGCCGACGTGCGCGCCAAGGCCGAAGCCAAGCTCACGGCCAGCGCGACCGTGGTGGACAACGAGGCCACGAAGGGCGAGGAGACCGTGGCGAGCCGGCTGGCGGCGGAGTTCGGCATGACGGGCGAGGCTCTGGCCGCCGAGAAGACCCAGCTGGGCACCTCATGGGGCCAGCTCATGATCGCGCACACCTTGATGGCCAATGCCACCACGCAGCTCACCTGCCAGCAGCTGCTCGACATGCGGAGCGACATGGGCTGGGGTCAGATCGCCGCCGGACTGGGACTCAAGCTCGGTGACGCGGTGAGCGCGGTCAGCTCCGAAGGCCGGGTGGCGAGCGGGCGCGTGCGGGCCGACGGCAAGGTCGCCGTGATTCATGGCGAAGGGGCCAAGGCCGGGCTTGCCACGGGCGCTCGGACCAGCGTGGGCATCAAGACCCAAGGCAAGGACGTGGCTCCCGGACTGGGCGTGAAGTAGGACCGCCGATCGATCGCGGCTGCAACTACGCGCGGGCGTCCCCCGACCGGGGGACGCCCGCTGCCGTTGTCGGTCGCTCGACCCTGGGCGAGCCCGGCCGGGGCTACTTCTCCATCTTGAGCACCACGCGTGCTTCGTCGGTTCGGGCGCGCCCGACCACGCGGACGTGGTCCACCTTGCGTCCGTCGCGGAAATCGAGGAGCTGGTAGAGCCCCGGACCGCGCGTCGCATTGTTCATATCCACGACCCGCGCCTCCTCGTTCTCGAACACCACCTCCGCCCAGTCGAGCTGGACGCGACCCGCCGCTACCTCGAGCCAGAGGTTCGTGCCACGGCTGTCGCAGTCGAGCGTGAACTCGGTCCAGTCCTCGTCCCGGTTCAAGGTCTCGCCGTCCTCCCAGACCAGGATGTCGCGCGCCGGTGCCGTGGCGACCACGACTCCGGTCCACACCACGACCGGCAGGAACACTACCGGACTCACGCGCACGGCGACGCGCGCCGGACGCACCACCACCGCCCGCAACGGCCGCCGCAGGGGCCAACCGCGGTGGACGACCACCACGGTCCGGCGATGCGGGCCGCGACGCACCACCACGCGCCGGGCGGCGAACGCCGGCGCCACCGTCTGAAGACCGAGCAGAGTGATCAGGCACATCGTGACGAAACGCTTCATCGGTCCACCCTCCGTGAGTGTCGGCGGGGCTTTGAACTGGCAGCGCGCCTGAAACTGCTCTCACATTCGAGCCGGTCGAGGCAACCTGCTCCATCCGAGGTGGTGCCGCGTGGGAATGTGGATGATGTAGGCGGCGTTCCTTTGCGGATCACCAGGCTCACGGAAGGACCACCGCCTTGAGCAGCGATTCCTGGCCGCCACTGCTCGCACGGAGGAAGTAGAGCCCGCCGGCCACCGCCCGACCCCGTGTGTCGCGGCCATCCCAGGTGACGAGCTGCTGGCCACCGGCGAAGGTGCCGTTCGCGAGTATCCTGACGACGCGGCCGCTCAGGTCGTAGAGCCCGACCGTGGCGCTGCCGGCGGTCGCTCCGAGGGGGCCGTAGACGGCGAACGCGACGCTCAGCCGCCCGCCACGATAAGGAAGCGGCCAGGCCGCCAAGGGGCGCGGCGGCAGGAGGGCCGCCTCGCCGAGCAGCAGCTCCTGGCCCAGGCCGTTGACTGCGAAGAGCCGGTAGCGCCAGCCCGGGCCGCCGTCGGCGTCGGTGTACGACGTCTCCAGGGTGAGGGCCACGAGCGTGCGCCATCCGTCCCCGGTTTGGCCGCCAAGCCTCGCCCGCTCCAGCCGGTAGCCGGCCAGGTCCTCGGGGCCGGGGTCGGTGCGCCAGGAAAGCTCCGCGCCCCCTCGAGGGCCGGGTGCGGCCGCGAAGCTCAGGAGCGAAACCGAGGTCTCGATGGTGAAGAGCCCGCTGCTGATCGCGACGGAGTGCGGGACGGCTCGCTCGAGCTTCAGCTTGCCGAAGCGGGTCGGCGCGTGCGGCACGTCCAGGCGATAGCTGCCCCCGGTGAGCTGCGAAGCCAGGAGATCCCAGCTTCGACCACCGTCCACGGACAGGTGGAGATCCACGCGACCGGTGCCACCCCAGACCACGGTGCGCGAGGCGCCGACCGGCCAGACCTCACCGCCGAGGGGCGACAGCAGGTGCACAGCCGAGTCGGTGTAGCGGAGGTCATCGTTGCTGTCGTCGAAGTAGCTGATCCTGGGGTTGTCCTGGGCATCGAGGACGAGCGAGGCATCGGAGCCGACCTGGCCCGTGGCGTCCACGATCTCGATCCGCCAGATGGCTCCCGCCTTGCTCGCGAACTTGAGGTCCCCGTTGGTGGCGTCGTGATACGCGATCCGCGCGCTGCCCTGTACGTCCAGAGCGAGCGAGGCGAACTCGCCTACCACCCCGGTGGCGTCCACCGTCTCGCGCGTCCAGGCGGCTCCCGCCTTGCTCGCGAACCGGAGGTTGCCGTTGGTGGCGTCGAAGTAGGCGACCCGGGGGTTGCCCTGGGCGTCCAGGGCGACCGAGGCGTGCTGGCCCACCACCCCGGCGGCGTCCACGGTCTCGAGCATCCAGGCGCCGCCCACCTTGCCGGCGTACTTGAGATCGCCGTTCGTGACGTCGAAGTACGCGATGCGGGGGTTGCCCTGCGCGTCCAGCGCCAGCGAGGCGTACTGGCCCACCACCCCGGCGGCGTCCACCGTTTCGAGCGTCCACACCCCGCCCGCCTTGCTCGCCCACTTGAGATCGCCGTTGGTGGCGTCGTAGTAACCGATGCGGGGGTTGCCCTGCGCGTCCAGCGCCAGCGAGGTGTAGGAGCCCACGTCCCCCGCGGCGTCCACGGTCTCGAGTGTCCAGGTGCTGCCCGCCCGGCTGGCGTACTTGAGGTCTCCGTTGGTCGCATCGTAGTAGCTGATGCGTGGGTTGCCCTGCGCGTCCAGCGCCAGCGAGGTGTAGGAGCCCACACTCCCGGCGGCGTCCACGGTCTCCAGCGTCCACGCCCCGCCCACCTTGCTGGCGTACTTGAGGTCGCCGTTGGTGACGTCGTAGTAGCCGAGGTGGGGGTTGCCGAAGGCGTCCAGCGCCAGCGAGGCGTGGGTGCCCACCTCCCCCGTCGCGTCCACGGTCTCGTGAACGAAGGGCACGAGCGCAAGCGGCGGCGCGTCGTCGTTCTCGATCGTGGCGATGCCCAGGCCATCCACGATGGTCGTGCCGATCGCACCGCTCAAGTCGACGTGGAAGGTCTCGTGGGCCTCGAGCGTCGTGTCCCCGAGCACGGTCACGGTCACGGTCTTCGTCGCCTCCAGGGGCGCGAAGGTCAGCGTGCCGCTGCCCGCCACGTAGTCGCCGGGCGCTATCGCCGTGCCGTCCGAGGTCGCCCAGTTGACCGTCGTCGTCCCGCCCGTGACCGGTGACTGCGTCACCGTGAACACCGCGTTGACCGTGGCGTTGACGGTGCCCTCGGCCACAGTCACGTCGTCGATGGAGATCCCGGGGTCGTCGTTGACGATCGTGGCGACGCCCACGCCGTCCACGATGGTGGCGTTGAGGCCCCCGCTCAGGTTGACGCTGAACGGGGTGACGACGACCGTCAACTGGGCGACGTCGGACGGCCAGCGAGCGCCGCGTTCAGTCGGTCGACCAGATCGAGCATGGGCGCGCAGCTCCCCGC
>DASXTP010000054.1:0-3182 GCA_036505355.1 Candidatus Eiseniibacteriota bacterium | reverse complement strand
GGTAGCCGTGGCGATTGATCCACCAGGTCCCGAGCCCGCCGCCGGCGCCGAGCACGCAGAGCAGACCTCCCAAACGCTCCATGCCGGGAGTGCGCGCCGCGCGCTGGATGTGCTGGTTCCCGGCGACGTGCAGAAAACCGCCGGCGACCCAGACCGCGGCGAGGGCGAGCAGCGCGAGCCCCACCCGGGAATTGCGTCGGACCACGCTCCACCCCTCGCCGACCTCGGCGAGATAGCGGCGCCACGAGATCTCCGGGGTGGGGACGGACGGTCGGCTCGGCCGATAGGCGATCAGGGCGAGGGCGACGACCGACCACAGGTACGTGCCCCCATTGATCAGCAGGGCGGTCGCCCAGCCCCAATGGTCCACCATCCAGCCTCCGGCCAGCGCCCCGACGGCGGTGGCCGCGATCCCGGCGCTCGCCAGCCACGCGTTGGCCGTCAGCAGCTGGCCCGGGGGCACGATCTCGGGAGTGATGGCGCTCTTGGCCGGCAGGAAGAACACGTTGCAGGTGAAGAGGCCGAAGACCACCCCATAGACCGGCAGGGTGTGGGAGGAAATGCCGTAGAGCAGCGGAATCAGCATCACCAGCCCCGATCGGATCAGATCCGACACGATCAACACGCGCTTCAGGTTCGACCGGTCCACCCAGACGCCCGTGAAAGGTGCGAACATCAGGACCGGGGCGAGCATCACGTTGGCGAGCAGGGTGAGCAGCAGCGAGGAGCGCGGGTCGCGAAAATGCCGCGTGTGCTCGCTCAGCAGGCCGATCAGGGCGAGGTAGGTCAGGCGCTCGCCGAGGATCGAGATGAGCTGCCCCCACCACAGGGCGGAGAAGTCGCGCTGGCGGAGCAGCGGGGCGGTCCGCTGCGACGACATGGATCGTTCCGGCTACGCCGCGCTGTGGACCGCCCCGCGCTGCTCGAGCACGCGGCGGTAGACCGCCTCGATCTGGTCGGTCACGCGAGGCCATGAGAACTCGAGCGCCCGCTGGCGTCCTCGCTCGCCGAGTGCCGTGCGCCGCGCCGGGTCCTCGATCAACGCCGCAATGGCCCGGGCCAAACCCGAGACATCCCCCGGTGGGACGACCACCCCGTTCTCACCCGGGTTCACCACCGACCGATATCCGGGAATGTCCGAGGCCACCACGGCCCGACCGCTCGCCATGGCCTCGAGCAGCACGATGCCGAAGCTCTCGTTGCCGGAGGCGGGAGAAACGAAGACATCGCCGGTGGCGTACCAGCGAGGGAGATCCTGGCTCGGGACGTGGCCCAGGAACCGCACGTGCCGACGCACCGACAGCGGCACGCCGGCCTCGAGCCGGGACCGCAGGTAGGAGTCCCCCACCACCAGGAGCTGGACCCGTGCGCCCGTCCGTTCGACCAGTTCGGGCATCGCGGCGATCAGGTGGTGGACCCCCTTGCGCGGGTCCAGGCGCCCCACGAACAGCACGTTCGCCCGATCCGGCTGGATCCACTCGTCGAACGGTGGTACGTGGGGGTGGAACCGCTCGATGTCGACCCCATTCGGGATGACCTGATAGTCCCCGGGGAAGTAGCGAGCGGCGAAGTCACGAGCAGTGGGGGAGACCGCGATGCGGGCGTCCAGCTTCTCGACCACCGGACCGAGCCACCCGCGGGCGAGCTCGAGGACGCGACTCCGGCCCGCCGTGGTATGAAAGGTTCCGACCTGCGCGCAGGTGGCGGCTTGAACGGCGAGCAGCGGCAGCGTCGGCACGAGCGGCGCGTGGGTGTGCAGCAGGTCGAAATCGTGGGCCCGGAGCAGCGAGCGGAGCTGGCTCTTGAGCCGCAGTCCCACCGCCAAGTCCACGAAGGCACCATTGAACGGAACCAGCAAGTTGTAGCCGATCCGCTCCACCCCTGGCGTCGGGGAGGACTCTCCTCGGTGGAACCGACTGGTGATGATGGTGACGTCGTGACCGCGGGCGCGCAGCTCCCGAGCGGTGTGGTGAACGTGTTCCGTGACGCCGCCGTAACGGGGATAGTAGGATTGCGAGACGATCCCGAGCTTCACGCTTCGACGCTCTGAGCGTCGACGGCCGGCGCCGCATCCGCGGCCGGCCGACCTTCCCACAGCGCCCGGAAGATGCACCACTGGTCGAGGTGTCCCCGGATGTGTCGCTCGGCGGTTTCCGCCACCGCCGCGTTGAGCGCCGCGGCGGAGGAAAACGCGATCGGGTCGAGCGCGGGCTCCATGACGATGCGGAACGTGCCGGGGGCCCGGCGTTCGCAATAGCCGCAGACGATCAGCGCGCCGGTCCGCTGCGCCAACGCCCCGGGACCGGAAGGGAATCGAGTCTCTTGGCCGAAGAAGTCCACCACCGTTCCGTGACTGTACACGTCGCCGTCCACCATGAGCGCGACGAGTTCCCTGCGCTCGAGGGCGCGCAGCAGCTTGCGGAACCCGTCCTCGGGGGCCACGGTGTGGATCGCCAGCTCGCTCTTGGTCGCTCGCACCGCCGGCGTCAGCCAGCGGTTGAGCTGGACTCCGGCCACGGCATGGAGCGTGTAGCCCCAATGGGCCAGCAAGACGGCGGCCAGCTCCCAGTTGCCGATGTGCGTCGAGCACAGGATGACGCCTCTCCCGCGGGCCACCGCCTGCTCGAGGTGCTCGCGCCCCACCACCTCGACGGCGCCCAGCAGGTCGGAACGGCTCAGGTGGGGAAGTCGGAAGAACTCGAACAGCATGCGGTTGTAGCTCCGCATCATCCGCCAAACCAGCCGCAGACGTTCGCGCCGCGTGGCCCGAGGCAGGATGATCGCCAGGTTCGCGAGCGCCGCGTGTCGGCGCGACGGAAAGAGGCGCAGGTGAAGCCCGGTGAAGGTGTCGGCCAGCGCGTAGCCGAGCCACAGGGGCACGCCGCCCACGATGCCCGTCAACCAACCGTAGATCAGTCGAGACATCGGGTTCCCCGCTGTCGAGGGTCGATGGGACCGCCTCCCACGAAGCTCTGCCTCGGGGGGAGAGCGGGGCGAAGCTACGGCCTCGCGGGAAAGCCTGTCAAGGTCGCGGCGAGGAGGTGCTGTTCCAACGTAAAAGTGTCCCCCTGTAACTCCAACGTGATTCTGTCCCCCCATGGACCTACTACTCATGGGAGTCCGGGATGCCCAGCGGCTGGGCCCAGTGAAAGCCGCCATCGACGGCAAGATCACGAACCGCA
>DASXTP010000053.1:0-20235 GCA_036505355.1 Candidatus Eiseniibacteriota bacterium | reverse complement strand
CGAGCTGCGTGTTCCCGCGCCCGCGGGCCGAGCGGGCCTCGGGATGGCGGGTCGCGGCCCTGACGGGGACGGTCTGCCTGGTCGCTGCGGCCCCGATGGTTGCGGGGATGTCCCGGGCGAGCGTGGCGCCCGATTCGTCGGTCACGAGGGCCGCGCAGTCGGCGACCGCCGATTCGGCGGCGAGGGCCGCCAAGGAGGCCCCCGGCGCCGCCTCCTCGGCTCCCAAGATCATCCGCGTCCGACCCAGGGCCCCGAGCCATGCCTCGACCGCCAACGCGGCGGCCAGCGGGACGGCTTCGACCGCCGGATCGGGCGCCGCCTCGAAGGCCGCGCCGGCGCCCGCCCGGGCGGTCGGATCGACGGCCGCTTCCCCGCGACGGCCGGGATCGACTGCGAGCTCCTCGGGCCGCGTGGCGCAGCCGAGTCCTGCGACGTCGACGGGTGCCAGCCAGACGATCTTGCCGAAGCGCGGCGCGACACCCTCGACGGCTCCGTCCGAGAACGGCGCGGCGACCTCGGTCGCCAAGACTCCTGCCAACGCATCCAAGCGGAGCTCGGCACCGACCCGACCCACCCTGAGCCCTGTCAAGGCGCCGGTCAAACCGCTGGAGGTTCCGGCCGCTCCACCGGCTGCGCCACGCAAGCGACCCGCGGGACCGGCGGCGCCGGAGCAGAATCCCGCCGCCACTCCCGGATCGCGAGCCGCTCTCGACCCAGCAGCCGGTGCCGCGGCCGGCCGCGCGTCGCGGCCCCGGGCAGTCGCGGGGTCCGTTGGAGCCGCCCGATCCTCGGCCGCCCCGTCCCTGAAGCCCCATTCCCTGACCCTCGCCAAGGGCGGACCGGCCCCGGGGGCGATGGGCTCGGCGATGGCCGTACAGACCGCCGCGCCGGTCGATGAGCACGTGAACTATCAGTACAACGCGCTCGGCCGCCGCGACCCGTTCCAGTCGCTGCTCGAAGGGGAGTACGTCGGCGTCGACGTGGGCGGAAACGCGCCGCCCGACGTCGGCGGGCTGCGCGTGGTGGGCATCGTCTGGGGCGACGCGGACAAGTTCGCGATGGTCGAGGATGGTCGCGGAGACAGCCACGTGCTGCGCGCCGGTGACAAGATCATGAACGGCTACGTCGAGGGCCTGAAGCGGGACGCGATGATCGTGAACATCACCGTGGACGGCCAGTCGCAATCGGTTTCGATTCCTCTGACGCGGAAGGGAGAACGGTCGAATGCGAATCGCTAGGGCCCGGTTGGGCCTCACTCTGGCGGCCGGTGCGTGGCTGGCGGTGCTGATCGCAGCCCCGGCGCCGGCCCAGCAGTCCACCGCCATGAAGCAGGTGGGCATGGTGCGCACCGGCGAGGGCACCTTCAGCATCGACGTCGAGGGGGCGGACGTGCGCACCGTGGTCCGGGCGATCGCGGAGTTCAGCGGCCGCAACATCGTCGTGGGGTCGGGCGTCAGGGGAACGGTGAAGGCCGCTCTGCGCAACGTGGGATGGCAGGAGGCGCTGCGCACCATGCTGCGCAGCAACGGACTCGATTACGTCGAGGAGGGAGGGATCATCCGCGTCGACGAAGCGTCCAAGCTCCAGGCCGAGGCGGTGGACCGCGAGACCGCCCGCGCCAAGCAGCAGGAGATGGTGCCGCTCGAGACCCGGGTGGTGAGGCTCAACTACGCCAACGCCACGGAGCTGTCGGCGGCGTTGCAGGCGTCGCTCAGCCGGCGCGGCAACATCCAGGTCGACAAACGCACCAACTCCTTGATCATCTCGGACCTCAGCAGCGTGCTGAACGGCGTGGAGAAGATGGCGCTGTCGCTCGACGCCACCACGCCGCAGATCGAGATCACGGCCAAGCTGGTCGACGTCGATGCGCAAGCGCTGCGCGAGCTGGGGATCTCCTGGAACGTCGCGGGCCTCAATCCCGGCAACGACGGCGACAACACCTTGGACGCCGAAGTGCACGCGCCGGTGCCCAACCCGGTCGGTACCATCACCTACGGACTGGTCAAGGGCTGGGGCTCGCTCACCGCCACGCTGGACATGCTGGAAGAGAACAACAAGGCCAACGTCATCTCCAACCCGCGGATCACCACCATCGACAACCGCGAAGCCAAGATCCTGGTCGGCCAGAAGATCCCGCTCATCGTCCAGGACGTGGCGGGAAATCCGGTGTCGCAGCTCCAGACCATCGGCATCCAGCTCAAGGTCACGCCGCATCTGACGGAGGACAAGAAGATCATCATGGACCTGCATCCCGAGGTGAGCGACCTGTCCTCGAAGAGCACGGTCCAGGGGGGTGTCATCATCAACACGTCGGAGGCCGACACCCGGGTGATGGTGGACGACGCCCAGACCGCGGTGATCGGAGGCCTGATCCGGACCAACGATTCCAAGGTTCGGACCGGGATCCCGATCTTGAAGGACATCCCGTTGATCGGGATGCTGTTCCGCCACGACAGCGCGACGCATCAGAATCGCGAGCTGATCATCTTCGTGACGCCGCGCATCCTGACCAACATGGCCAACAACTAGCGCTCCGGCACGTCGGGTCCGAAGGCCGCCGGATGGTCCGGCGGCCTTCGCGTTGCCCCCCCCGACGATGTGCTAGGGTCCGAGAATGAGCGCGCGGCTCGAGCGCCCGATTGCCTTGATCGGGATCATGGGCTGTGGCAAGAGCACGGTGGCGCGTCTGCTGGCGGCGCGGAGCCTCGGGCCCGCGGTGGATCTGGACGAGACGATCGAGGCCGAGGCCGGTTGCTCGATCGCCGAGCTGTTCGCCGGTGAGGGCGAGGCGACGTTCCGTCGCCGTGAAGGCCAGGCGCTGCGGGCGGCACTCGGCACCGGTCCCAGAGTGCTGGCGTGCGGCGGAGGGATCGTGCTCGACCCATCCCAGCGCTCGCTGCTCACGGAGCGCTGCCACACGGTGTGGCTCGAAGTCTCGGTGGCCGAGGCGTGGAGGCGACTGCAGGGCTCGGCGACGGTCCGGCCGCTCCTCATCGCGGGAGGCGAGCTGCGCCTCCGCGAGCTGCTGGCCGAGCGTTCGCCGCTCTACGCCGAAGTCGCCCGCATCCGGGTCGCGACCGATGGCCGCAGCGCCGAGGAGGTGGCAACCGCAGTGGCCAAAACCTTGGAGGAGCGATGCGATTGAGGCGAGCGCAGCGCTGGCTGGGTTTCGGTTTGCCGGCGGCCGGTGTCCTGTGCATCGGCGCCTGCGCGCCGCGCCTGGCCCTGCCGCCCAAGCACGATGTCGAGCTGCGCGCGCACCGCTACCTGGCCACCCTCGAGGAGCGCGCGGCGCACGGCGGCGCGATAGCCGCCGACGCGGTGCTGTGGGCCGAGCTGTCGGGGGACCGGAAGCTGCCGGGAGTACAAGCGAGCGTCTATCTGGCCGCCCCGGACGGCGTCCGCCTCAAGGTGGGGTCGATGTTCGGGACCGCCGTGGTGCTGGGCGCGCACGGGGATTCGTTGCGGGCCTACCTGCCGGGGCGGCGTCTAGGCCTCAAGCTCGATCAGGCCCACGATTCGTTGGGCCTGCCGGAGCCCGGTGTGCTGGCCTATCGCGCGCTCAGCGCGGCGTGGCATCCGCCGCCCGAGGCCTGGTCGCGCGCCTTGTGGGTCGACAGCCTGCTCGAGGTGACCTGGGTCGATGCCGAGGACACGCTGGCGCTGACCGTGGGGGCTTCGGGCCTCCCGGTCCGGGTGACGGCGCGGCGGGGCGACGGCGCCTCGTGGCGCGCCGACTATCGGGCGTGGGATCGGAGCGCCGGGGCACCCTGGCCGTCTCACGTCGACTTCGCCCACCGCGACGTGCGACTCGCCTACAAGGTCAGCCGACTGATCCGGCAGGCGCATCCCGACCCGATGCGGCTGGCGGTGCGAATCCCCGACGGCGCCGAGCAGCTCACCCTCGAGGATCTGCGCGAGGTGTTCGAGCGCCTGGGGTCCTTCTGAGTGGCCGGGCGACCTTGGTGGCGCGGTGGGCGGCTGCTCCCGCCGCTCCTCCTGGGGTGCGCGCTCGCTCAGGCCGGCCCACTCGGTCCGGTCGCCACGCGATCGCTGGTGGCGCGCCTCAAGCAAGCCGGACGGGTCGAGGTCGACCTCACGGTCTCGAGCCCGAGCGACCTCGGCCGACCGCGCCGCGGCACGCTCAGCCTCGAGCCTCCGGATCGCGTCCGGCTCGATTTCCCGGAGACCGGGGAGCGCATCGCGCTACGAGCCGACGGCGGCGAATGGCTGCAGCCGGTCGCCCGGCAGCTCGTGGTGCTGAAGCCCGGTCAGTTGGAAGCGGCGCGAGAGCTGTGGGGACTGTTCCTCCACCCGGATGGCGCGGGGTACGCCGAGCGCCGCGTCGGCGCGCGCCGCTACCTGCTCACCCGGCGGAGTGCCAAGGCGGAGCTGCCCGACAGCGTGACGATCGTGCTCGGTCGTGACGGTCTGCCGTGCCGCCTCGAGACGATCGTCGAGGCCCAGGATCGGCAGGTCTACGAGCTCCGCGGCTGGCATTTCGGGGCGCCTCGAGGGATCGCCGGCTTTCGGCTTCGGGCACCTCCGGGGGTCACCGTAGTGGAGTTGCCGTAGGCGCTTAACTCGTTCTCGTTGAACGAGAAAGCCGAGCGGGTCGGCTTGACAGCCGAGCCCGGCTGCGTGACACTGCGCGCTGACTTCGTGCGCGTCATTGCGGGGCAGTTCGGCGGCCGGCGCCTCGCGGCGCCGCGCGGGCACCGCACACGGCCGAGCTCGGACCGCGTGCGCGAGGCGCTGTTCATGGCCCTCGAGCCACTGACCGGAATGCGCGTCGTCGACCTGTACGCCGGCAGCGGTGCGTTGGGGATCGAAGCGCTCTCGCGGGGCGCGATCCACGCCGACTTCGTCGAGGTCGACCGGGCGGCCCGCGCGGCGCTCGAGCGCAATCTGGACTCGCTGGGCCTGGTGGCGCTCGCGACCGTGTGGTCGCTGAAGTTGCCGCGTGGGCTCGAGCGGCTCGCGGCGGAGCTCGAGGCGGCCGATCTGATACTGGCCGACCCGCCCTACGGTGGGGAAGTGGCGCGGGGCCTGCTGGGGATGCTGGGTCGCGGCGATTGGCTCCGGGACGGAGCGCGGGTCGTGGTCGAGCATCATGCGAAGGACGACTTGCCGGAGAGCGTCGGACGCCTCGCGTGCACGCGGCGGCGCCGCTACGGGCAGACCGTCGTATCCACGTATCAGGCGCGCGCCGGGCGCGATCCCGGTGCAACCGAGGAGAGCCGGCCATGACGGACCGCACCGCGGTGTTCCCGGGAACCTTCGATCCCTTCACCAACGGCCATCTGGACCTGACTCGGCGGGCGCGGCGGCTGTTCGACCGTGTGGTGGTCGCGGTCGCTGACAGTACCACAAAGGGGACGATGTTCAGCCTCGAAGAGCGCACCGAGATGATCCGCGCGACCGTCAAGACCATGCGTCGCGTCGAGGTGGTGGCCTTCTCGGATCTGGTGGTGGCCTGCGCCAAGCGGGTCGGGGCGATGGTGATGATCCGGGGCCTGCGGGCGGTCAGCGATTTCGAGTTCGAGTTCCAGATGACGCTCATGAACCGCCGGCTCTCGCGTGCGCTGGAGGTAGCGTTCCTGATGCCGAGCCTCCAGTACACGTATCTGAACTCGACGTTGGTCAAGGAGGTGGCGCGGCTTGGTGGGTCGATCCGGGGCCTGGTTCCTCCGGCGGTGGAGCGAAAGCTCTACCAGCGGCTTCGCTCGGCCCCGGCGCCGACGCGGGCCCGCCGCGCCCCGGCCAAGGGATGACGCCGCTGCTCGAGCAGATCCGCGAGCAGGCCCGGCGGCGCGGCGCCCGGCTGCTGTTGGTCGAGGGGGAGGACGAGCGCGTCTTGCGGGCGGCCGTGGTCCTGGACCGCGAGCGCGTCGCCAAGGTCTCGGTCCTCGGACGCCCCGCCCAGGTGGCCGAAGTCGCACGGCACGCCGGGGTTTCGCTCGACCACCTGGCGGTGCTGGACGACGCCGAACCGCAGAGCGCCGCGCAGGCCGCCCGGGCGCTGGAAGAGGCGCGTGGGGACCGCTTGGCGGCCGCCGAGCGCAACCGGCTGGCGCGGGGGGCTCTGTTCCAGGCCGCTGCGCGAGTCCGCGAAGGGACTGCCGACTGCATGGTGGCGGGGGCCGTGCATCCCACGGCCGAGGTCCTGAGGGCGGCGCTGTGGCTGCTGGGGACCGCACCAGGAGTGAGCACCGTGTCGTCGTTCTTTCTCATGGTGGTTCCACCCCACGGCGGCCTGGGAGAGCGCGCGCTGCTCTTCAGCGACTGCGGCGTGGTGCCCGACCCGAGCGCTCAGCAGTTGGGCGAGATCGCCTGTCTCGCCGCCGACAGCTTCGAGCGGCTCACCCAGGAGACGCCCTACACCGCGCTGCTCTCGTTCTCGACCCGCGGCAGCGCGGATCACCCGCGGGTCCGCAAAGTGCGAGAGGCCCTGGCCTATGCCCGCTCGCGGCGACCCGATCGCTGCTTCGACGGCGAGCTCCAGGCCGATGCGGCGCTCGATCCCGGAGTGGCGCGGGCCAAGGCGGCGGACAGCGCGGTGGCGGGGCGCGCCAACGTCCTGGTGTTTCCGGATCTGGATGCCGGGAACATCGGCTACAAGCTGGTACAGCGGCTCGGCGGGGCGGCGGCCTACGGCCCGATCCTCCAGGGTTTGGCGAAGCCGGCCAACGATCTGTCGCGGGGCTGCACCGCCGAGGACGTCGTCCAGGTTTCCACCATCGCCTGTGCATCGTGCCCGCCGGCGGCCAGCGCCGATCCCGCGCCGGCAGGTGGATCATGAGCCTCAAGGTCTCGCGGCTGGCGCAGCGAATCGGCCATTCCGGCACCATGGCCCTGGACGAGCGGATCCAGGCCTTGCGCGAAGACGGACGCGACATCGTCAGCCTCGGGACGGGCCAGCTCGACTTCGACACGCCCGCCCCGGTCGGCCAGGCCGGGGCGGCCGCCATCGCGAGTGGCCAGACGCGGTACACGCCGGTCGCCGGCACGCCGGCCCTGAGGCGCGCGGTGCAGAGCAAGTTCGAGCGCGAAAACCATCTCTTCTATGGGGACGACCAGGTGATCGTGGGAGCCGGGGCCAAGAGCATCATCTTCCACGCCCTGCTGGCGCTGGTGGATCCCGAGGACGTGGTGGTCGTGCCGGTCCCCTGTTGGCCGAGCTATGGGCCGATGGTCACCCTGGCGGGCGGCCGGGTCATCGGCACGCGCCTCGAGGCCGGCAACGGCTACAAGCTCACCGCCGAGGGGTTGATGGCGGCGCTCGCGCAAGGGCGCGGGCGGGCGCGGGGCCTGATCCTGAACTCGCCTCACAATCCGACCGGCGCGGTGTACTCGCGGGAGGAGTACGCCCGGCTCGCCGAGGTGGTGCAGGGCGAGAACCTGTGGGTGATCAGCGACGAGATCTACGAGCACCTCATCTACGACGGCGCCTTCGTGAGCTTCGCTGCACTGCCTGGCATGTTGGCTCGGGTGCTGAGCGTCAACGGCGTTTCCAAGGCGTTCGCGATGACCGGTTGGCGACTGGGCTACGCCGGCGGCCCGTCCGAGCTGGTGCGTGCCATGGAGGCTTTGCAGAGCCACACCAGCGGCAATCCTAGCAGCGTCTCGCAGGCCGCCGCCGAGGCGGCCCTGCGCCTGACGCTCGACGGCGAGCCGGCCTTGACGGCGGAGCGACGGAAGATCCGGGACACGTTGTTGCGGCGCCGTGAGCTTGCCTGCCGCGAGCTGGCCAGTCTGCCGGGCGTGGCGCTGGTGAGACCGGCCGGGGCCTTCTACGTGTTCGCCGACTTCTCACGGCATTACGGCCGCGTCTTGGCCGGTCGCCCGGTGGAGGGCTCGGGCGAGCTGGCCGAATATTTGTTGGAGCAGGCCGGAGTGGCGGCAGTGCCCGGGGCGGTGTTCGGGGACGACCGGTGCCTGAGGCTGTCGTTTGCCACCTCGACCGAGGAGCTGAGCGTCGCCATGCAGCGAATCCGCAAAGCGCTGAGCTGACCGGAGGCACGACCCATGCCCACGTACACCTACCGTTGTCGCAAGTGCGGCCACCGGTTCGATTTGTTCCACGGCATCAAGGACGAATCGCCCAAACGCTGCCCGAAATGCCGGAGCCGGGCCGATCGTGTGCCGGCCGGCGGTGCCGGGATCCTGTTCAAGGGATCCGGTTTCTACATCACGGACCATCGAAGCCCCTCGTACCGAGAGAAGGCCAAGCAGGAGCGGACCGCGGGTGGCTCGGGAGCAGCCGGCGAGGGCAAGCAGGGCAAGGGCGCCTCCAAACCCCCGTCGCCTTCGCGGGGCAAGGGTGCCGGTTCCGCCGGCGAATGACCGGAGGCGAGAGGTGTCGAAGGGCCTGACGCATCATCTGATCGAGTCGCATCGCGTGGCCTTTGGCGGCCCGCTCGACGGCGCGGGGGCCGGGGACGGCGCGTTGGCGCTGCGGATCGACCACGCCCTGGTCGACGGACCCGACGGCTCCTTGGTGCTGCGGGCCTTCGAGGCGGCCGGGGGGGGGCGCATTGCGATCGAGCTGGCGCTGGTGTGCGGCGCCCCGGGGGCGCTGTGCGGCATCGAGAGCGCTCAAGAGCAGATCTACCTCGAGCGCACGAGTCGGCGATGCCGAGCCACGTTCTCGCGCTCCGGCAACGGCATCGGTTCGCATGTCTATTGCTCGCGCTTCGCGGCTCCGGGCCGAACCGCACTCGGCATCGAGTCGGGGATCGCGGCCTGCGGGGCGCTCGGGGTGTTGGGTTTCGTTGCCAGCGAGGTCGAGGTCGCCGCGGCGCTGGCCGGTCTCCCCTATACCATGCCGCGAACCGAGGTCCTGGGCGTGGCGCTGGTCGGTCGCCCGTCGGCCTGGGTGGGCGGGCAGGACGTAGTGCTGGAGCTGAAACGCAGGCTCGGAGGACGGGGCGCCGGAGGCCGCGTGATCGAGGTGCTGACGTCGGGTGCCCGCGCGCTGACGGTCAGCGATCGACTGTCGGTGGCACGCCGGGCGGCCGAGCTGGGGGCGCGCGCGGTGGTCTTCCCATCCGACGAGGAGACGCGGCGGTTCCTCAAAGGGCAGGGACGCGAGGCCGACTGGAAGGCGTTGGGTTCCGAGTCGGATGCCGAGTGCGACCAGCGACTCGAGCTCGACGTCGCGACCCTCGAGCCGCTGGTCGCCCGGGCCGACGGCGGCGACGTGATGCGGGCGCGCGAGATCGTCGGGCGCCCGATTCGCGGCGTGTGGATCGGCCGCGACGCCGACGTGGAAGACCTCACTCGGTTCGTGCGGCGACTCCGCGGGCGCAAGGTTCATCCGGACGTGAACCTGGTGGTCGCGGTCGGGAGCCGTCAGGTCTGGCAGACGGCTGCCCGGCGGGGCGTGCTGGCGGAGCTGATCGCAGCCGGCGCGCGCGTGGTGCACGGCGACGAGGACGCGCGGCAGGCGATGCATCCCTACCAGGGGGTCGCACTCGGCTTCGGCGTCGGTCCCGGTGCGTCCGAGGCCGGCGACCCGGCGATGGGGTGGGAACTCGACGTCGCCGGGCCCGAGGTGTGCGCCGCCAGCGCGGTCGCTGGCGTGATCATGGATCCGCGGGTGCTGGATCCCGGCCAGGGCGAGATCGTGACCGAGCCCGACGAGTCCCAGGTGTTGGATGACGGCCTGCTGATCCGGCCGGTGACCGATCCACCGAGCGAGGGGCCATCGGCTGCGCCGGGAATCCCACTCGGTCGGCCGATCGAGGGTCCGCTGCGAGGCACGGTGCTGCTCAAGGCCCCGGATCACCTGCGGATCGAGCAGATCCTGCCCTGGGGTCCTCGCACGTGGCGATCGCGGGCCCGGATTCCCGTTCTCAGTCACTTCACGTTCGCAGGGCTGGATGCGGGCTTCGTGGCGCGGGCGACCAGCGAGGGGGGTGGATGGGTGGTCGCGGGGGCGGGATTCGGCGCCGGTCCGGGGCGCCCGCAGGCCGCGCTGGTCCTGGCCCAGCTCGGCGTGCGGGCGGTCTTGGCGTGCTCGTTGGCACCCCCGTTCCGCCGCCAGTTTCTGCTCCTTGGTGGGCTGGCCCTGCGCTTCGCAGCACGCGAGGACTACGATCACGTGGCTTCGGGCGACGAACTGGAGATCCCCGACTTGGCCGATGGCCTCGAGGTGCAGAAGCCGCTCGTGGTCCGCAACCTGACCCAAGGCACCCAGTACACGGTTCGTCACGAGCTCTCGACTCGAGAGATCGCGGTGGCGCGGGCGGGAGGCTTGCTGCCCGTGGCCGCGACGTTCCGTAGTGCCGCCGGTCGTCGCCCGACCCCGGATCGCGACCAGCGGTCGAGGGGGCCAGTCGCGGTTGGTTGGGCGATGCCCCGCACCGGCAACGGGAATGGCACCCGCCGAGTCGACGAGCGGACGTGCTGATCGACCTCGCCAGGATCCACGTCGTTGCCGGCAAGGGCGGAAACGGATGCATCAGCTTCCGGCGCGAGAAGTACGTGCCGCGCGGTGGACCGGACGGGGGCGACGGCGGGCGTGGCGGGAGCGTCTGGCTGGTGGCCGAACCCCAGGCGCGCACGCTGCTCGATTGTCGCGAGCAGTCGCGTTACCGCGCATCGGACGGCCGCGCGGGCTCGGGCAATCGCCGCACCGGAAAGGACGGCGACGACCTGGTGATTGGGGTCCCCCCGGGAACGGTGGTGAAGCACGCCGAGACCGGCGAGGTGCTGGTCGACCTGGTCGAGCCTGGGGCGCGCTGGATTGCGGCGCGAGGCGGCCGTGGGGGCCGCGGCAACGCCCGCTTCGCGACCTCGACCCGCCAAGCCCCGCGTCGTGCCGATCCCGGTGAGCCCGGGGAGGAGCGAGTGCTCGAGCTCGAGCTGAAGCTGATCGCCGACGTCGGCCTGTTGGGGCTCCCCAACGCGGGAAAGTCCACGTTGTTGGCCCGCATCTCGCGGGCGCGCCCGCGCACCGGCCCCTATCCTTTCACCACCCTGGAGCCGAACCTGGGATGGGTGGAGCTTTCGGATCACCGGCGATTCTCGGTGGCGGATCTGCCGGGGCTCATCGAGGGGGCTCACCTCGGCAAGGGACTGGGGCTCGAGTTCCTGCGGCACGTGGAGCGCACCCGGGTGTTGGTGCTGATGGTGGATGTCGCCGCTGATTCGCCCGCCCGGGACCTGGAACTCGTCGAGCGCGAGCTGGAATGCTACAGTCCGGCGCTGCGGGCCAAGCCCCGCCTCGTGGTGCTGTCCAAAGGTGACCTGCTGCCCCCTGAGCGGCGGGCGGGCGCACCGGAGCGGGTCGATCTGCCGCATGCGCTGCTGGTCAGCGCGCACAGCGGGCTCGGCATGGAGGGGCTGCTGGAGGCGATGTGGGAGCGGGTCCGCGCCGAGATCCCCGTTGCGCCGCGAGAGGTTCCCGAGGGATTCGGGGATGAGTGACGACACCTACGCCCAGAGCAAGCCGTTCGACGCGCTGAACTCGCGCGGGCTGGCCGGCAAACGCGAGTACGTCAGGAGCCTCGAGCAGCGAAACGATGCCGAGGCGCTGTCGTTGCTGGTGGAATGCCTGTGCGACGAGTCCTGGTACTTGCGGGAGCTGGCCGAGGACGCCTTGATGCGGGTCGGTCCCAGCTCGAGCGTGGTGTTGCTGCCCCTGCTCGAGCAGGGGCTGTGGTTCACGCGGACCAGTGCCGCCCGGGTGCTGGGGCGCTTCGCCCACCGGGACGCCGTGCCGCCGCTCTTCCGGCTCACCGACGACGGCAATGAGACGGTGGCCAAGGCGGCGCTCGAGGCTCTGGTCGCGATCGGGCACGGTGGCGGGACGATCCGGATCGCCCGCGAGCTGAGCCGACAGCCGCCCGGGCCGAGGCGACGGCGTTTCGAGGAGATCTCGGCCCGTGACCCCCTTCTGGCTCGACGCATCGAGCGCATGATGCGCAACGATCGGCTGATGTCGATCGAGGGGGGCGATGCCTGGAGCGACGACAGCCCCGAAGTGCGTTCCAGCGAGGAAGGCCTCGAATGGGAGGCCGTCCCCGCTCCCGCCGCCACCGACCCCCGGCCTCATGGGCCCGAGGGGCGGCGTGTCGACACGTCCGCTTGAGGTCCTGATCCTGCGCGAGCTGTCCGCGGGTGAACTGGCGGACGACCCCGCTGCGGCATGGTCCGCGGCGGGTGAGGGGCGTCGTGCCATTGCGCGGCGGCTCGCTGGCCTGCTCGTCGCGTTGGACGCGCGCGCCCGCGTGGCCGGGGATCCCGACTACCCGAGCGGGCTCGCCGACCTGCGCGCTACGGCACCGCGGGTGGTGTTCCTTCGGGGTGGAAACGTTCCCGAACCCCGGGAAATGGTCGCGATCGTCGGATCGCGAGCGGCCTCGCCGTACGGCCTCCGCCAGGCCGGCCGACTGGCCGGGGACCTCGCCCGCATCGGCCTCACGGTGGTGAGTGGGCTGGCGCGGGGGATCGATCAGGCCGCACACCGCGGGGCGCTCGACGCCGGGGGCCGCACCGTGGCCGTGCTGCCGAGCGGGCTGGACGAGGTGACGCCGCGGCACCACCAGGGGCTGGCCGACGTGATCGCGGGCCAGGGCACGTTGCTCACTGAGGTCGTGAGCGGACCACCCCGCTACCGCGGCGACTTCGTCAAACGGAACCGATTGATCGCTGCGCTGGCGGGCTCGACCGTGGTGGTCGAGGCCGCCGCGCGCAGCGGAGCGCTGTCGACCGCCGCCGCCGCCACGCGGCTCGGGCGGCCGGTGCTGGCGGTGCCGGGCGACCTGGAG
Source organism: Candidatus Eiseniibacteriota bacterium (assembly GCA_036505355.1). GTDB lineage: Bacteria > Eisenbacteria > RBG-16-71-46 > RBG-16-71-46 > RBG-16-71-46 > WS-8. The sequence goes on along the minus strand of DASXTP010000053.1, from coordinate 7,459 downwards.
CGCGAGACGTCGCGAGGCTGCCATGCCCTGATCCGCTCGGGGGCACGGCTCTGTACGGGGGCGGCCGACGTGCTGGAGGCGCTCGGTGCCTGGGGTCGGGCCCACGGGGAATCGAGCCCAGTGGCGAGCGGGAGCGGGTCGCCGGAAGCGCGGCTGCTGGAGGCGCTCGGCTCGGAGGCGCGGACACTCGAAACACTCGCCGAGGCGTCCGGCCTGTCGATCGCCGAGACGCTGTCCGGCCTGCTCGCGCTCCAGTGGGCGGGGGCGGCGATCGCGCGGCCCGGCCAGCGCTGGGCGCGCGGGGGATCGCCGGGGGCCGGGTGATGAGCCCGGACCGCTTGGCTATGATCCTGCTCGTGCGCTCGTTTTCGGCCGGCGTCGAAGCCCTGCCGTGGCGTGCCTCGCTGGCCCTGGGGGCCGCGCTCGGAGATGCAGCGCGAATCCTGGGGGTGCGACGCCAGGTGGCGGAGCACAACTTGGCTCAAGCCTTTCCGGAAAAGTCGCTCGGCGAACGGCAGCGGATCCTGGTCGAGCACTATCGCGAGCTCGGGCGGGTAGCCTGCGAGTACGCCCGGTTGCCCGCGCTGGTGGGCGCGCGACCGGGCGAGGTGGTGGCGGAGGTGCGAGGCCTGGAACATTTGATCGCCGCGCGCGACGCCGGTCGGGGCGCGATCCTGCTCACCGGGCACTTCGGCCACTTCGAGCTGTTGGGTGCCTACCTGGGGCGAACGCACCCGGTGGACTTCGTGGTCCAGTCCCTGTCGAATCCGGGGGTCGAGGCCTGGATCGGCGAGCGGCGCCAGCGGGCCGGGGTTGGGCAGATCCCGGTCGGTGCAGGGGTCCGCCGGGTGTTCGAGGCCTTGCGGCAGAATCGCTGGGTGGCGATGCTGGCCGACCAGGACGCGCGGGACCGCGGGGTGTTCGTGACCTTTCTCGGGCGCTCGAGCAGCACGCCGGTCGGGCCGGCCGAGATCGCGCTGCGCACCGGGGCGCCGATCGTCATGGGATTCGGAACTCGGAGGCGCGATGGGCGCCACGAGCTCGACGTCTTGCCGCCGCTCGCGGCCCCGACCACCGATCGCCGCCAAGCGGCCATCGCCCTGACGGCGCGCCACGCCGCCTGTCTCGAGGAATGGATCCGCCGGTACCCGGCGAGTTGGTTGTGGCTGCACCGGCGCTGGAAGACGACGCCCAACGGGCCCGCGGCCGGCGGAGGCGCGTGATGCACCGTTACGCGCTGCGCGTGCGCTACGGCGACACCGACCGGATGGGCTTCGCCTACTACGCGCACTACCTGCGGTGGTTCGAGATCGGCCGCGCCGAGCTGCTGCGCTCGCTGGGCATGAGCTACCGGTCGGTCGAGGAAGCGGGGGTCTCGCTGCCGGTGGTGGAAGCGCGCTGCCGCTACCTCAAGCCGGCGCGCTACGACGACGCGATCGTGATCGAGACCGGGGTGATGGAGCTCAAGCGGGTCTCGGTGCGCTTCGGCTACCGCGTGGTGCGGGAGAGCGACGGAGAGCTGCTGGCGCGGGGAATGACCGAGCACCCCTTCCTGGGTACGGACGGACGCCCGGTGAGGCCGCCCCGCGCGCTGGCCGAGCTGCTGGCGCGGGCGCCGCGCGCGAGCGGGATCTGAGCGCCACCTACCCGGCGACCCCTACCGCGTCCGGGAGCGGGGCCGCATAGGCGCGCCAATCGAAATCGGGGAACAGGTCGTCGCGGCGCTCGATTTCCGAGAGGAAGTGCTCGTCCGCCTCGCCCAGCGCGCCCCCGCTGCCGCGCCGCTCGGCCAGGCTCGCCAGGCGCTCGAAGGCCTCGGCGTGCTCCGTGACCCTTAGCTCGGCGTAGTCGCGGGCCGAGAAGGTGGTGATCAGGAACTGCCAGTCCGAGCTTTCGAGCAGCATCATCTCGCGGCCTGCCTGTGACAGCAGCCGATCGAGCAGCGGATCGCGCGGGCGTGCCGCCGCCTCGTGCGTGAGGTGAGCAAAGCGCGCCTCGGCCGCATGGACCGGTGCCCAGGTCCAGCGGGTCTCCGGGTTGAGCCATACCTGATGGCCGCCCCCGTCGCCCCACGAGCCCTCGGGAAGCGAAACCACCTCGTCGGGCGGATGAAGCTCCAGGTAACGGCTCGGCAGCATCGGCGCCACCCCACCGCCGCGGTCGCAAAGATCCAGGACCTCGCCCAAGAAACGCGGACCCTCGAACCACCAGTGGCCGAACAACTCGGTGTCGTACATCGCGCACACCACCGGGGATGCCGACTGCAAGCGCCGAGCTTCCTGGAGCGTGCGTTCGAGCAAGGCAATGAAATGGGCGGCGTGCTCGGGGCAGCGGGCCTCGGCCGCCCCGGGCCGGTAGACCTGCTTGTGGGCCAGGTCGGCCTTGGGATGCGTGACGCTCCAGTAGCGGTGACCTCCGGGGAAGCGCTTCTTGTGGAAGTCGAGGTAGACGGGATCGCCTGGGTATCCGTGCTCGCCGCTCCACACCTGGAGTGCGGTCGCCGGGTCGCGGCCAAAGCACGACGCGGCGGCCCTTGGACCCACCCGGTAGGGGCGATAGGGAGGGTGCCCCCCTGCGGCGGCCGCCGGCTCGCCCGCGTCCCGCGCCAGGTGGCGCAGCGCTTCGAAGCGATCGGCATAGACGCCCAGCGGCCGCCCGCCGGCCAATAGGTGACTGTCGACGAAAAAGTAACGGATCCCCTGGTCGGCGAGGATCTCCTCGATCCCCCGCCGCTGCCGAGGGGGCCCGGCGCCGCCGCCTGCGGCCTCGATCTGAGGGGAAGGCCACGTGCCGGCCGGCCGATAGGCGCACTCGGGCAGCCAGATGCCCCGCGGATCGCGGCCAAAGTGCCGGCGGTGGGCGACGCGGGCGGTGCGCACCTGACCGGCGACGGCCAAGTCGCTGGACACCAGCGGGAGGTAGGCGTGGGAGGCCCCGCTCGTGATCACCTCGATCGCCCCCTGCTCCTCCAGGCGACGGAACCGGGCGACCAGGTTGGGTCCGTGCGGGCCCATCAAGTCCTCGAGCGAGGACCGGTAGGCGCGCTCCCAGCGCTCCGCCAGGGCCGCCAGCTCGTTCTCACCCGAACGGGTAAACCACTTCCGGTCCTCCACGGCCGCGCCGATCTTCTGGTTCAGATAGTCGACCAGCTCCCGGTGGAAGGCGGGATGGGCGAGCTGCTCGCAGAGCACCGGCGTCATGCCCAACGTGACCCCGAGGCTGCGGCCCCCGGCCGCGCGGGCCCGCAAGACCTGCCACAGTGGAAGATAGGATTCCACGGTGGCCTCGTTCAGCCAGTCGACACCGTGGGGCCATCGCCCGTGGTTGAGCACCCAGGGCAGATGGGAATGGAGGACGAAGGTGAACGACCCGGCCTGTGTCACGGGGCCCTCTACGACTTGAAGCCCAGCTCCTTACCGCGGGAGTCACCCGGCAGCTTGATGGCACCGAACTGGCTCTCGTAGTTCTTGAGATTCTGCTCGAGCGCGAGCAGGAGCGACTTGGCGTGCTGTGGGGTGACGATCACCCGCGCGTAGACCTTGGCCTTGGGCAGGCCCGGCAGGGCTCGAGCGAAGTCGAGGATCACTTCGGAGGCCGAATGGGCAATGAACACCAGGTTGGAATAAATCCCCTCGGCTTCGCGCTCGCTCAGTTCGACCTCGATCGGCGTTTGGGTTTTTTCCACTATGCGGCTCCTCTCGACACCCAGTCGGCCCCTCACCCAAGGATCTGTGGGTCGCGGGGTCGGTCAGCGCAGGCCGGCGGACGTTAGGCCTGAATGATCCTAGCGTCAAGAGCAAACGGCACTTAAGTCGATCGTTCCGCACCGAACGCCGACCCTCTCGGCGGCTCGCATATGCGGTCTTCCGTGGCACATGCCTTGCCCCGATCCACGGCAGACCGTCCCTCTCGCTTGGAGATTCGTGGACCCGACTTCGTGTTTTCCTTCCCCGCCTCGGCACCCCCGCCGACGGGCGACCGAGCCGCCGCCGATCGGGCGGGTCCAGGGGCTGGCCCCGCTTTTCGACCGCGCAATCGACCGCAACGGCCTCGAGCGCATGCTGCTCGCCCTGGCCGTTCACCGGCAAGGGGCGGGCTTCGACCGCGCCCACCTCCTGGTCTGGAACGTCGATCGAGCCGCCCTCGAGGGCCGGCTGTCGTGGTTGGGCTCGCGCACCCGGAGGCCGGTGGGCGAGGCCCTGCGGGGTGCCCAGCGGCAGGCCAGCGAAGGCACCGATCCCGAGTCGACACGGAAGCTCCGCTCGATTCGCTTCGCCGCCGAAGATTTGGATGGCCCGCTCACCGCGGCGTGGTCCGGCGGCGCGAGCACGATGGGCGATGCCCCCGGCTCAGGCGGCTACCTGTGGACGCCGGGGGCTCCGCTAGGGGTCGCGGCTCTCGATGGGGGCGGCCAGGGCTACGGCCTGATCGTCGGCGAATGGTCCGGCCCGGGTGAGCCCGCTCGCCGGGCGGCCGCGCTCGAGACGTTGCGGCACGTGGGCAACGCCGCGCTCGAGTCGTACCGACTGGCCGAGGAGTCGCGGCGGTGGAGCGACCAGGGTGCGGCGCTGGTCGAGTTCGCGCGCGCTGGAGTGTCGCCGCTCAACCTGGCCGAAGCCCTGAATCTGGTCGTGAAGCTCGCCACCCAAGCCAGCGGAGCGCGAGGAGGGGCCTTATGGACCGTCGGGAAGGACGGGACCCCTGTGCTCCAGACCACTCACGGGCCGGCCGGAACGCGCGAGCGCCTGGCCCGCGCGCTGCGGTCGCTGGTCGTGGCGGCACTCGAGCGCGGCCGCCCCGTCACCCTCGACCGGCTGGCGGACGAGCCCGCGCTCGGCCCCCAGGCCGCCGGCCAGATGTCGGCCCTGGCGGCCCTGCCGCTGATCGCTCACGGCCGTCCGCGCGGCGCGCTGGTGGTCTACGATCGGGCGAGCTTTCATCCCGCGGACAGCATGGCCTTCGACCGCATCGATTTGGTGTTCCTGCGCACGCTTGCCGACCAGGCCGCCTTGGTGCTCGAGCAGGCTTCGACCGCCGACGCGCTCGGGCGCGCGGAACAACGGCGCCAGGAGCTGCTCAAGCGCTTGGCGCGCAGCGAGCGGCTGGCCGCGCTCGGCGAGCAGTCGGCCCGCATGGCCCAGGAAACGCGCAACCCCTTGGCGTCGATTGGAGCCTTCGCACGGCGCGCCCACCGGCATCTCGCGGAGGGCCATCCGGCGCGAGAGTACCTGGAGGTCATCCTGCGCGAGACCGAACGTCTCGAGCGCATGATGCACCAGCAGTCCCAGACGGTCATTCCCGGCGCGCCGCGGTTGCGCATGGAGAGCGTGAACGCCATGATCCAAGCGACGCTGCAGCAGATGGGCGAGCCCCTGGCGCGGCGCCGGGTGCGGCTCCTGAAGAAGCTGTCGGCCGACGCGCCGCCGCTGCTGCTCGATGCCGAGCGCATCGGTCGCGCGTTGAGCAACATCCTGGCTCATGCGCTCGAGAGCGTCTCGCCGGGCGGCCGCATCCGCGTCGAGTCGCGGCGCGTTCAGCAGCACGTCGTGGTCGACGTCGCTCACGACGGGGCCACACCGCCCGGGGAGCTGCTGGATCAGCTCTTCGTTCCGTTCGCGGTCGGCCTTCACGGCGCGGGCGTGGGCCTCGCGGTGGCCCAGCAGATCGTGCAGCAGCACGGCGGCGAGATCCGAGTGCGCTCGGAAGGGGAATGGAGCAGCATCTTCTCCTTCACCCTGCCGATCCACGATAACGAAGACCGCCGGCGGCCGGGACAGGATCGGCGCATCTCGCGTCGCGATCGCCGTGAGCGCTTCCCGATGAGCGAAGGCTAGGTCTTCCAGCCGAGGGCGTAGACTCCGGACCCGGGGCGGCCAGCCCGCACCCCACGGATGCGACGATCACCGCCCAGGGACGACCTCGGTGGTGTCGGTGCCCTCCTCGAGATCCCTTTCATAGGCGAGCCGAAGGCGCGGGTCGTGCGGATAGGCCTGCAGGGCCGCAGCGAGCTGATCCCGCGCTTCGTTGCCATAGCCGTTTGCGGCCAATGTTCTCGCAAAGCCTAGAAGAGCGGCGGGCCCCTTGCCGAAGGGGATCACGTAGTCGTCCACGCTGCCCCCGAACAGCGCAAACTCCCGATACCCGGAATTCCAGCGCTCGACGAAGGCCACCGAGTCGATGTTTCGGCAGAGCGCCCGGAGCCCACGCCCGTGGTCGAGGGTGGTGGGCAAGAGGTTCATATAGAAATCGGCCGTTCCCTGGATGCGCGGAGTGCAGAACACGATTCGAGCCGAAGACTCGGGAACGGTGGCACGAACGCGTTCGCTCACGCGGCGGATGATCTCGACCTTCCGGACGAAGGGATCGCGGGGAATGTCCGCATCCGGCAACACGTCTCGTATCCGACGGCGGAGCAAGACGCCCGAGACCAAGGCGTGAACGAGGATGATCGAGAAAGCGACGACCCACGGACTCCGCGTGGTAGGCCACGGCAGAGCCACAGCGGCGGTTCGCTCGGATGCCGCCGAAGGAGCGAGCAGGTACTCGATCATTGCGCCGATCGCCATGGCCAGCCCACGCTGGGAGCGTAGAGGTAATGAAGGTTCTGCTGCCTGACGAGCGGAAGCACCGGTAACAGGCCGAGCACCCACCACGTGAGACCAAAGCTCGAGAGCTCGGTGCGTTGGCGTGTGAGGAAGGCCCCCAGCCCCAGGATTGCGTGGACGAGTAGGCCGAGCGGCCGGGGGGAGTGGGAACCTAGGCTCGCGGAGTCGCGGGCCGGCGCCGAGAGATCGACCGACCACTGAGCGTACGAGAGCAGAGTGCGTACGATGTGCGCCCCAAAGCTGGTTTCGTACGCCGGTCCCGCGAAATCGATCGCCTGGACATTCGTGAGCAGGAGATAGGCGAGCCACGCCGCGCCCACGACCAGGAGCGGAGCCAGGCGGAGAAGCCGAGCACCGATGGACCTTCCCATAGGACGCAACAGAATCAGCGCCAGAGGCAACAAGACGACGGTTTCCTTGGCCAACAGCGCACCCGCGAGGGCACATACGGCTGCCAGTTGGCCCTTTCGCTCTCCGACAGTCAGCGCGATACAGGCGATCAACGTGAGCATGAGGGCAAGCAGGTCCCCCACGCCGACCACCTGCGCGACGACCGAATAGAAAAGCCGCGACGTACCGAACAGTCCGGAGGCGACCGTCGCGGCGAGAACACCGCCCCTGCCCGGCGGGTCCAGGCATAGAGCAGCGCAACGTTGAATCCGTGGAGGATCCAGTTGACGGTCAAGTATGGCAGCGGATTCGATCGAAAGACGGGGAACAGGGCGCGGAAGTACACGTCGCCGGAGAGGTAGCGCCAGAAGGTGGGGAGGGCGGGCCGCAAGCCTTGGGTGCGCTCGAGCAGGATCAGATCATCGGGCGAAAAGAAACTGCCGAGCGCTGCCCGGTAGGTCCAC
>DASXTP010000052.1:0-7900 GCA_036505355.1 Candidatus Eiseniibacteriota bacterium | reverse complement strand
AGCTGCCGCTGGAGGAGAGTCACCGACCCCCGCTGGGACTCGAGGATGATCCGCACCGCCGGCTCGTAGAGGTCGTCCTCGGTGGAGCTCTCCGTGGCGCTGGCCATTCCGAAGCGGGTGAGCTCGCTGTTGAACTGCGGCTCCGCCTGCTCGCGGACCGCCTTCACCACCTCCCGGATCTCGCGGTCGGAGATGAACGTCCCCTGAGCGCGCACCAGGTTGGAGGTGCCGGGCGCGAGGTAGAGCATGTCGCCCTTGCCCAGCAGCTTGTCGGCCCCGTTCCGGTCGAGGATGGTGCGCGAGTCGACCTTGGAGGCCACGTGGAACGAGACGCGCGACGGCATGTTGGCCTTGATGAGCCCGGTGATGACGTCCACCGAGGGCCGCTGGGTGGCGAGGATGATGTGGATGCCCACCGCTCGCGCCATCTGGGCCAGTCGCGCGATCGGCTCCTCGATCTCGGCCGGCGCCGTCAGCATCAAGTCGGCCAGCTCGTCGATCACCACCATCACGTAGGAGAGTCGCTCGGGCGGCGCCGACGCCGTCCCGTCGGGCGACGCGGGACCGGCCGGTACCTGGCCGGCGGCGACCCGATCGTTGTAGGCGGCGATGTTCCGCGCCCCACAGGTGGCCATCAGCTTGTAGCGCTTCTCCATCTCGGACACCACCCAGCGCAGAGCGCGGCTCGCCCGCTTGGCCTCCGTCACCACCGGCATCACCAGGTGCGGAATGCCGTTGTACGCGGAGAGCTCGAGCATCTTGGGGTCGATCATCACCATCTGCAGCGTCTTGGGATCGTGCTGGAACAGCAGGCCGGTGATGATGGCGTTGAGGCACACGCTCTTGCCCGAACCGGTAGCGCCCGCCACCAGCACGTGGGGCATTCGGGTCAGGTCGGTCACGAACGGCTGGCCCACGACGTCCACGCCAAGCGGCACCTTGAGCGCCGCATCGTCGGTCTCGTACTGGGACGACGAAAGCACCTCCCGCAGATACACCGTACGGCGGCGCCGGTTCGGAATCTCGACCCCCACCGCGCCCTTACCGGGGATCGGAGCCAGGATGCGGATGCGCTGGGCCCTCAGCGCCAAGGCCAGGTCATCCTCGCGCGAGACGATCTGATTGACCTTGACGCCCGCCGCCGGCTCGAACTCGAAGGTGGTGATCACCGGGCCGGGGTGAATCTCGGTGACCCGACCCTCGATGCCGAAGTCGGCCAGCTTCGCCACCAGCAGGCTCGCCTCGGCGGTGAGGTCGGCGGCGGTGATCAAGTCCTCCTGCTGGGGCGGCATCGCCAACAGGGCCAGGGACGGCAGCGCTTCGGCCGGAGCCTCGATCGCAGGTGCCGCGGTCCGCTCCACGGTCCGCGCCGAGGCAGGTTTCGGCTTTGGACGCGGGCTGGCTCGACGTTCGAGTGGTAGCGGCAGCGCCAGCTGGTCCTCCTCGCGGGCCGCGGCCGGGGAGGCTCCATCGGCCCCAAGGCCGGTGATGCGCGGGCGCGGCCGCGGCTCGGCGACCTCCGCCCGGGCGTCGCTCGGGCGGGCGGCCCGGACCCTGCGCGGGGCGCTGCGCGCGACTCCGGCACCGACCGTCCCCTGCCGCTCGCGCCACGCCCGCAGAGCACCCAGGACGCCGACCACCGGGACCACGGTGAGCCCGCGGGCCAGACGGCCGATCCAATGGAATCCAAACTCGCTCGCCGCCACCAGCGTGATTCCGAACAGCGCCCCGCCGACCACCCACGAGCCAACGCTGCCGAGCGCCGAGCGTAGGGCGAGCGAGGCTGCGAACCCCCAACCCCCAGACCAGGCCCAGCGGTCGAGGCCGCCGAGGCCGAGCAGCGCGCACACCTCGAAGATCACGAGGCCACCGAGCAGGGAGCGGACGGTGAGCGGAGCGCTCGGGTTGTCGCGCAGCCGGTTCCACGCCCAGGCGCCGGAGAGGAGCGGCACCCCGAATGCCGCCATCCGGCCGAGTGCCCACACCAAACCGAAGGCCAGCAGGGCCCCTACCGGTCCGCACGCGTTCGGTGCGGTCCACGGACCGGCAAACGGCAGCGGCGGCTGGAACGTCGCCAGGCTGGCGAGCGCCAGCAACGCGAAAGCACCGAGCAGCAACGCGAGGGTGAACCGCTCTTGACTCGAGGAGATCGTAGGGGCCACGAGGTCGGCCAGTACCTCCCTGGAGGCAACGGGATCGCCGGGCCCCGGCCTCGTCGTGGGGAGAACGGGCTCCGGCATGGGGCGCAGATCGAAGGTGGGCCCTTCGCTCTTCGCCCGCCCGCCTCCATGGCGGGCAACGGCCCGACATTCTGCCCCAGCGGCGGGCTGCGGGCAACGTGGGTTTTGGCAAAGGGCCGGAAACGGCGCGTGAGGCGTGGGGACATGAAATGGCGCGTGGCCCGCTCCCCGCTTCAAGGCCCGCCCTTTAAGGATCGGTCCCCGGGCCGCCGCGTCTCGCCGGCGCCAATGGTCCTTGAAAGCCCCAGCCCGTCGGCCCATCATGCGGGCGGCCATGGCTCCCTGGGGCGGCCGCGGCGGTTGCGCTCTTCGTGGCGGTGCGAGCCGCGGGATCGTACGGCAGGAGGACCACCTCATCGCCCCCTCCACGCTAGCGAGTCCGCGGTCGCGCTCGACCGAACCGCATCGAGGCACGTGGCCCCGCGCATCCGCCGCGGCACTCGCCGCTCTGCTCCTCGCCGCGCTTGGGCTTCGCCTCTGGCATCTACACGAAGGCTTGCCCGATTTCACCGACGAGGCGTTTCCGTTCCGCCGTGCGTTCGAGATGGCCGGCTGGCAAACCGGTCGGGCCCAATGGAACCCCGGCGCGTTTCACTATCCGTCGCTCGCCTTCTACCTGTTTCTCGGCGTCCAGGAGGCGCAGTTCCTGATCGGGCGATGGCTGGGCCTCTACCGGTCGCCGGCGGATTTCTTCGTCTCCTTCGAGGTGGACCCCACGCCCGCGGTGATGGTCGGGCGCCTGGTGGGAGCGCTGTGCCAGCTCGCCACGGTCGCAGGGGCTGCCGTGATCGGCGAGCGGGTGAGGCGGGGCGCCGGGCTCCTCGCCGGGTTCTTGCTCGCCGTGTCGCCGATGATGCTGCTCGCCACGCGCGGGATCGGAGTCGACGCGCCCATGACCGCGCTTTCCGTGTGGGCATTCGAGCGCATGCTGGCGTATCGCGACACGGGCCGCACGGGAACCCTGGTCGCGAGCGCGGTACTGATCGGGCTCGCGGCCGGGACCAAGTACCCGGCGGGCCTGCTCGTCGTCCCGCTGGCGTGGGCGGTGGCCGCTCCCTCGCGAGCCCTGTGGCCGCGCCGCTGGCTCGCGGCGGCGGCGGGGGCGTTCGCGGTGTTTCTTGCCACGTCGCCGTTCCTGCCGTTCGAACTCACCCACGTGCGAAGTGACGCCCAGAAGATCGCCAACCTCCTCGGCGCCGGCCAACTCGGGAGCCCCGAACAAGCTGGCGTCGGCTTCTACCTCGCGGCCCTGGCGGCGGAGATCGGTCCGGTCGGTGTGGCGCTGCTGGCGGCCGGGCTGCTGCTGGCCCTCGATCGCCGACGCCAGGGCGTGCCGTGGGCCGGACTGTGGCTGTTCTTCCTCGCGTTTGCCGGACCGCCGCTCTTCGGACGCGCCGGGCTCGCGCGCTACCTGGTGCCCGCCCTCCCGGGCGCAGCGCTGCTGGCCGCACTGGCCGCGGGGCCGGTGGTGGAACGCGCTCCCGGCCGCGCGCGCCGCTGGGTGGGCGCCATGCTGGTCGTCGCGCTCGTCCTGCCGCCGGCACTGGCCGGGCTGCGGGTCGCGGCCACCGGACGTGACACCACTCAGTCGCAGGCCGGGCGCTGGCTCGAGGCGCGGCTGCCCGACACGGTGCTCGTGGTGCAAGAGACCTATGGGGCGGCGCTCCGCAGCTGCCCGGAGATGGCGCGCATTCTGCGCTCCCCGGCCTACGCCGCGTCCGATCCGCGCTGGCGCGCGCGGCTCGACCAGCGCCGAACGATGCACGTGGTGACGTTGCCGCTGGTGGTCGCGGGCCGCGCCGCCGTCGCGGTGCCGGTGAATCAGAGGGTGCGGTACGTGGAGCTGTGGCCGAGCAGCGCCCAGGTGAACACGGTGTTCTACGCCCCCGCGCTGTTCGGCGCCGTCGACTACGTGGTGACGAGCAGCGCGGTGCGCGGGCGGTACAGCGCACGGCCCGACCGCTACCTCGCCCCGGTCCGGTTCTACCGCTGGCTCGACCACGCGGCCGAGCCGGTCGCCCGCTTCGTCGCCGGAGGCGGCGTGACGGGCCCGGAGATTCGCGTCTACCACCTCGGCGCGCGCGCGCGCCGCGGCGCCCGCGCGAAGGCGTTCGATCCGCTGTGGTGGGCGCGCGCGGTCCCGACGGAGGCACGCCGGGCGCTCGGCGCCGCGGTCGCCCCCGACCTCGCCCCGGCGGTCGAAGTGCGCGATTCGTCCGGGCATCCCGCCCCTTGGGTGCGGGCGCTCGCCGGCATGTTCGACCACCAGATCGCCCCCTACGCGTACGCCATGGCGGGCCACCTGGTCGAGCTCGAGCGCCTCGACGACGCGCGTGGGTTCGCCACCGCGATCCTGGCCTCGGGGGAGCCCGGGTCGGAATGGAGCCAGCGGGCACGCGCGCTGATCGTGCGCCTGTCGGCCCCGGGCGCGACGTCGGCACCGCCGGCTGCGGTCCGCCCGCGGTAGCGGACCGATCGCGATCACCTGGAGCGCTGCGACCCCGGGAGCCACCCGCGCCGCGACGGCCGGGCGAGCCACGCCCGCCGCAGCGACCGCTACCGGCGATCGAACATGTAGCTGTTGAGGTACTGGATCGTCGCCGCCTGATCGGCGACTTGATAGGCGAGCAGGTCGCCGCTCGTGACCACGCCGCAGAGACCTTCGGAGCCCACCACCGGGAGGTGGCGGATTCGGCGCGTGGTCATGATGGCGCCCAGCTCCTCGAGGCTGGTCTCCGGCAGGCAGGTCACGACCGGGCTCGTCATCACCTCACGAACCGTGGTGACGAGGGGGTCGCGGTGCTCGGCCACCACCCGGCGGAGGATGTCGCGCTCGGTGAAGACGCCGACCAACCGGTCGCCTTCCATCACCAACACGCCGCCGATGCCGCGCTCGTTCATGAGACCGGCCGCCTTCGCCACCGACTCGCCGGCGACGACCGAGACGCACGCACTGCCCTTGCGGGCGAGGATTTCACGGACGGAAGCCATTGGCCGCCTCCCTGGCCTATTGGCCACATTCTAGCCCTGGGCCGGCGGGGCGTCACGCGCGGACGCTGGGCTACCTGCCGACCACCACGCGCTGAGGCGGGTCGGCCGCCGGCGCGGCCACCGGAGCGGTCGCCGTGGCCGCCGGAGCCTCGGGCGCATCGATGATTCCCTGCTCGAGCCAGTCGTATTTGCGATCCAGGATCCCGCGTGCCACCCGATAGGCCTCGGGATCGGCGTTGGAGCGGATCGCCTCGAACAAGCTCTCGACCTTGCGTTGCGCGTTGCGGCAGAACAGGTCGGCGAGCTGCTCGGGCGTGCGATCGGCCGGATTCTTCCGCCGATCGTCGTGGGCGCGCACGCAGGTAGCCGCCATCGCGAACAGCTCGGCCCCGATGTCGACACAACGGAAGAGCTGGGCCTGCTTCTGCTCGAGCTTCGGTCCGTGGACCACCATCAGGTGGAACTGCTGGCGCGCCAAGCGCCGCGCCGTCCGGTCTACGTAGCGCAGGTGGCGGGCCAGGCCGTCGAAGGCGGCGTAGCGCGGCCACCGGCCCCAGCCGATCCAGCGGCCGGGGTACCAGGCGGCGTAGAACAAGCCGGCGCGGAGCAGTCCCGAGAGCCGGCGTCCGAACGGCACGCCCGGCATCACCACGTCGCCGGCCACCTTGAGGTGCCGGTCCAGCGCCTCGCGGGCGATGAACAGTCGCATCACCTGGTTCGTGCCCTCGAAGATGCGATTGATGCGCAGGTCGCGCATCAGCTGCTCGAGCGGCACCGGCGCCTCGCCGCGCCCGGCGAGCGAGCGCGCGGTCTCGTAGCCCCGGCCGCCGCGGATCTGCACCGCCTCGTCGCACAGCTCCCAGGCGGTGTCGGAGTTCCAGAGCTTGGCGATCGCGGCTTCGAGCCGGATGTCGCTCTTGCCGGCGTCGGAAAGCAGCGCGGCCAGGTCGGCGATCGCTTCCATGGCGTAGCTTCGCGCCGCCAGGTCGGAGAGCATCTGCCCCACCGCTTCGTGTCGCCCGACCGGTTTGCCCCATTGCACGCGCTCGGCGGCGAAGCGCCGCGCCACCTGCAGGCACCACTTGCCGGCCGCAGCACAGGTCGCCGGCAGGGTGAGGCGGCCGGTATTGAGCGTCACCAGGGCGAGCTTCAGCCCCTTGCCTTCGCCCCACAGCAGGTTCTCCTTGGGCACGCGCACGTTGGCGAACCGGATCAGCGCGTTCTCGATCCCGCGGACCCCCATGAACTCGAGCCGACCCACCACCTCGACGCCCGGGGTGCGGGTCTCGACCACGAAGGCGCTGATCGGGCCCGGCTTCCCGGGCGCCCCCGGCGTTCGCGCCATGACGACCAGCAGCTCGGCGATCGAGCCGTTCGTGCACCACAGCTTCTCGCCGTTGAGCAGGTAGGCATCGCCGTCGGGCGTGGGAACGGCGGTGGTGGTCATGCGGGCCGGGTCCGAGCCCACGTCCACCTCGGTGAGGGCGAAGGCCGAGATCGCGCCCTGCGCGAGCCGCGGCAACAACCGTTTCTTCTGCTCCTCGGTGCCGAACAGCTTGAGCGGCTGGGGGACCCCGATCGACTGGTGGGCCGACAGCAGCGCGACCAACGCCCCGGAGCGGGTCCCGATCATCGCCATGGCGCGTCCATAGGTGTACTGCGAGAGCCCGAGGCCACCGTATTCCCTCGGGATCTTGATGCCGAACGCGCCCAACTCCTTCAAGCGTTGGATCACGCGCGGGGGGATGCGCGCGTCGTGCTCGATCCGTTCGGGATCCACCTCTTCGGTCAAGAAGCGCTCGATCCGGGAGAGGAACTCCTGGGCGCGCGTCTGCTCGTCAGCGTCGGGCCGTGGATGAGGATGGATGAGACCGAGGAAAAGCCGACCGAGGAACAGCTCGCGCACGAAGGAAGGCGCTTCCCAGGCGGTCTCGCGCGACGCTTCAGCGACCGCGCGGGCCTCCCGTTCGCTGACGTTCGTGGACTTGGGATCGGTTGGGTTCATCGCCATGGCCTAGAGGGTTGTCGGCCGGCGGACTGCCGGCCATGAGGGACGTCCCCGCTGGCGTTCCCGGAGGGTAGCGCGGTGGCGCGGAGCGGACAAACGGCAAAAGCCGATGCGGCCGCGGGTTCTGCTTCACGCTTTCGGCTTGCTCCGGGTCGGCCCCCGGGCTATGGTGCCCCGTCTTTTGCGGGCGGGTTGTCCGCCACCGAGGCCGACTCGGCCAGACGGGCCACCAGCGCTTTGCTTCCAGGCCTCGCTCGCCAGCGGCTGCCACCGAACACCCCTCGAGCCAACAGTCCTCAAGGAGCACCTCGATGAATCGATTGAGCACCGCGGGCCCGGCCCGGCGGAAGCACGTCCTGCCGGCACTGGCGGGGTTCGTGGCGAGCCTGGCCGTGATCACCGGCTCGAGCGCCGGCGCGTTCGCCAGTGAGCTGGATCTCGAGCTTCCGGCCCTCGACACCACCTACACGATCTTCGGCGCGACGGTGTCTGGCGTGACGCTGCTGCTCGCCGGGTTGGCGGTCTGCGTGCTGGGCATGCTGTTCGGACTCGCCATGTATCGCCAGGTCAAGGCGCTTCCCGCCCACCAGAGCATGCTCGACGTCTCGACCATCATCTGGGAGACCTGCAAGACCTACCTGCTGCAGCAGGGCCGCCTGCT
>DASXTP010000051.1:0-2305 GCA_036505355.1 Candidatus Eiseniibacteriota bacterium | reverse complement strand
GATCTTGCCGTCCTCCAGCCGGAAGATGTCCGCCGCGGCGGTGCCGCGGTCGCTGGGCGAGGTCTTCAGCAGGCTGTGCGTCATGACGAAGTCGCCCTCGGCGATCGCGCGCTTGACCTCGACGCTCAGGTCTGGGAACTGGGCGGAGAAGCCTCTGACGAACTGGATGAACGCCTCGGGGCCGTCGGGCGCCTGCGGGTTGTGCTGGATGTAGCGCGAGCCGATGTACTTGGCCACCGCGTCCTCGGGTTGCTTGTCGTTGAACGCCTCGGTGTAGAAGGCGAGCACCGTCTGCTTGTTCTGCTCGTGGTCGGCCATCCAGTACCTCCGTTCCAGCGGCGGGCAGGTCGCGGGGGGGCGGTCCGACCCGGTCAGTTCCAAGTGTCGCCGATCGGCCCGGTGCTCGCCGCGTTGCCGAGCGCCGGCAGGCCGTACACGGCTTCCAGGTCCGCAGCAACCGGTCTGAAGGGCTGGTTGGCCGAGGCGGGGACGTTGTGAAGGCAGTGCGCGAGCACAAGAGCTCGGCGGCCGCCGGGTCGTTGGACCCTGACGGCCGCCGAGCTCTCTTCGGTATCGGGTCGGGCGCTGGGGATCAGGCGGCGCTGCGCACGCCGTCGGCGCGCGCCAGCTCCGGTGCCTCGAACGTCCGCACGGTCAGCCCGTGGGTGGCCCGGTAGGTCCAGATCTCGTGGAGGGTGAGTCCCGTGAAGGCGAGCAGGACGAACCCGAGTCCTCCCGCAAGGGACAACCACATGACCGCGGGACCGACGAACACCAGGCTCGCGATGATCGCTCCGACCGCGAGCAGCCCCATCACCCCGTCGAGGATCCGCTGGACGACTCCCCGTCCCCGCTGCAACTGCGACACACCGGCCACCACGAGGACCGCGATGGCGATCGCGAACGCCAACCAAGCGGTGACCGCCGGCGCGAACGCCTGGCTGGCCACAACCACGAACCCGCCGAACAACGCGATGGCCGCGTTGCTCAGATACCGCATGCTCATCTCTGCACTTCCTTTGGTGCCTGACCTGGTCCGGCCAGACGGAGGCGGCCAGCTCGGTGGCCGGGAAGCTCCGTCCGAGGGGGATCGGGCTCCATTACCAGTTTCCCGTTCCAGGAAGGTCGTCCTCCTTCCCGCTTCGGCCTCCTGCACCAGCACTACCAAGATGGGCAACCCCGTGAGGCCTCAATGATATTCCTGTCAATGATCGAGGTGTTCAATAATCCCCTCGTGAAACTCAGTGGCGTGAGATCCCTCGCGTCGCTCCCAGATCGCGACTGGTGACTGGAACTTCAGGAGGGAGTGGCTAGACTGCTCTCGGCATGCCGTGGCCACGGGGAGCAGGATGGGGGCCACAGGATGAGGGAGGCAGGTGGGTCGGCACGCGGACCGAGCGGCCCCGCGCGCGAGCCGGGCAGGTCGGCACCCGGGCCAGGCGGTCCCGTGCGCGAGCCGGAGGGGTCCGGGCCTGAGCCAGATGGGGCTGGACGCGAGCCGGGCGGGCCCGTGTACGAGCCGGGTGGGGTGCTCGACAGCCGGCCGGAGCGGCGTGGGCTGAACCGGCTGGTGCGAACGGGCTGGCGCCGGGCGGCGCGGTCGCAGCCGGGCGCGCCGGCGGGTCTGGCGCACACCCAAGCCTCGGCCCCTGGAACGACGCCGCTCCGGCTCCGGGTCGAGCTGGTCCCCAAGACGAGCTGGTACGCGGATGTCCGCGAGCTGCTGGACGAGGAGACCTGGGAGCGGATCAGCGCAGCGGTGGCGGAGCGGGCCGGCGCCCGCTGCGAGATCTGCGGGGGCCGCGGCCCCAGGCACCGCCCCGTCGAGTGCCACGAGCTGTGGCGCTACGACGACCGGGTGCGCGTGCAGGCGCTGGTGCGGATCGTCGCGCTGTGCCCGGACTGCCATACCGTCCAGCACATGGGGTTCGCCAACCTGCACGGCGGTGGCACGCAGGCCCGGGCGCACCTGGCTCGCATCAACGGCTGGAGTCTCGCGCGGACCGACGCCCACATCGCCGACGCGTTCCGCCTCTGGGCCCAGCGGAACCATCAGCCATGGATCCTCGACCTGGAGGGGCTGCGCCCGTACCTGGCCGCCGCCGAGTACGCCCGCGTCGCCCGCCGGGCGGCGATCCCGCCGACCGGCCGGTCCTGAGAAGCAGCGGTTCGGTTATTCGAGGTAGTCGCGGAGCTTCTGGCTACGGGAAGGATGCCGCAACTTCGACAACGTCTTCGACTCGATCTGCCGGATCCGCTCCCGCGTCACCCCAAACTCCCGACCAACCTCCTCCAACGTCCGAGG
>DASXTP010000050.1:0-24549 GCA_036505355.1 Candidatus Eiseniibacteriota bacterium | reverse complement strand
ATGTCGGTGAGGCTGCAGTGCCGGAGCTCGAGATCCCCGTCGTGCACGGCGAGCCCGCCAGTGAAAAGGATGCCGTTGACTTGGGCCTGGCCGCCGTCGCGAATGTGGGTGTAGGCGATCACGACTTTCTCGGGCGGTCGCACCACGGCGAAGGTGTCCCAGGGCTTGCCGCTCCCGTCGCCGTGGATCCGGATCGGCGCCTGGGCGGTGCCGATCGCGGAGCAACCGCCGAAGCAGACGACGCTGGCGCCGGGTTTGAGGGTGATATCCGCCCCGGGGCGGATCAGGAGTGGAACGGATCGCGGCACGATGCAGGTACCGACGAGGACGGTGCGCCCGGCCAACTCGGCGGCCCCGGGGTGTGTGGGGCTGGCTCGGAAGTCGCGATGGCGGCCCAGGAACTCGGCGAGGGATACGCTCTCGGCCTCCAGATCCCAGGGGTCCGAGGCATCGTACGCGAGCACCCCGATGCTGTTGGTGGGCACCGATTGATGCGGATCGAGGGTGGCCGAGGGGATGGTGCGCCCGGTCACGGCGTTGTCCGCTGCGACGGCGACCCGGGGTGGCCGGAAGTCGAGCGGGCCACGGTCCGCCGCGGCAAGCCGGCCGGTGACGAAAAATCGCTTTCGCCCCATCCGGGCGTCGAAGAACTCCCAATAGGCGCCGTGGACGCGATTCGAGCCGTACTGGACATCGGGGAACACGTAGCGGTCGAGATCCAGCCGGACCTTTCCGTCCGTTGCGACCGCCTCGGCCACCAGGGAATCTCTGGGCCCCAGCTCGCCATCGGAGTCGGTTTCTTCGAACAGGCGGTACCGGCCCGACAGCAGAGAGTCAGCCAGTTCGATTCCGTGCAGCCGGATTCCGCTGTAGTTGAGGCAGGCGATGTCCAGAGACGCGCGCTCGTTGGCCAGCAGGCGGAAGGTTACGTTGGCCGAGGAATACTCGAGCACCTTGTGCGCGCGACGAACGTTGAACTCGAGCGTGCTGCGGATCTCCTGCATCTTATGCGCCTGAGTCGGGGGTACGAGGACGTCGGCCCATGCCAGGGGCAGGAGTCGGTCGTGGATGGCGTCGAATCTCGCCATCAGACGGTCGCCCCCGTCGTCCACCATCCGCCAGATGAATTGATTGCGTTGGAGCCTCAGCTCCGGGTCGAGCAGGGTGGCTCGCTGGATCTCGTCCGTGCCGCGCCCGCTGTAGAAATCGATGGTGCCGGGCTCTCTCGGCATCTTGATCAGCTTGACGTCCCACTGCACCGGCTCGAGCAAGCCACGGCTCGGGTCGTAGAAGAACTTCAGATTGTCGGTGCCGAAGCGGTCGTGATTGGTGTTGCAGATGGCGCTCACGGCGCGGTAGCGCAGATACTTGTCCCAGTCGAGGACGGCACGCACGCGTCGGAAGCCGTCGGGCGTCGGGCTCCGCGAGTAGTCGATGAGCACCTGCATGGCGCGCAGCCCGAGATCCCCGTCCGGGTCCACTTGACGGCGCAAGGAACCCGGATCGAGTCCGGCATCGGTGGAACCAGGACGCCCGAGCCTGGTGAAGTGCTCATAGTGCATGGCACGGTTGTTCTGGCCGAAGATCGTGGTCTCCGGCCGCCGGGCGGCTGCCAGGAGCGGGTGGTCGAATTGCTCGACCTCGTAGTAGAGCCCATGGAGGACGCCGTCGATCTTGAGGAGCACGAACCGGTCCCGGGGCGTCACCACTCCCGCATCGCGCATCAGGCTCGACATCCACGGCGCCAGGGCATAGAGCCGGTCGCTCGGGATGATCAGGTTGATCTCGTGTTTGCCTTGAAAGTAGATCGGCTCCTGCCGAGTTCCGTGCGCATCCGTGATGGTCTGCTTGCCGAACTTGATCCGGTAGGACTTCTTGGGCCCGCTCCAGTGGGCTCGGAGGTCGCCGCGGATCCTGACCTTGACGTCGTAGCTGCACCCGTCGTAGAGGAATGTCGCGTCGGCCCAGGTCTTCAGGTCGTCGTTCAGCCAGCCGTTCTTGTTCGCCTGCTCCGCGGCCTGCTGAAGGATTGCATACTGCCGAGGCCTGATCTTGAGGGTGTAGACTGGCAACCCCGAGGCGAGCAGCACGTGGGAGTCACGGAAAGGATCGAACACGCCCTCCACGAGCGAGAGCGCTTTGCTGCCACTCGCCCAGCGGCTGGCGTAGCGGGCCACCCAGGGCTGATAGGTGGCGCAGCACAGAGCCACCACAGCCAGGGCAAAGATGGCGACTCCGGTTTCGGCCGGGTAGGGCCAGGGCATGCGCGGCGCCATGGTGCGACGCGACTCCGGGGCAGCCTCGGCAGCCGGGGCTGCTACTTCTTCCCCGGACACGTCACTCTGCATCGCGACCGATCGCCGAGAGCCTCGCCTCGCTCCGTACCGCAAAGCAGAACTTGCTGATCGCCCGATCCACGAGCTCGTACTTGGAGATCAGCTTGTGGAGCCAAAAGGGCATGGTGCCGTCCAGCTTGAACTCGACAACGGCGTTCCCGTAGTCGAGAAGGCGCCGTGCACCCCGGAGCGGACCCAGAAGCTCGAGATTTCGGGTCGCCAGGACGTCGTCGTCGATGCTGACCCGAACGCGCCCACCTTGCTTTCGCTCCAGCGCATAGCGGCGATATTGCACCAGGATCTTGGGCTCCATGCTGCGCTGCTTCAGCAGGCGAAAGAACTCGCGCGCGCCGGGAAAGGCCTCCAGGAACCCGCCCGTGGGCAGCGTGCGCCGTCGAATGGCCTCCTCGACCACCCGGTACCGGTCTAGCGGCAGATCCACGAAGCTCTTGTTGACCTGATACAGGTTGCGCGACTTGATTTCCAGCCGCACCATGCGGACGTCGCGAAGGTCCATGCCGTAGGTGCGCGCCCTCAGCTTGTAGCGGACGCCCAGACCTGCCAGCTTGTCGTGGTACGTCGAGTAGTCGGGCGACTCCAGATACACGCTACGAACCAAATAGGATCCGTCCGCACCCGCGTGAATGTCGGGTGTCATGAAGGCCGCCAGATCCCGAACCAGACCGGTTCGCGTGGTGCGGTTCACGAGGTACTTGATCTCGAGGCGCCCCGAGCGTAGTGGAGCACTCAACATCATGGCTGCGCCTTTTGGATCACAGTTCGAGATGGTTTTCGGGGGCGATCAGCGTCACCTGACGAATGCCATTGCTGGTGCTGAACGCGTTCACGATGCGTTCCGGCGCCGTAGCCGGCGCCAGCCGCACACTGTACGTATACTCGAACTCCCCCCCGCTATCGACGTCGGCCGCTCCTCGTAGCTGTCGCCACGCCACCAACTTTCGCGCCTCGGCGGTGAGTCTCTCCCATGGCTCCTTCTCGTCGGAGCGGAACACCAGGATGTAGTCCGACGACGTCGCTCGCCCATGACCCAGCCGGTGCATCAGGATCACCACGGACGACACCAGGACCGTCGCGATCACGGCCACCATCCATGCATTGGCCCCGCTGCAAAGCCCGATACCGATCGCGAAGAACAGGAAGGTCATGTCCTTGGTATCGCGAATCACCGTGCGAAAGCGGATGACGGACAGCGAGCCCACCAGCCCGAGCGACAGTGCGACGTTGCTGCCGATCGCCAGCATGATCATCGACACGATCGGGGCGATCAGCACCAGCGACAGGAAGAACGATCGGCTGTAGGCGACGCCCATGTGGGTCTTGCGGTAGACGGTCCCCCATAAGAACGCAAGGGCAAACGCGAGCAGCAGACTCAGAGCCGCGTGAGCCGGGGTGATATCCATGCTGACAAGGGTTCGTGGATTCATCGGTTTCTCCCGAAAGCGTGATGATGGCGTGATTCCATGGTTGCCGGTGAGCCGTCTAGCCTTTCGGGGATCCATGTCCCAGAATGCTCTGCGGGACCGCTCCAGAGCCACATGACAAACAGTGATGCTATCACGAATATACGCGATAAGCGTGAATATTAACTCCATTGTTTAACGACAACTAAATGAGGTGCGTCACATTAGAATATGCGATGAGTTATGGCTTCATTCGGATAGGGGCCGCGTGTCGACTGGGACGTTCGGCGCATCGATCGCCGCGATCGGACCAGCCTGTCGGGGACGAGGCGCTCGGCGACCGGACGATGGATTGGCGAGACGAAGAGACGGGGCGAGGCGAGAGGCCGAAAAGAGTGTGTCTCGCCGCGGGCCGGGGATGGACCGCTCGTCGCCGACGAACGGTCGCCGGTTGGGGCGACCTCAGCGGCGGTGAGTCGCGACGACGTCCTGGACCGCGGCGATCACGTCGGTCACGTCCCGGTCGGACATTCCGGCGTAGATCGGAAGGGACACGATCTTCTGGAAGGCGCCCCATGCGTTCGGGAAGTCGTCGGGCCGGTAGCCATAGCGATCCCGGTAGTAGGGCTGGAGGTGAAGTGGCATGAAGTGGACCGAGACACCGATCTTTCTCGCCGTCATCTCGCGGATGAACTCGTCCCGGCCGATGCGGAGCCTCGCCAGGTCGAGCTGGATGACGTACAGGTGCCAGGCGTGAGCCGACTCGTCCTCCACGCTGGGGACCCCCACCCCCTCGAGCGCACCCAGGGACTCGGTGTACCTCCGCGCGATTTCACGGCGCCGCTGATGGAAGCGTCCGCAGCTCTGAAGCTGCGGGATCCCGATCGCCGCGGCGACGTCCGACAGGTTGTACTTGAAACCGGCCGCCCGGATCTCGTAGGACCAGGAGCCTCCCTCGGCATACCGTTTCCAGGCGTCGCGGCTCATGCCGTGGAGGCGCATCAGGGCGATGCGCTCGGCGTATGGGTCGTGCTCGGTGGCGACCATCCCGCCCTCACCGGTGGTCATGCTCTTGGTGGCATAGAAGCTGAAGCAGGTGAGGTCGCCGATCGTGCCGACGAGCCTGGCGCGGTAGCGGGTCGGCAGGGCATGTGCCGCATCCTCCACCACCGCCAGTCGCCTCCCCCTCGCCAGCTCGAGCAGCGGATCCATGTCGCACGCCTGCCCGGCGAAGTGGACCGGCAGGATCGCCTTGGTCTTTCCTGTGATGCGCTCCTCGACGCGCGACACGTCGAGGTTCAGCGTCCCCGGCTCGCAATCGACGAACACCGGACGGGCTCCCAGATGCTCGACCACGGCGGCGGTCGAGGCGAAGGTCATGGGGCTCGTGATCACCTCGGCCCCGGCCCGCACGCCGACCGCCTCCAGGGCCAGGTGAAGGGCGGCCGTACAGGAGCTGACGGCCAGCGCGTGCCGGCAGCCGACGTAGGCGGCGAAATCCTGCTCGAGCTTGAGGACCTGGGCGCCGGTGGTCAGCCAGCCGGAGCGCAGGCATTCGAGGACGCCCTCGGCCTCCGCCTGGCCCAGCAGGGGCGCGGAGAACGGCAGGAACTGCTCCCGGATCCTGACCACGTCGGGCGATGTCATCGAGTCCTAGTTGGTCTGCTGGCCGGGATGGACCCACCGCGCGCCCGGCGGCGTGAACCCTGCGCGAGCGGGTTGCGTCACTCTAACGAGGCCCTCGGGACGCGGTCAACGTCCCCGGCGGCTGGGGACCCGCCGGCTTCGACCGGCGCTCAGCTCACCCCGGGCGGCCGCCGCGTGTGCCAGTCGGTCTCCCGCTCGTAGGCCCTCGCCACCCGCAGCACCCTCGCCTCGTCGAACGCCGGCCCGACGATCTGGAGCCCGATCGGCAGCCCGGCCCGGTCGAAGCCGCAGGGCACCGAGATTGCGGGCGACCCGGTCAGGTTGAACGGAGCCAGGAATCGGTTCCACGCCCGGTCGGGCTCGCGCGACATCGGCTCTCCGATCGGCGGCGCGGTTCGCGGCAGGCTGGGCGTCACGATGACGTCCACCTCACGGAACGCGGCCGAGAGCCCGTCCCGCAGCAGCCACTGCATGCGACGCGCGTTGACGTAGTCCACCGCCGGAACGAAGCTGCCCAGCTCGAGGGCCTGGCGCACCGGCTCTCCGTAGTCATGCGGTCGGTCCCTCAGCCAGGCGCCGTGGAAGGCGCTCGCCTCGCTGGCCAGCAGGCCGTGAAAGGCCGTATAGGCGTGCTCGACGTATGGCCAATCGACTTCGCGCGTGCGCGCCCCAATCCGCTCGAGACACGCGATCACCTCGTCCACCGCGCCCCCGACATCTGGCTCGAGGTGCTCGAAGAAGACCCGCCGCGGGATCCCGACCCGCAGACCGTCGACGCCGCGCTCGAGGTCGCGGGCAAAGCCGGGCGCCGGCGCCCGGGACGACCACGGGTCCTCGGGGTTGTGCCCCGCCACAGCGTCGAGCAGTAGCGCGGCGTCCTCGACCGTGCGGGCCATCGGCCCGACGTGGTCCAACGTCCAGGCCAGCGGCCAAACGCCGCGCCGGGTCACGCGACCGAAGGTCGGTTTGAGCCCGACCACTCCGCAGACGCTGGCCGGGATCCGGATCGAGCCCCCGGTGTCGGTCCCGAGCGAGAGCGGGCAGAGACCGGCCGCGAGCGCCGCGCCGCTGCCGCCGCTCGAGCCACCGGGGATGCGATCGCGGTTCCAGGGATTGCGACAGGCGCCGTAGTGCGGGTTCGTGGTCGTCGTCCCATAGGCGAACTCGTGAAGGTTGAGCTTGCCGAGCAGCACCGTTCCCGCGGCCCGCAGCCGTTGGACCACCGCCGCATCGACGCCGGGGACGTGCGTGGCCAGGATCTGGGAGCCGCAGGTGGTGCGCACGCCGGCGGTGTCGAAGATGTCCTTGAGCGCGATCGGCACGCCGTGGAGCGGCCCCCGTCTCGCCCCGGCCGCGATCTCCGCCTCGGCCGCACGGGCGTCGGCCAGCGCGCGCTCGGCCGTCACGGTGATGAAGCTGTTGAGCCCGGGGTCGAGCCGCTCGATGCGCCCGAGCAGCTCCTGGACCACCTCGACCGGCGAGAGCTCCCGAGCCGCCAGCCGGCGCCCCAGCTCGGCCGCGCTCAGGAACGCCGCTTGGTCCCCGCTCAAACCAAGGACCCGGAGAGGCCGCCCGGTGCCGGCGGTGCCTCCGGCGGCAGCCGCTCGGCGACGAGGGCCAGCCCGCGCAGCAGGCTCTCGAGCAGCGGACGCAACGCCGACGCCCGTTGGGGCTCGAGTGCCCAGCCTCGCTGGCGAGCCAGCTCGATCAAGAGCTGGGGCGGGATCTGCGTTTCACGGCTCACGGAATCTCCATCGCATCGGGGCAGCCGGCACGGACCCATGGGTGGCGCCGAACCTCTCGGCATGATCGGCGTTGCCGTCGGAGTTGCCAAGAGCGTTCCGATTCGTCCATTGTGGGCTCGTCACGCCATTCCGGACGGGCCGGCAGACATCGAAGCCCGAGGGTTGACGACCCCATCGACCCACCCCATGATGGGGGCGAGATGGGGCGCGCACGGTTTCTCGCGGTCGTGATCGGCCTGGGGTTTCTGGTGCTCGGGAGTTCCGGACCGGCCCCGGAGGCGGCGAGCCACGCTCCTACCGGAAAAAAGGAGGGACGCGTGGCCCTTCGGCTGACCTCCCCGGCGTTTCCGCACCAAGGCGAAATTCCGAACCGGCACACCTGCGACGGGCCGGACCTGTCGCCGGCGCTCGAATGGACGGGCGTCCCGGAGGCTACGAAAAGCTTGGCGTTGATCGTGGACGATCCCGACGCGCCCGATCCCAAGGCTCCGAAGCTGACCTGGGTCCATTGGGTGCTGTACGACATTCCGCCGCGGGCAACGTCGCTCCCCGAGGCCGTCTCGCCCAAGAGCCTGCCGGCGGGCACGCTCGAGGGGCTCAACGACTGGAAGAAGACGGGCTACCGGGGTCCGTGCCCACCGATCGGGAAGCACCGCTACTTCCTCAAACTCTACGCCCTCGACAGGGTGCTCCCGGATCTCCACCAGCCCACCAAGGCCGTGTTGGAGAAGGCGGTGGAGGGTCACGTGCTGGCGAAGGCGGAGCTGGTGGGCCTCTATCAGCGACGCTGAGCTCCGTGCACCTTCAGCGTGCGAGGACGACTTTTTCGACCCGGACCTTCCCCGCCGCTTCCAGCCTCACCAGGTAGACGCCGGCGGGCGCCACGCCGCCGCGCGCACGGCCGTCCCAGGATGCCGAGTGCCAACCGGCTTCCTGCCGGGCCTCGATGAGCACGGCCGCCAGGCGACCTTGCACGTCGAGCACGCTGAGCCGCACCGGCCCCGCCGCGGGGAGCGCGTAGCGGAGCCGCGTCGCCTGGTGGAACGGGTTGGGGGCCCCGGCTGACAACTCCAGCGTCGCCGGGACCTTCACCGGCCCACCCACCCCCACGGCGCCGCCCGGCTCGACCAAGCTGAAACACCGATCGGCGGCCACGCCGACCAGCTTCTGCACCACGCCCGAAGGCCACCGGATCACCAGCGAGTCGGCCGTCGCGGCCCCGCCGAGACCGAACTCCACCGTCAGCGAGTTCTGGGACAGGTAGCCCGAGCCCCCCGAAACCTCCTGGATGCGGGTCACGCCTCCGGCCACCAGCTTGACCCGGGCGCCGATCGCCGCGCGATTGGACGTGACGCCGGTGAGATCCACCTCGAGCCAGTGGTTGCCGTTGGCAAGATCGTTGCGGAAGAGCTTGTTGGGCTCGCCGTCGTTGGCCAGGTAGAGGTCCAGGTCGCCGTCGTTGTCATAGTCGCCCCAGGCGACGCCGGTGCCGTGGCCCGGATCGCCCAAGGGACCGCCGGTGACGTTGGTGAAGGTGCCCGCGCCGTCGTTGCGGAGCAGTTTGTTGGCGGTCCCGTAGTTCACCAGGTAGAGGTCGAGATCCCCGTCGTTGTCGTAGTCCCCCCACGCGACTCCGGTTCCGTTGCCGGTATCGCCGAGTGGGCCGCTGGTGACGTTAGTGAACGCGCCGGCGCCGTCGTTCCGGAGCAGCTTGTTGGTCATGCCGTAGTTGGCGAAGTAGAGGTCGAGGTCGCCGTCGTTGTCGAAGTCCCCCCACGCCACGCCCTGCCCCGGTCCCGAGTCGCCGAGGGGGCCGCTGGTGACGTCGGTGAACGCGCCGCCGCCGTCGTTGCGGAGCAGCTTGTTGTTGCCGTCGTTGGTGACGTAGAGGTCGAGGTCGCCGTCGTTGTCGTAGTCGCCCCAGGCCGCGCATGAACCGTACCCGGTGTCGCCGAGCGGGCCGGCGGTGGCGTCGACGAAGCCCCCTCCACCCTGGTTTCGAAACAACATGTTGGATTGGCCGTAGCGGACGACGTAGAGGTCGAGGTCGCCATCGCTGTCGTAGTCGGCCCAGGCGGCGCCCATGCCGTTCCCGTTGTTTCCGAGCGGGCCACTGGTCGCGTCGATGAAACCGCCCGGCCCGTCGTTCCGGAACAGTTTGTTGGGCGACGCGTAGTTCACCAAGTAGAGGTCGAGATCGCCGTCGTTGTCATAGTCGCCCCAAGGGGCCGCGCCGCCGTTTCCGGCATCGCCGAGCAGGCCGCCGGTGGCGTCGGCGAACACGCCCCCGCCGTCGTTGCGCAGCAGCAGGTTCGGGCCGTCGTTGGTGAGGTAGAGGTCGAGGTCCCCGTCCAGGTCGTAGTCACCCCACGCGACGCCGAACCCGCTGCCGGCATCGCCCAACGGGCCGCTGGTCACGTCGGTGAACTGGGCGAAGCACGGCACAGGATTCCGCGTCGTGGCGACCACGAGCCATACGAGCACTGCGATCCCTCGCCGGCGCAATCCCTGGCGCACCATGACAAGGGCTGCCGGGAGCATTCTGCGTGCCCGGTCGTCGGGGAACCTTGCTCCCCAGTGAAGAGCCCACGCCGGCAAGACCCTCCGATCCGCACCCAAGAGAGTGTCGGGCAAGACCCGGGCTTCGGGCTGACGGTCTGTCCTGACACGTCGTCATCCCTGCGCCGGCAACGGAAGGGCGAGCGCAAGGGTCGATGGCCTTCGGTTCCCCCCAACCCCTTGGTTCGGCATCGAGCGTGTCCGCACCGGTACTGAGTAGCGACGGGCATGGTCCATGCAATGACCTGCGACGATTCCGCCACCTCCGGGCCCTTTGCGTCACCTGGGTCTGCATCGTCCTGGAGGTGCTGCCATGAAACCCCTCTCGCGGTTGCCCTCGCTCCTGCTGTTGGCGTTGTCGGCGCTCGTCTCACTCGCCGGCCTGTCTTCGGCCGAGGAGCTCAATCCCCTCACCCTCACCAAGTACCTGGATCCGCTCCCGATCCCCGGCGTGATGCCGATGGCGGGGCCGAACTACTACGAGATCGGCGTATGGCAGATCCAGCAGCAGCTCCATAGCCAGCTCCCGCCGACCACCCTTTACGCCTACGGCACATCGGCGGCGACGGCGAGCTACCCTGCGGCCACCATCGTGGCGCAGAAGGGCGTGCCGATCGACATCAAGTGGACCAACCACCTGGGGACGACGAACATCCTCGAGTACGCGCACGACCCCACCATCATGAGGGCCGAGACCAGCACCGGAGTGCCGATCGCGACGCACGTGCACGGCTGCGAGGTCGAGCCGCAGAGCGACGGCGGGCCGATGACCTGGTTCACCGCCGACTTCGCCGAGAAGGGACCGGACTGGAAGCACGAGGTCTACCACTACGCCAACAGCCAGCTCCCGGCCACCATCTGGTACCACGATCACGCGTTCGGCTACACGCGGCACAACGTCTACGCCGGACTCGCCGGTTTCTACCTCATCACCGATCCGGGCCACGAGCCCGCCGGCCTGCCGAGCGCCCCGTACGACATGGGGCTCGCCATCCAGGACAAGATGTTCACCACCGACGGCCAGCTTTGGTATCCGAACGAGGGCGAGACTCCCGAGCACCCGATCTGGATTCCGGAGTTCTTCGGCAACGTCATGCTGGTGAACGGCAAGGTGTGGCCGTACTTGAACGTCGAGCCGCGCAAGTACCGCTTCCGCATGCTCAACGGGTGCAACGCGAGATTCCTGAGCCTGGCGCTGGCCGAGCGCGTGACCAGCGCGCCGGGACCGGCCTTCCACCAGATCGCCTCCGACGGAGGCTACCTGGCCGAGCCGGTGGTGCTCAACGACCCCGCCGACCCGATGTCGCCGCGGCTCCTCATGGCTCCGGCCGAACGGTGCGAGGTGATCATCGACTTCTCCGCCTATACTCCGGGCACCCAATTCATCTTGAAGAACACGGGCAAGGCGCCGTTCCCGACCGGGGAGGTTCCGAATCCCCAGACCACCGGCCAGGTCATGCTGTTCCGGGTCGTTTCCTCGACCGGCCCCGACGCCAGCATCATCCCGCCCACCCTCACCGACCTGACGCGGCTCAGCAACCCGACGGTGACGCGGACGATGACGCTGAACGAGCTGGAGGGCCTCGAGGGCCCGCTCGAGGCGTTGATCAACGGCACCGCCTTCGACGGCACGCTCACCGAGATGCCGACGCTGGGGACCACCGAGCTGTGGGAGATCGTGAACATGACCGGGGATGCGCATCCGATCCACATCCACCTGGTCCAGTTCCAGCTCCTCAACCGGCAGAAGGTCAACATCAACCGCTACGCGAAGGCGTTCGCGGCGGTGAACCCGGTGCTGCCGACCGACAACTACGTGCCGGTCTCGGTGTCCGGCTATCTCAGGGGCAAACCGATCCCTCCCGACCCCAATGAGAGGGGATGGAAGGACACCTTCCGCATGAACCCGGGTGAGGTGACGCGGATCCTGATCCGGTGGGCGCCCCAGGACGGCTCACCTGCGTTTGCCTTCGACGCCACCGCGGAGCCCGGGTACGTGTGGCACTGCCACATCCTCGAGCACGAAGAGAACGACATGATGCGCCCTTACCACCTGGCGGCGCCGGCCCCGATCGCGCAGCAGAACGGGGTCGTGGCACCGGCCCGGAACCTCACGTCGACCATGCTGTGGGCGCCTTATCCCAACCCCATGAGCAAGGGAGCGACCATCCGCTTCGCGCTCCGCAACGCCGGTCACGTGGCGCTCGACGTCTACAGCGTCACCGGCCAGCGCGTGCGTCCGCTCGAGAACCGCGCCTTCGAGGCCGGCGAGCACCGTCTGGCCTGGGACGGCACGGACGCCTCGGGCAAGGCGCTGGCCTCGGGCGTCTACTTCGTGAACCTGCGTGCGGACGGGGCGAGCTACACCCAGAAGCTGTTCATCCTGCCGTAACGCTCGTCCCGCTCCGCGGAGGGGGCCCCATCGAAAGGTGGGGCCCCCGCTCGGGGTCGCGGGGCCCGGGATCGATCGAGCCCAAAGGCGAGCCTCAGCTCGCCTTCCTCTCCCACCAGGCCAGGAAGGCCAGCCCCGGAGACTGCATCAGGCCGGGAAAGAAGTAGAAGCCCGGCTCGCGGACGGCCACCCGGAGCGTGCCGGTCACGGCATCCTCGTTGGGCAGGTCCTGGATGCCGATGGTGCCGAGGGGGCAGCACGGCGTGCGACAACCAGCCCCAGACGAACACGACCAACCATCCCAGGATTCCGGCGACGGCGATCCACTTCATGGTCGGCCTCCGTGATTCTCGTCGCTTGACCCATTCACGGGACTCCCCGTTTGGGCCGAGTCCCCCATGCCTCGCTCATCCTGGCGGCCGACGTCGTGGAGGGTGCAAATGTGCGGGTGGTTGAGCGAAGAGACCACCCGGGCTTCGCGCTCGAACCGGGCGCCGACCTCGGCGTCCTGCGAGAGGTGCGCAGGCAGCGCCTGGATCGCGACGTCGCGCGCGAGCCGCGTGTCGCGGGCCCGGTAGACCTCCCCCCTTCCACCGGCACCCAGGGCGGCGAGGATCTCATGGGGCCCGAGCCGGGTGGCGGCGGCGAGCGACATGGCCAGCGACTCTACCCTGCAGGCCGGGACGACGGAACCACCACGCCTGGCCCGGAGCGGGGCATGGTCAGCGGCGCAAAGTCCCATCACGCCCAAGGCAAGGCGGTGGGATTCGGCGGCCCGCCGACACCGCCGCGATCGGGTGCGGCGCTCGCTCAGCGGTCGGAGACCCGGGCGCGGTCGCCGGCGCTCGCTGCCGTGTCGGGCGCCCACACGTCGGTGATCGGCGTCTCTTGCGCCGCGGCCCCCAACGGCGGCAGACCGAGCGCGTCGCACAGGGTCCGCAGCACCGTGTAGTGCGTCACCCGGCGTGACGCGAGGTAGCCTCTGCGCACCAACCGCCCTTTGAACAGGGTCAGGATGTGGTTGGAATGGCGTTTGTCGTCTTCATCCCAGGTCAGCACGACCATCCCTCTCGGCCCCACCGCCCGAGCCATCGCGGGCAGGTTCGCGGCCAACCAGGCGTCGCCTTCCGCGGGCCCGCACCCGCCGCGATCACGATGCGTGTTGTGACAATTGTTCGGGATCACGAAGGCGAGATTCGGCAGCTTGCCGGAGACGATGTCCTCTTCGAGCGCGGCATAGGGTCGTTCGTTCCCGTGGTCGATGTTAGACCAGTTGGTCCACGGACAATGCTTGCGGGTGTAGGAGCCGTGCGACGTGGCACAGATGGAACTCGATGTCGCGGGCAGCCCCTCGGCGTAGGCCCGCCACGTCAACCCCGCCGCCTGGCACGACCAACCCAGGTTGGCACCGTGGAAGGGCGATCCGGGCGCCGGGCATCTGTTGGACTCGACACCCTGCGTGCTGCCCGACCACAATGCCAGATAGTTGGGCTGCGACGGGTGCGCGATGGCGTAGGAGTTCGAGAACGACGCTCCCGACGCGATCAGGTTCGCCGTATAGGGTTGCTGGCGCACCTGCTCGTAGGCCTTGTTCTCCATGATGATCACGATGATGTGATCCAGCCGCGGGACGCTGGCCGCGGGCGGACTCGCCGGGGAGCCGGCGGCGGAGAGGGCGCAGGAAAACGACAGAGCGGGGAGCGCGACGACGAAGCGCGCGAGCCGCACCCGAAAAGCGCCCGCAAGCGCCGGCGCCGAGAGCACGCGGGGGATCACGGGCCCGATGGGTGACCGCGCACCCGCGGACCGAGCCACGACGGAACTCGGGAAGGTGATTCGAGGGCCCCTCGGGGCCCAAATTCCTCCGATGAAGCGTTTCCGGGCATGGGCCCATGCTCATACGCCGACCTTAACGGAGCCCGAACCCAACCCGTGGTGTATGTTGGCCGATACCTTGATCGTCTGTCCCCGGGCACGGGACAATCATGTGAGACGCTATGAGGATTCTGTTGATCGAGGATAGCCCTCCCACACGCGAGCTTCTCCGGCGATTTCTCGAGGACGTGGGGTACCGGGTCGAAGCGGCCGCGCGGCTCTCGAGCGCCGCGCGCCTGGCCACGAACCAGTCGTTCGATGCCATCGTCCTCGACGTCATGCTGCCGGACGGCAGCGGGCTCGACCTGTGCCGCGATTTGCGCCGCCGCGGCTTGACCACTCCGATCCTGGTCCTCTCGGCCAAGGACGGGGTCGCCGACCGGGTGGCCGGCCTGGACGCGGGCGCGGACGACTACCTGCGCAAGCCGTTCGCGCTCGCCGAGCTCCACGCGCGCCTGCGTGCGCTCGCGCGACGGCAGGGGCTGGCGCCGCCGGCTCGAATGAAGTGGGACAATTTGCTGATCGACTTCGCGGCGCGGCGCATGACCCGAGACGGCGACGAGGTGCCGGTGACGGCCCGGGAATGGGGCGTGCTCGAGTGCCTCGCCTCCCGACGCGGTCGGCTGATCGAGCGTGATCACCTGCTCGAGGAAGTGTGGGGGGCGGCCACCGCCGCCGCTTCCGACAGCCTGGACGTCATCCTGAGCCGGCTCCGGCGGAAGCTCGGCCCACGCCTGGGCTCAGTCGCGATCCGCACGGTGCGCGGGCGCGGCTTCGTGCTCGAAGGGCCGCCGTGATCGGAAAGTCGCTCGAGGCCCGCCTGACGAGGCTCCAGCAGGTGGTGGCCGTGGCCATTACGGCGGCCTTCGGCGCCTCCATGCTGTGGCTCACCCTACACGTCCTGGCACGTGAAGAGCATGCCTACGTCGTCTCGGAGGCGAACCGCATCGCTCGCCGCCTCCAGAACGAGGTCCTGGAGGAGGGCGACCTTCGGCACGCGGCCACGGGAATGATCGACGAGGAGTCCGGCTCGGGGCTCAAGATCGACGTGACCGACGGCGCCGGCCACCTCCTCGCCTCGTCCATGGCGGTGGCGCCAACCAAGCAAGCCGCCGACGCGAACGTCGAGGTCGAGACCGCCGCGGCCCACTGCCCGTGCGGGGCGTGGGTGCATGTCTCGCTTTCCAGTCGTTTCCGTCGCGCGACCCTTGCCTCGCTGACCTACGCGCTCTTCCTGTCGGCGATCCCGATCCTGGCCGTAGGATTGCTGGCGGGTCGGTGGACGGTCCGGCGGGCGATCCGACCGCTCAAGGCGATGGAGGCCGAAGCACGGGCAGCCGCGGCTGAACGTGGGACGCGTTCGTTAGGCAATCCATCCGGCTTGGCCGAGATTGATTCGCTTCGCGAGGCATTCAACCGCTTGCTGGTGCGGCTCGAGGACGCGCTCCAAGCCGAGCGGCGGTTCACCGCCGAGGCATCACACGAACTCCGCACCCCGATGACCGCGCTCTCGGGCGAACTCGAGCTGGCGTTGGCGCGGACGGCGATGGAACCGGAGCTGCGCGCCGGCCTGACGCGCGCTCTCGACCAGGTCGTCGCGATGCGCGAGGTCGTGGACGCCCTGCTCCTGCTGCGTCGCATCCGCAACCTGGACGACGCATCGACGGAGTTCGAGATGGTCAACCTAAGCGACGTCGCCCTCGACGTCATGCACGCGGTGCGGGCGCGTCACCCCGCGCGCTCGACCGACGTGAAGCTCTCCGCTCCGGACGAGGTCCTGGTGACCGGACACCCCGCGCTCCTCGCCGCCGCACTCCGCAACCTGGTCGACAACGCGATCCAGTTCACGGCTGCCGGCGATGCCGTGCAGGTCTCGATCGCTCAGGAACGCGAGGCCCACGTCCAGGTGGACGACGCTGGAAACGGACTGGCCCCGGGGGAGAGCAGTCGCGTGTTCGACCCCTTCTACCGCGGCGCCGAAGCGCGCGCGACCGAGCCGGGGTCGGGTCTGGGCCTGACCATCCTCCGGCAGATCATCGAAGCACACGGCGGCACGGTGCACACCGCCGGCTCGCCCTTGGGCGGGGCGCGGTTCGCCTTCAGCCTGCCGCTTTGGAAACCGTGAGTCGGTTCCCCGGCATCCCCGTCGCGGCCGGGCCGTGGTGGGCGGGACCGGCGATTCTGGCGCTGGCGGTGTTGGCGACCCCGCTGCGAGCTGCGGCCGGACCTCCGCCGGGCGTGGCCGGCGCGGCCCGGGACTCCTTCTCGATCGTCGAGTGCGCGCGTCTTGCCGGGGCCTTGGCGCCCGGCCCGCGGGCCGCCGACGCCGACGCTCGGGCCGCGAGCCTGGACTCGGTCTCCGCCTGGCGCAAGCCGCGGTGGGTGGCCTCCTGGTTCACCGACGCCACCGTGGCCCCGCGCGGCTCGTACGACCCGACGTTCACCGATCTCGGGCAGTATCAGCTCAAGGCCGGCATCGAGGTCTCGATCCTCGACGCCGGAAGCCGCCGCCGCACCCGCCAGCACGCCGCCCTCGGGGCACGATCGGCGGCGCTGGCGTCCGCCCAAGTCCGTCGCGACGCGGCGCTCCGGGCGGCCGAGCTGGCGGTCCATGCGCTCGAGCTCGACGAAAAGGCCGCGGCCGAGGACCAGTCGGCCGATTGGCTCGAGCGGCTCGCCAGCCTAATCGAGTCCGGGGTCGCGGGCGGAGCGCGCAGCCGAACGGACGTGCTGCGGGTGATGCTGGCCCGCGACGCGGTCGCCACCGCGCTCGCCGAGACGCGGCGGGACCTCGACGCCACCCGGCGCGAGCTCAACCAGCTCCTCGGACGTCCGCCCGAGGCGACCCTCAGGATTCGTGCCCCCGATTCGACCGAGGAGCGCGCCCCCGAGTCGGCCGACCTCGAGCGCTTGGCCACCACTCCGGACCACGCCCCGGAAGTGGGGCTCGCCGAAATGGTCCAGGCCGGGGCGGACGTCGACGTGGCCGAGGCGCGGAGCCGGACGGCCCCGCATGCGGCGGTGTCGGTGGACGGCGGGCTCGCGGGCACGGACCTCACGCGGGCCGTGCCGCCCGACCTCCGCGAATCGAATCCAGACGCGACCTTCGCCGATCGGCTGCGCCGCGATCTCGGCACCTCGGTCTCGATGCAGGTCTCGCTGCCGGTGCGCGACCCGAGCTTGGCGCCGGCGCTGAAGGCTCGGCGGGCGGCGGCCGAGGCGGCGGGAATCCGCCGCGAGTCCGAGCGCGGTACGCAGCAGCGGATCGCACTCGACCTCGCCGCGACGTGGCGCGACGCGTTCCATCGTCTGGGCCTGGCGCGCCTCAGCGCGGCGCGGGCCGACGAGCACTTGTTGCGCACGAAGAGCCTGCACGCGGCCGGCGCTATCTCGCTGCTCGAGCTCCTGGACGCGCGCAGCCTTGTGGACGACGCCCGCGAACGCTTGGCCGAGGTGCGGGCCGACGGCCGGCGGGCGCGGGCGTTCGCGGAGCTGAGACCATGACGAAGGCGGTTGGGAGAGCTAGGCCCGGGACGGGTGTGAGAAACCGGGAGGCACGGGCCCGAGCGGCGGGCGCCGTGTGCGCGATCGGACTCTGCTGCGCGGGTCTCACCGGCTGCGGGTCCCGCTCGGAGACCGAACAGGCGGAACCGAGACCGGTGGTCGCGGTGCGAACCCGTCCGCTCGAGCTGCGTCGCTTCGACGACGTGGTCGTGGCCCAGGGACAATGGCGATCGTCCGGGGATCTTCCGGTCGCCGCTCCCTTCGCCGCGGTCGTGGAGTCGCTCGGGCCCCGCGTGGGCGATCGGGTGCGCTCGGGCGAGCGGATCGGCTGGCTGGTGACGCGGGAATCGCGGGCCGCGCTCCGCGGCGCCGAGGTCCTGACCCTCCAGGCCCGGGATCCGGCGAGCCGGGAGGAAGCGGCCCGTGCCCTCGAGCTCGCGCGCCGCGACCTGGTGCGGGTCCCGATCCTGGCCCCCGCCACCGGGGTCGTTACGCGGCGCGCCGTCGAGCCGGGAGGCGACGTCGGCGAGTCGGGAGAGATCCTGGTGCTGATCCCGAGCGGAGCGTTGGTCTTCGAGGCTCACGTCCCGGCGCGCGAAGCCGCACGCCTCAAGCCCGGCCAGCGTGCGACCATCGCCGAACCGAACCGGCCCCCGCAAGTGGCCAGGCTCCAGCGCCTGCTGCCGGTGGCGAGCGCGGGAGATCAGACCACGCTCGCCTGGCTGGTTCCGATCGGGAACGGCGTGCCCCCCACCCTCGACCGCTTCGGCTCCGCGACCCTGGTGGTGGGAGCGCCGCGGCGCGCGGTGGCCGCCCCGGATTCCGCCGTGGTCGAGGACGACGTCACCGGGGCGACGCGGATCGCGGTGGTGACCGCGGCCGGCCAGGCGGTGTGGATCCCGGTGACGCTCGGGGCGACCGTGGCGGGCTGGCGGGAGATCCGCGCGCCCGCGCTCGCCGCCGGGACGCCGGTGATCGTCGAGGGCCAGCACGGGCTGCCCGACAGCACCGCCGTCACGATCGGCCGATGATCGCGCTGTTTCGGCAGCTCCACCGGCAGCGACCGGCGATCGCCTTCCTGTTCGCGGTCCTGGTCGTGCTCGGGATCGCGGCGGGGCTGGGCCTCCCCGCGGGTCTTCTCCCCGAAGTCACGTTCCCGCGCATCACCGTGATCGCCGACAGCGGCGAGCGCCCCGGCGACGAGATGATGCGCTCGGTGACGCGACCGCTGGAGGAGTCGATCCGGCGGGTCCCGGGGGTCCGGGAGATCCGCTCGACCACCAGCCGCGGCTCGTGCGAGATCAACCTCGACTGCGCGTGGAACACCGACATGAACCTCACCCTCCAGCGGGTGCAGGCCCAGGCGCAGCTCGCGCTCGGCGCGCTGCCGCCGGGGACGACGGTGGACGCGCGGCTCATGAACCCCATTCTGTTCCCGGTGGTCGGCTACTCGATGACCTCGAATTCGAAGAGCCTGGCCGAGCTGCGCGACCTGGCGGTGATGGTCCTCAAGCCCGAGCTGGCGCGGATCCCGGGCGTGGCCGAGGTCGCGATCCAGGGCGGGCGCACGCTCGAGGCGCGCGTCACGCTCGACCCCGGCTTGCTCCAGGCCCGCGGCCTCGACGCCGCCACCGTGGCCACAGCGCTCCGTTCCGCGGGCGAGATCGAGTCGGTGGGATTGATCGACGCCAACCGCGAGCTCTATCTCGGGCTCGTGAACGCGCGCCCGCCCGATCTCGCCGCGCTCGAGCAGTTCCCGATCCCCGTCATCGGCGCACCTCCGGTCCCGCTTTCGAGCCTGGGCCGGGTGTCGCTCGAGGAGGCGCCCGAGTTCGTGCGCTACCGCGCCCAGGGTCGCGAGGCGGTGCTCATCAGCCTGCTGCGCCGGCCGTCGTCGAGCCTGATCCGGATCTCGTCCGACGCGCGGCGATGGTTCGCCGAGCATCGGCGACTGCTGCCCTCCGACGTCAAGCTGGAGGCGTTCTACGACCAGTCGGATCTGGTGCGCGCTTCGGTGAAGAGCGTCCAGGACAGCCTGCTGGCCGGCGCGATCCTCGCGTTCTTCGTCGTCGCCCTCTTTCTCGGGAGCCTGCGCCTCGGGCTCGGCGGCGCAGTCGTCCTGCCCTGCAGCATCGCCATGACGCTGCTGGGCCTCGCGCTCGCGCATCAGACGCTCAACATGATGACCCTGGGCGGCATCGCCGCCGCGGTCGGGCTGGTGCTCGACGACGCGATCGTGGTCGTCGAGCACCTGGCCCATCGGGCCGCCTCGGCGGGCGCGGCCTTCGATCGGTTCGCGGCCATCGCCGAGATCTTCCCGTCGATGGTTGGCTCGAGCCTGTGCACGATCGCGATCTTCATCCCGTTCATGTTCCTTTCCGGCGTCACCGGCGCCTTCTTCAAGGTGCTGGCGCTCGCCATGACCCTGATGCTCGGCTCCTCGCTCTTGGTGTGCGTGACGGTGGTGCCGCTGCTGAGCCACGCGCACGCGCCGCGGCGCCCTACGCAAAGCCGGGCGCGCCAGCGGCTCGCCGCCTGGCTCGGCGCCGGGACCGTGCGCCCCTGGCCCGCGTTCCTGGCCCTCGGGCTCCTGATCGCCGGGATCTTCCCGCTCCTGGCGTCGCTCGGGACCGGATTTCTCCCCGAGATGGACGAGGGCTCCTTGATCCTCGACTTCCTCTCCCCACCCGGCACCTCGGCCAGCGAGACCGAGCGAATGCTGAGCGGGGTCGAGCGCGACATCGCTGCCACCCCCGAGATCGCCGCCTGGTCGGGGCGGATCGGAGACCAGCTCGGCTTCTTCATCACCGAGCCCAACCGGGGCGACTACGTGCTGAGGCTGAAAGAGCGCCCTCGACGTGGCGCCGAGGACATCATCGACCACTTGCGCGACCGCATCCAAGGGTCGCAGCCGGGGCTCGAGATCGAGTTCGGGCAGCTCATCGAGGACGTGGTGGGCGATCTCACCACCAACCCGCAGCCGATCGAGGTGCGGGTGTTCGGCGAGGACCACTCGCTTCTCCAAGCGCAGGCCGGTCGGGTGGCCTCGATCCTTGAGCGCGTGCCGGGCGTGGTGGACGTGAAGAGCGGCGTGGTGGTGAGCGGCTCGAACGTCTCGATCGTGCCCGGGCTTGAGGCGGCGCGGGCCGGGCTGTCGGCCGAGACGCTGTCCGAGGTGGTGACGCCGGCGGTGGCGGGGCTCTCCGCCGGGCAGATCGTGCGGGGCGTTCGGGCGTGGCCGGTGCGCGTGGTCCTCGATCAGCCCTCGTCTGCCAGCGCCACCCAGCGCCTGATCCAGACGCCGGTTCCGGTGGCGCCCGGACGCTGGGTGCCGCTCGGCAACCTGGCGAGGCTCGACGTCGAGCCGGGTGAAACCGAGATCGCGCGAGATGACCTTCGCACCATGGTCTCGGTGACCGCGCGACTCTCGGGGCGTGACCTGGGCTCCGCCATGGCCGAGGTGCAGCGCAGGATCCGCGAGGAGGTTGCGCTGCCACCGGGAATGGCGATCCGGTACGGCGGGCTGTGGGCCGAGCAGCAGGAGTCCTTCCGCGGGCTCGCCGCCGTGTTGCTCGGAGCCACGGCGGCGGTGCTGTTGATCCTGCTCCTATCGTTCCGATCCTGGAGACACACCGGATCGGTGATCGCCGTCGTGGTGGCGTCCCTGGCCGGAGTGTTCGCGGCGCTTCACGTCGGCGGGGCCACGTTCAACATCTCGAGCTTCGTGGGGGCCATCATGGTGGTGGGCATCGTGGCCGAGAACGCGTTCTTTGTGGTCGCCGCCCATCGCGCCGCCGCCGCGCGGGGTGCCACGCCTCCCCAGGCGGCCGCCGCCGCCGCGCGTCGACGGGCGCGCCCCGTGCTGATGACCACCGCGGCCGGCGTCGCCGCCCTGGCCCCGCTCGCCCTGGGGCTCGGCGCCGGGAGTGCGCTCCTCAAGCCGCTGGCGCTCGCGGTGGTGGGCGGGTTCGTCCTGTCGGCGCCTTTGCTGCTGTTGGTGCTGCCCGCGCTCCTGGCGTGCTCGGGCGGGCCCGCGGGATCCGATGGAGCGGAGCCCCAACGCCCGATTCCTCCCCCGAACCCGTACCCATCCGATGCTCGTCTCGCCGGCCCGGCCGGCCGATAACCTCCCGGCATCCTCAGGAACACCGATCGGCACTCGCCGGGAGGCCGCACGTTGCGAACCCGCCCCACCCTGCACTCGATCGTCGCCGCGCCGGCGCTCGCCCACCGGCTGAGGGACCGGGTCGAGCCCGCCCCGCCGGAGGCGGCGTGACCAGGACGGGGCGCCGGACGGCCGCGGCTCGGCACATTCGCCACGGACCAAGCCTTCTGCGGCTAGGACCGCCGGCTGGCAACGCCGCGCCTGCTCGGGCCCCGGGCGCGCCACTCCCGCTCCAGCCACTCCAGCAGCCACACCACGTGATCGGAGGTCGGGACGCCGTATTCGGCGCGCGAGACCCGGCGGCCGACGGCCACCGTCACCCCACCGCGACGACGTACCCAGACGTAGGCCGGCTCGTCGTTGGCGTCGTCGCCGAAGAAGAACAGGAGCCCTGGCTTCTTGCGCCGGTCCGCCCGGGGCCCAAGCGAGCCGCGCAGCCACCAGGCGAGCGCATCGGCTTTGGTCCACGACGCCCGGGGCTTGAAGTCGAAGACGCGCTTGCCATGCTCGCAAAACACCTTCGGGTACCGGCGTGCCATCCGCCGCACGCCGGCTGCCAGCACGGCCCGCCGCCCCGGCGGCACGGCTCGATAGTGGAGCGCCACGGCCAACCGCTTGTCCTCGAGCCAGGCACCCGGGAACCGGGCGCACCATTCGGCCAACTCCCGACGCAGGGTCCGCGGCAGCCGCTGCTCCGGTCGGAGATGAACCCGCAGGCGCCCCGCCCGGTCGAGGGTCTCGAGGCCCGAGAGACCGCTCAGGAACGCACCGGTGAGGCGCACGCGGCGTCGCAGATCGGACAGGCGACGGCCGGAAAGCAGCGCCACTCGCGTCCCGGGGAGCCGGGCGAGCCCGGTGAGGGCGCGGCGCGCGCGACTCGAGAGCCGCGCGCGATCGGGATGGTCGACGATCGGCGTCAAGGTGCCATCGAAATCGGCCGCGACGTGCAGCCGTCGCGCGCCGGCGAGCGCGCTCGCGACCACGTCCAGACAGAGCCAGATCGGCTTGAGTCGGGCCACGCCGTCTCCCGGGTCGTGGACCCCGCGTTCGTCGAGCCGGGGCCGCTCGCGGGAGGTCGGGGTTCGGGTCCTCCCCGCGAACTTCCGCGGATGATATCTTCTCCCGACCGGTTCTGTCCCACCCTCCACCGCAAGGAGGCGTGATGGAGTTCCCCGACCGGCTGCGCAACGCGCTCAGCCGCGCCGCCGTCCGCAGCCAGCAGCGAAGCGAGGGCCCGCCGCGCACGACGCGCGACGACCTGGTGGCCTGGGCACGCGCCCAGCTGCCGGGCCGCAAGCTCGTCGTGGTCTCGAACCGCGAGCCCTATTCCCACTTTCGCCAGGGCGGCCAGGTGCGCTGGGTGCGGAACGCGGGCGGGGTCACGGTGGCCTTGGACGCGGTGACCCAGGCGCTGGGCGGCGTCTGGGTCGCCCACGGCAGCGGTAGCGCGGACCGGGCGACGGTGGACTCCCAGGATCGGGTGGCCTGCCCACCGGACCGCCCGCGCTATTCCCTGCGGCGGGTGTGGATGTCGCGCGACGACCACGCCCGCTACTACTCGGGATTCTCCAACGGGGCGTTGTGGCCGCTGTGCCACATCGCCTACGTCAGGCCGCGCTTCCGGCTCGACGACTGGGAGCGCTATCGGGAGATCAACCGTCGCTTCGCCGAGGCCACGCTCGAAGAGGTCGGCAACGAGCCGGCGCTGGTCTTCGTCCAGGACTATCACCTGGCGCTCGCCGCCGGATACATGAAGGAGCGGCGGCCCGACCTCCAGGTGTTCATGTTCTGGCACATCCCGTGGCCGAACACCGAGGTGTTCCGCATCTTGCCCTGGCGCCGGGAGATCCTCGAGGGCATGTTGGCCAACGACCTGGTGGGATTCCACATTCGCCAGCACGCGCTCAACTTCCTCGACTCGGTCGCGGCCACCCTCGAGGCGCGCGTCGACCTGGAGCACCTGGCGGTGACGCGCGGCGGGCGACGCACCTGGGTGCGACCGTTCCCGATCGGGGTGAACGCCGACGAGATCGCGGCCATGGCGGAGTCCCAGGAGGCGCGTGCCGCCGAGCGCGAGATCCGCGACCGGCTGGCCCTCACCCCCGACTGTCGGGTCGGGCTGGGCGTCGATCGGCTGGACTACACCAAGGGCATTCCGGAACGGCTCGAGGCGCTGGAGCGCATGTTCGAGAAATACCCGGAGTGGGTCGGGCGCTTCTGCTTCATCCAGATCGGCGTGCCCTCGCGCATCGAGCTGCGCGAGTACCGCTCGGTGCTCACCCGCGCGCGCGCGCTGACCGAGCGCATCAATCAACGCTTTCCGCGCCCGGCCCCCGAGACCCTCGGAGCCTCCCCCGCGGACCGGGCGCCGACCGTGCACCTGATCGAGGCCAACCTCGATTTCCGGGAACTCGTCCCCTATTACCGGATGGCCGATTTGTGCGCGGTGACGTCGCTCCACGATGGCATGAACCTGGTCGCCAAGGAGTACCTGGCGGCCTGCCCCGACCAGGAAGGGGCGCTCGTGCTCTCGCCCTTCACCGGCGCGGCACGAGAGCTCGAGCGGGCCTGGATCGCCTCGCCGTACGACCGCGAAGGGCTGGCCGACGCCTGCCACGCGGCGCTCTGCGAGGCCCCCGCGGCGCGGCGCGAGCGCATGGCCGCGCTGCGCGAGACCGTGCTGAGGCGGAATATCTTCGATTGGACCATCGAGGTGCTCGACACCGTGGTCGGCCTCAACTTGAGGACGCCCGCGGCCGAGACCTCCGAAGTGCCTGGAGCCTGACGCCTCGCCGACCGTTGTGCGGCGGCAGGAGGCGTCGGGGGGAGGTAGCGGCATGCAGAGTTCCGTGATCCTGCAGTTTCAGCCCTGGGAGGATCTCCTGGCCCGCGTGCGCGACTTGGC
>DASXTP010000049.1:0-13954 GCA_036505355.1 Candidatus Eiseniibacteriota bacterium | reverse complement strand
GACCGCCACCATGCCGCGACCGGCGGTCGGGAACAGCACCTCGCCCTCGGCCACCGAGCGGCGCCGCGCCCGCCACCAGCGACGCTGCACTCTGAGGCGCGCGCGCCAGCGCTGGGTCAGCCGGGCCGGGATGCGCAACCGGCCGATACGGGGGCCCTTCATCGTCCGGTTTCCTCCGCTAGTCCGTGACGCTGTTCCGGTAGTGCCGGATCCCCGCGCCGTCGGGCGCGAGTTCCACTGCGACCACGTCGATCCGCACCTGCGTCGCGCCCGCTTGTTCGAGGGCGCGCGCCGCTCGGAGCAGGCGCGTGCGTTTGGCGTGGTCCACCGCCAGAGCCGCGCCGCCGTAGTCGGAGCGCCCGCGCATCTTGACTTCGATCAGCACCCGCACCTCGCCGTCCTGGGCCAAGAGGTCGATCTCGACACCGGCCAGCCTGAGGTTGCGCTCGAGCACCCGGAATCCGATCAGCTCCAGATAAGCCGCCGCCACCGACTCGCCCGCCTTGCCCCGTGATGACGTGAAGGTCATGCCTTCCCCGGCGGGGGCGCGTGGAACGGGAGCGACGCGCCGAGCCTCTCCCCGGCGCGAACCCGACCCTGGGGCCACAGTCACTGGAACGATCGCACCCCCCATCACCGGGGGACCCGCCGGGACCGAGCACCGCCCATCCTAGTGCATGAGCGACGGCGACGGCAGGGCTTCGAGCACGAGCTCGGTTTGACCGACCGGCTGAAAGGAATAGCGATGGAGCGGACAGGGCCCGACCCGCCGCAGGGCCTCGAGATGCTCGGGGGTGCCGTAGCCCTTGTGGCGGACGAATCCGTAGGCCGGCCACACGCGGTCGAGTCGTTCCATGATGCGATCACGCACCACCTTGGCAAGCACCGAGGCGGCTGCCACCGACAGCAAGCGGGCGTCCCCGTCGATCACCGACCGCTGCGGGCAGGGGAGCCCCGGGATCGCGTCGGGGCCGTCCACCAGGACCAGCGCGGGGCTCACGGCGAGACGGCACACCGAGCGCCGCATCGCTTCGAGGCTGGCGCGACGGATGTTGAGGCGATCGATGATCCGTGGCCCGAGCACCGCCCACGAAAACGCCCGGGCCTCGGCGAGGAGCCGGGCGTAGAGGGTGCTCCGCGTCCCCGGGTCCACCCGCTTGCTGTCGTCGAGCCCTTCCCAGCGCGTGCCCCGCTCGAGGATCACCGCCGCGGCGACCACCGGCCCCGCCAGCGGCCCGCGACCCGCCTCGTCCACCCCTGCGATCGGCGCGGCCTCGCCCGCTAGTCGAGCTTCGGCCCGCGCCAGCCGGCGCCAGGCGGGTCCGCTCACGATCCGCCGCTGTCGCTGCGCTCTCGGGCTTCGGTGAGCCGCGCCGCCTTGCCTGTCTTGCGACGCAGGTAGAACAGCTTCGCTCGGCGCACCTTGGCGTGCTTCAAGACCTTGATGTCGGCGATCGAAGGGGCATGGAGCGGGAAGGTGCGCTCGACGCCGACCCCTTCGGTGACCTTGCGGACCGTGAAGGTCGCGCGCAGGCCGCTGCCGCGCAC
Source organism: Candidatus Eiseniibacteriota bacterium (assembly GCA_036505355.1). Lineage (GTDB taxonomy): Bacteria > Eisenbacteria > RBG-16-71-46 > RBG-16-71-46 > RBG-16-71-46 > WS-8. The sequence goes on along the minus strand of DASXTP010000049.1, from coordinate 12,406 downwards.
GTTGATCACCTCGCCGCGGAACTTCTGCTGGCGCTCCTTGTCGCCCTCCACCACCCGCACCGCCACCTCCACGGTGTAGCCGGGTTTGAGCTCGGGGCGGCCGTCCTTGAGGTGGGCGGCTTCCAGCTTCTCGATCAGGCCCATGGGGGGCTCCTTTCTGACGATGAAGAACGCCACGGCCTCGGGGCCTGCGGACGAAACGGGCGAGCAGTATAGGCCAGGCGACCGAGGAACGCCAAGCCGGAGTGCGACCGCATGCCGCGGCCCGAGGGGCTGCCGCCGTCGGGACGACCGATCCGCGAGCCACCCTTTCCGATCCAGGGGTTGCGCCCGATCCGGCTTTCGGTAACGTTGCCGCGATGACCCCGGTCTTCCGATCGGTCTCCCCACTCTGATGCTCGCCCGCAGCCGGCAGCTGCTCGCCTCGGCGGTCTTCCTGCTGGACGCCGTCCTCATCGTGGCGTCCTGGCTCGCCGCCTATTGGCTGCGCTTCCACGGGCTGGCCCTGCCGGCGCCGCGTGGGGTCCCTCCCCTGGAGCTCTATCTGTGGTCGGGAGCCGTGCTCACGCCGGTGACCTTGCTGGTCCTGCGCGCGCTCCAGCTCTATCGGTCGGGTCGCACCACCCGGCTCTCCCGGGAACTGCTGACCCTGGCCCAAGGGATCGGGCTCTCAACGGCGGTGGCCGGCCTGGGATCTTTTCTGGTGCGCGGCGAGCTTGCCCGCTCGGTGCTCATGCTGTTCGCGGCGCTCGCGATCGGCTCGCTGTGGACCGCGCGGGCGGTGATCCGGCTGGCGTTGCGGGCCCTGCGGCGTCGTGGGCGGAACCTCCGCCACGTGCTGGTCGTCGGCACCGGACCGCCGGCCGTGAGCCTGATCGAGAAAATGCTTCGCCAGCGGGACTACGGCCTGGCGGTCCGCGGCGTGGTCGCGGTCGAACGATCCCTGGTCGGCACTGCGGTGGCGGACTGCCCGGTGATCGGCACGGTGTCGGACCTCCCGAACCTGGTCGAGGAATCCGGGGTCGAGCTGGTGTACCTCGCCCTGGGGCGCGCCGAGTGGGAAGCCGAGCAGGACGCGCTCGGGCGACTGAGCGACTCCACGGCGACGACCCGCCTGGTACCCGACCTGGCGCGCAGCTTCACGCTCAACGCGGCGGTGGAGGATTTCGACGGCACCCCGGTGGTCCTGGTGACGGAGAGTCCCGAGCAAGGCTGGAACGCGGTCCTCAAGCGGAGCTTTGACGTGCTGCTCACCGTGCCGGGGCTGCTGCTGCTCGCCCCCCTGCTCACCGCCCTGGCCCTGTGGGTCAAGCTCGACTCGCGGGGCCCGGTGCTCTACCGGCAGGAGCGCGTCGGCATCAACGGACGGCGATTCCCAATGCTCAAGTTCCGCACCATGCGGGCGGACGCCGAGGCGGCGGGCGCGCCGGGCTGGACCAAACCGGGCGACCCGCGGCGCACGCGCGCCGGCGTTGTTCTCCGGGCGCTCTCGCTGGACGAGCTGCCACAGCTTTGGAACGTGCTGATCGGCGACATGAGCCTGGTCGGCCCACGCCCCGAGCGGCCGGTCTACGTGGACCGGTTCCGGGCCTCGATCCCCCGCTACATGCTGCGACACCATGTCAAGGCCGGCATCACCGGATGGGCGCAGGTGAACGGCTTGCGCGGCGACACGCCGCTCGAGCGGCGCGTCGAGTACGACCTCTACTACATCGAGCACTGGTCGCTGGGCTTCGACGTCTGGATTCTCCTGCTCACCGTGTTTCGGCTGTTCCGCGACGAGAGCGCACACTGAGGGAGGTTGGTCACGATGCGGGTCGTCCACGTGATCGGCAGCACCGAGGTGGGGGGCGGGCCCGAGCACTTGGTCCACCTCACCCGCGGGCTCAGGGCTCACGGAGTGGACGGCTGCGTCATCACCGGCATCGAGGGCGGCGCGCGCGCGCGCCTCGAGGCGGCCGGAACTCCGGTGAGGGTGCTCGGCCCGATGGGGGCCGGCGCGATATGGACTCTGGCGCGGGCGATTCGCGGCGCCGAGCCCGACCTGCTCCACCTGCACGGCGGTCGCGCCGGGTTCCTCGGGACCCTGGCGGCGCGCGCGGTTTCGATGCGGCCCGTGGTCTACACGGCGCACATGTTCTCCTTCATGGGGCCCAAGCAGGCGTTGCGCCGCTGGGCGGCGCTGCGCGCCGAGTCGCTGACCTGCGCCCAGGCGGACCGGGTGATCTGCGTCTCGCGGAGCGATCGGGACGCCGCGGCTGCGCGTGGAATCGACGCGGCGCGATTCGCGGTGGTGCCCAGCGGCATCGATCTGACGCGCTTCCCGGCCGCGACCGACCGGCGGTCGGAGTTCGGCCTGGCTCACGACGTGCCGGTAGTCGGAGCGATCACGCGCTTGGTCGACGAGAAGGATCCGGCGACCTTTGTGCGCATGGCGGCCCACGTCGCCGAGCGCGTGCCCGAAGCACGCTTTCTGCTGGTCGGCGACGGCCCGCTGCGCCCCACCCTGGAACGGATCGGCCGCGAGTTGGTGCGATCCGGACGGCTGTTTCTCACCGGCTTTCGCAGCGACGTGCCGGAGCTGCTGGCAACGCTGGACGTGGTCGCCTTTCCGTCGCTCTCGGAGGCTCAGGGGATCGCCCTCATCGAGGCCATGGCCGCCGCACGCCCGGTGGTGGCCAGCGACTTGGCAAGCCATGCCGAGGCGATCGTTCCCGGCACTGGGGTGCTCACCCCGCCTGGCGACCCCGAAGGTCTGGCCGCGGAGATCGTCGCCCTGCTCCGCGATCGGCCGCGCCGCGAAGCCCTGGGCCGGCGTGCCCGCCAGCAGGTCGAGGGTCGCTATTCCGCCGACCGGATGGTGGAGAGCACGCTCGCCATCTATCGCGAGGTGCTCGAGTGCTCGGGCGCGGGGAGACCCGATCGGCGGTCCCCGGCGGCAACGGCCCACTCGCGGTAGCCGCGCTCGAAGGCCGCCTGGAACCGCCGATCGAAGGCTTCGGCCGCGAACGGCTGAGCCAGGCTTGCCAGCGCAGCAGGCTCGAAGCTCAGGCTCTCGAAGAGACGCATCGCTTCGATCAGCCGCTCGACGCTCTGCGTGCCGAAGAGCACCCCCCCCGGCACCCGCGACACGCCGCCCGCGGCGACACGTCGCAAAGATTCCTCCGGGGCTCCGCGTCCCACGGTCTCGAGCGCGCCCCCGCGGCCCAGGGCCACGACCGGGCAGCCGCTGGCGAGGGCCTCGACCGGCACAATGCCGAAATCCTCCTCCCCCGTGAACAGCAGCGCGCGCGCGCCGGCCAGCAGTCGAGCCAGCTCTTCGTCGCTCGCCCAGCCGCGAAACTCCACTTCGCCCCCGGCCAGAGATCGAAGCCGCTTCTCTTCCTGCCCGCTTCCAACCACGAGGAGATGACGCCCCAGACGGCGACACGCCTCGATGGCGAGGTCGCATCGCTTGTACGGCGCGAAGGCACCGGCCACTAGGTATCGGTCGCGAGGTCCCTGGGCCGCCGTGAACCGGCGGAGGTCGACCGGCGGATGGACCACCTCGGCTGCTCGACCGTAGTGTCTGCGGATGCGCGCCGCGACGTGCGCCGAGTTGGCGAGCAGGACCTGTGGGCGGCCGCTGGTCGCCACGTCCCACCGACGCAAGCGCGCACAGGTCCGACGCACGTACCACGACAGCGGCCACGGGAAGCGCCCGGGCGGAAAGTACTCGGGCTCGAGTTCCCAGACGTAGCGCATCGGCGTGTGGACGTAGCACAGGTGGAACGTGCCGCGGGGGACCCGCACCCCCTTCGCCACCGCGTGGCTGGTCGAGATCACCACGTCGAAGCCGACCAGGTCGAAACGCTCGATTGCCGAGGGGAAGAGCGGTAGGTACCAGCGGTAGCGGCGCACCGCCGCGGGCAGCTTCTGGAGAAAGGAGGTCCGGATCGGATGGGACTCGATGGCCCGCGAGACGGACCCCCGTTTCCACACCAGGGTGTAGATCGGGGCGTCGGGATGGCGGCGCGCGATGCGCTCGAGCACGCGCTCTCCCCCGCGCATGCCGGTGAGCCAGTCATGGACCAGGGCGACCTTCATCGTCCGAATCCGGGGGAGAATCCTGCACCCGACGCGGACGCGTCCGGGGGGCGTGGCTCGTCGTCGTCCGCGGGAGCTTTCGGCCCTTCCCACGAGCGCGCCGCCCAGGCCAGTCCGACCAACACGTAGAGCAGGTCGAGTAGCTCCTCGTCGCCGAAGTTCCACTCGAACAGGCCCGCGACCAGGAACCCCGTCAGGGCTCCCGTGACCCCCAGCGACACCCCGGCCACCAGACCGTCCGCGCCGGGCCGCGCCTTGAGCCCAGCTCCCGCGGCCCGGAACAGTCCAGCGTAGAGCAGCAGGAAGGCGCCGAGGCCCGCCGCTCCCATGGTCGCCGCGATCTGGACGAACACGTCGTGCAGATGGCCGGCCGGCTCCCGCGCCGCCTGCGAGCGATAGACGTCGTAGAGGGGATGCAGGTCCTGGAGCCCGACCCCGGTGAGCGGGTGGTCGGCGAACATGCGCAGCCCGGCCTGCCACATGTAGACGCGCTCGACGTTGGTCGGGTGTCGCGGGTCGAACGCGCTTTGCAAGCGCGTCCGATAGGCCGGCGGTGCCAGCACGGAGACGACCAGCACCACGATCGCCAGCCCCAGCAGCCAGCGGGGCCGCCGTAGCCCGAGCACGGTCGCCAGCGAGACCACCAGCCCGATCCAGGCGCTGCGGGTGAAGGTCCCGGCCAGCGCCAGGCACCCGGCGAGGCCGCTGGCCACTCCCGCCAGACGCCAGCGGCCGCGTGTACAGAGCGCGATTCCCGCCGCCAGGCTCACTTCGAGCAGGAGCTGGCCGCCGAACGTCATGTAGTGCCCGGCGGGGCCACGGGCCCGCTGGGCGAAGGTCGCCCCGTGCTCGATCCAGACGCCGAACCCCCACAACGCAGCCAGGCTCGCCGACCCGAGCAGGATCCTCAACGCGCGCTCGCCGCGTGACCGGGTCGCGGCGTGCAGAGCGGTGAGCCCGACCAGCGCCGGCAGGAACCCCTTGCCGACTCGAGGCAAGCTCGCCGCACGGTCCTGGGCGAACCACGCGGCCAGCAGCAGCGCCAAGAGCCAAGCGAGCGCCGGGAGATCCACGGGGTTCCGTGCCCAGCGCAGCCTTCGGCTGGCGACTTGGTCGGCCAAGGTGAGACCCGCGCACCAGGCCGCCGCGATGGACATCGCCGCAATCGACCAGGGGAGCGCGGCCGCGAGCGCGAGAAAGCCGACCTCCGCGGCCCAGGCCAGGGCGCGGCTCGGGGATCTCACTCGGCGAGCGGCTCTTCGGCCGGTCGCAACGTGCTGAGGAAGCGCCGGTCCTCGTCGGAGAGCAAAGCGCTCCGGAGCAGCTCGGGGCGTCGCTCCAAGGTGCGCAGCAGGGCCTGCCGGCGGCGGAAGCGGGCGATCTCCGCGTGGTTCCCCGACAACAGAACGTCCGGCACCCGCCAGCCGCGGTAGTCGGCCGGGCGCGTGTAGTAGGTGGAATCGAGTAGCCCGCTGTGGAACGAGTCGCTCTCGACGGAATCGAAATCGCCGACCACGCCGGGCAACAGGCGCGCCACCGCGTCCACCACGCACAGCGCCGCGGGCTCGCCCCCGGAGAGCACGAAATCGCCCAACGACAGCTCCTCGTCGGCCAGGTGCTCGCTCACCCGCTCGTCCACACCCTTGTAGCGGCCGCACACCAGGACCAGGTGGTCCCTGGTCGCGTACCGGCGGGCCCGCTCCTGGGTGAAGAGCCGCCCTTGGGGGCTGAGCAGGATCACCCGGGTGCCCGGATCGCGGTCCGCTCTCTCGGCCACGCCCAGGAATTGCAGCGCCCGATCGATGGGCTCGACCTTCATGATCATACCCACGCCCCCACCAAACGGGTAGTCGTCGGTCGTGCGATGGGAGTCGTCGGTGAAGTCCCGTAGCGGGACGACCTGGACCTCGAGTCGCTCGCGCTCGAGCGCCGCGCGGATCATGCCCTCTTCGAGCGCCGCGGCGAAGAAATCCGGGAAGATGGTCAAGACCGAGATCTTCACCGCCGCGATTCTCCCCCCGCCGGGGCCGGCTCCGAATCCCTCATAGGTCCTCGAGCCCTGCCGGAAGCGTCACGGTGATCCGTCGGGAGTCGAGGTCGACGTTTCGAACCACTTGCGGCGTGGCCGGGATCAGCAGTTCCTTGTCGCCCCGGACCACGTAGATCGGATGAGCTCCAGATTCCAAGATGGTTTCCAGCACCCCGAGCCTGCGGCCCGCCTCGGTGACCACCTCGAGGCCAATGAGCTGGAAGGTGTAAGCGACCCCGGGCCCTGGATCCGGCAGCCGCTCGCGTTCGGCGAAGAGTACTCCCCGGGTGAGGGCGGCCGCTTGGTCCCGATCTCCGATCCCCGCGAAGCGCACCAGCATGCTGCCGGTCGCCGGGCGAACGCCCTCCAGCGTCAGGGAGCGCGTCTCCCCGCTCGCCCCGCGCCAGGTGAACGAGCCGACCTGTCCGAGCTCGCGGGTGGTGAGCGCCGTGCCCTCGAGGACCACTTCGCCCCTCAGCCCGTGCGCGCGACCCAGCCGCCCGATGCGCACCAGGGTCATCGGGGAGGAGCCTCAGCGCGCCGCGTTCCGGGTGATCCGGGCGACACGGTCCGCGACCCGCTCGCCGTCCCGATGCAGCCGAGCGGCCCGCGAGGCTGCCCGCACGAGCGCCGCCTCGTCAGTCGGCGATCTCGAGGTTGGCCTTGCAGCCCTGGCGCGCGGCGGCCGCCGCGAGCGCCAAGCGCAGCGATCGAGCCGTTCGACCCTGTTTGCCGATGACGTGCCCGAGATCATCCTGGTGCACGTTCAGCTCGAAGGAGGCCTGCGCGCCCGGGTGAAGGATCTCGACCCGCACGTCGTCCGGGTGGTCCACGATGCCCCGGGCCAGGAACGCGATCAGGTCGCGCAGCGCGTAGTCGGTCTCGCCCGGCTCGCGGGCCGGCGCCTGCGGGTGCCGCGGCGCGGCTAGGGGTTCGCCGACTCCGGCTCGTCCCCCTCGATCGACACCGCCGACAGCCGAATCCCCGCCCACAGGAAGAGAACCATCCACAGGGCCAACAGCAGGAGCGTCGGAAGCGGAAGGTTGAGCCTTTGGACCGCGAGGCCGCTTGCGGAGAGGGCGGCCCCACCGAGCCAGGTCAGGATCACGGTTCTCGTCGGACATTGAATCACTCTCGCGAGACGGTGGTTGGTGTGGTCCTTCCCGCCCTGATAGACCTTCCGGCCCTCCCGGGCGCGCGTGACCACCACGAAGATCATGTCGAAGATCGGGTAACCCAAGGCGATGAACGGACCCGCCTGACCCCACCCACGCGGCAGTCCGACAAAGGCCAGGACCGCCGAGGCGCCCAGACTATAGCCCAGAAACAGGCTCCCTGCGTCGCCCAAGAAGATCCGGGCCCGGGGGAAGTTGTAGCGAAGGAAGCCCGCGCAGGCGCCCGCCAACGCCAGTTGGGCCGCCGCCACCCCGAACGCTCCCCGCTCGACCGAGCCCCACGCAAAGCCCGCCAGAGCGATCGCCGAGAGTCCTGCCACCATCCCGTTCATGTTGTCGAGGAAGTTCATCGCGTTCATGAGGGCGACCAACGCGAGCACCACGACGATAACGTTGGCCACCGGCGGCATGCCGAAGTCGGGGACGTTGCCGGAGGCCAGCAATAGGCCAGCCGCGACCGCTTGGCCCAGCAGCTTGAGCGCCACGCTCAAACCGAAACGGTCGTCCCACAGACCCACCGCCAGGATGAGCGCGGCTCCCCCGAGGATGAGGAGGGACTGAGTGTTGGTCGACGCCGGGCGCTCCAATCGCGCCAGCCACGCGAGCAACGCCGAGACGAATACCACGGTGCCGCCCAGAAGCGCGGTCGCCGAAGTGTGAAGCTTGCGAGCCTCGGGGTGATCGAGGCAGCCGGACGCCCAGGCCAAGCGCACACCCAGCGGCGTGAGCAGCAACGAAAGGACCAAGGCCAGCCCGAAGGCCGCGATCAGGTGCATTCAGTCGTGCGCCGGCCAGCCCCGGCCCGCGGCGATCAGGCGGCTGCCAGCCCCGCCGGGATCGGCAGCCCCATGCGTTCACAGGTGTCGCGGATCGTCATCTCGAGAAGCTGGTCGAGGCTGATCTGCGGACGATACCCGACGGTCCGCCGAATCTTGGTGAGGTCCGGGACTCGGCGTCTCATGTCTTCGAAGGAGCGACCATAGATCTTCTCGTACTCCACGAATTCGATCGCAGACCGGCTTTCGCACAGGGTGCGAATCCGCTCGGCCAGCCCCACGATGGTGATTTCTTCGTCCGTGCCGATGTTGAACACGTCCCCGACCGTGACCTCGCTGGCGGCCAGCAGCAACACGCCGCGAACAACGTCGTGCACCGCCGAGAAACACCGGGATTGCTGGCCGTCACCGTAGACCAGAATCGGCTCGCCCCGCAGGGCGCGCGTGACCATGTTCGGGATCACCATGCCGTACGCGCCGGTCTGCCGCGGCCCGCAGGTGTTGAAGCAACGCACGATGGTCATGGGAAGCTGCCTTTGTTCCCAATAGGCCTGGGCCAGGCACTCATCCACCGCCTTGCCGCAGGCGTACGACCAGCGCAGCTTGTGGGTGGGACCCAGCACGCGGTCGTCCCCCTCCGCAAACGGCACCGAGATCCCCTTGCCGTAGACCTCGCTGCTGGAGAAGAAGATCACGCGACGGCCGTACTGGGAGGTGGCTTCGAGAACCACTTCGGTGCCGCGAATGTTGGTGATCAGCGAGCGCAGGGGGTTTTCGAGCACATACTTGACCCCGACCGCGGCCGCCAAATGAAAAACCCGGTCACATTGGGCCACCAGACCCATGACCAGGGCTGCGTTCGTTACATCGCCCTCAAGAAAGCGAAATCGCGAATGACGTTGAAACGGCGCCAGATTCTCCAACCTGCCGGTGGAGAGGTCATCCAGCGCCCAAACTTCGTGTCCTTGGTTTAGAAGTGCTTCTGAGAGATGCGACCCAATGAACCCGGCTCCGCCTGTGACGAGCACCCTCATGAGCCACCCTCGCCAGCTGGATGTTGGAAGTTTCTCAGGACCGGATGCGGAGCGAGATGTCGGCGCAATTCGAGCAGAGCTCGCGGCAGCGGTCAGGCTCCATCAGAGAAGTCAGAGTGTAGACAAGCAAGTCCCGCCAAGTCAAGGCTTTGTGTCGCAGCAAGAGCGCTCGCCATCTCTCCAACCCCTGAACCCCCTAAGTCCCACATGGCAATACGACGTGCGGACCGAGGGCCCAGCGGGGCACTCCGAGGGCATCAGCCCGGTCACGAAGGCGGCCACCGTCAGCATACCGCCGAAGCTTGGTGGACACCACCTCGATAACCGGTCGCAACAACCCCCCGTGCATCGGGACGCCACCACGGGGGTTGGTGCTCACCAACCTCGTGGATAGCACGAAGCATTCCACGGCCGTCCCGCGCGTTCGGACCCGATGCTCCCGCTCCCGGCGCGCGTGTGCGAATTCGCCTGCCCATCGGAGGAGACCTCGAGTCGGCACTCGTCGGTTGCGCCGTTTACAGTCTGATCATCCGTTTTGCGAATTGGGCTCGCGGCCCTCCCCCCCCACCTCGCGCAGCAGGGCCAGATAGCCCTCCGCGGTCCGCTGGAATGACAGCTCCTGGCCGCGCTGGCGTCCCAAGGCCCGAAGCCTAAGCCCCTCCTCGGGAGAGCGGACCAATCGAGCGACCTCCTCGGCCCAGCGGTCGGGGTCCTGTGGATCGGCGAACCGTGCCACGCCGTCGCCGATTTCGTGGAGCACGGGAATGTCCGAGGCCACCGTCGGCACCCCGCGCGCGAAGGCTTCCGCGAGCGGGAATCCGAAGCCCTCGTAGACGGTGGGGAAAAGCACGACCTCCGCGCGGCCGTACAGCCAATCGAGCTCGCCCTCACTGACCCAGCCGAGGCTCGTCACCCGGCGGGCCCCCTCGCTTTGGGCGAGATCCGCCAGACTCGGATAGCGCCGATCGTTGGGGCCGGCCGAGACCAGCTCCAGCGACGGCTCGGGACCCATGCGGGCCCATGCCCGGGCCAGCACCGCCAGGTTCTTGCGGGGGCGGTTGTCGCCCACGGTCAGGGCGAAGGGCGCTTCGGGGAGGCGGTTCGGGCGGCTCGACTCGACCGGCGCCAGCCGAGGGGGCACCCCCGGCGGGATGCTCCGGACCCGCTCCGGGGGCACGTGGACCAGGGTGATGATCTCGCTCCGGCTGAACTCGCTGCTGGTGACGATGAAGCGGGCGCGCCGCGCGGCGAAAAGGCTCGCCCGGTAGAGCAACCACCGCGCCCAGGAGAATCCCTCCGGCAGACGCAGCGGCCAGACGTCGTGGATCGTCAGCACACACGGACAGCGAGCCGCCACCGGCAGGAGATAGAAGGGGCTGAAGTAGACTGCGGGCCGGATGCGTCGCAGCCAAGCTCCCACCTGTACCGTGCCGATCGGATGGATGGGACTGAACCGCTCCGCGTTCCAGGTCACGCGCGGGTGTGCAGCGATGCGATCGAGGCGGTACCTCGGGCGGCCAAGATCGGGATTCCATAGCACGGCGTAACGCTCGTTCCCGGGCAGTGCGAGGAGGGACTCGAGCAACGCGTAGGCGTGGGTCCCGATGCCTGTGAAGTGGCCGTCGGCGTAGCGAAGGTCGTAGGCGATCTTCATCGTGATGCTGGAACCGGCGACCGCGCGGCCGGACGGCGACGGAGTGCCGGTTTGCAGGTTCGACGATGCGCCACTACGCTTTGGGGTCCGATGAGGATCCTCGCATGGCCCTGATCGACCGAGCCGCGCCGCCGCGCCGCGTCGGCGTGTGGGTCCCGGTGGCGCTGGCGGTCGGCTCGGTGGTGGCGGTCACGGTGTGGGCGGGCCTCGGCCTGCTCTCGCTCCAGGGCGTTGCGTTGCTGGCGATCGCGGCCCCGCTCGGCCTCCTGTTCACCCTGTATTCGATTCCGCAGAGCCTGGTCGTCCTGGCTCCCGCGCTCATGCCGTTGCCGCTGGTCTCTGTGATCTTTCCCCACGAGATCGCCTTCGGCCTGCTGACCGGGGTGCTCCTCCTTCAGGGCTTTCACCATCGCGCGAGCTGGATCGGACGCCTCGAGACGTTGGAGCTGGCCAATTTGGCTTTCGTCGGATGGGCTCTGTTCTCCGTCTTCTGGTGCAACGAGACGATATTGTACCTCCTCGGCGCGCGACGATTGATCGTCGGCTGGGCGTCCTTCTGGGTCGCCTATCGCATCGCGCGGCTGGTGCCGCGGCGCTGGTACGAGTTGGGCTTGGTGGCCGGCGCCATCTCGCTTGCCCTGAGCGCCCTGGCCGTGCGCTTGAGCGGAGGGTTCAGCGAGGCCCAGCTTCGCACCAATCGAGCCGCCGCGACCGATCTCGGATGGGGCACGGCCAACTACATCGCGACCATCCTGCTGGTGCTGTCGCCCCTGATCCTCGACCTCGCCTTTCGCGCGCGGGAGCGCTGGCTCAAGTGGCTCGCCTGGCCCTGTCTTTCCCTGATTGCCCTGATGCAGACCATCATCGCGTCGCGCGCGGCGACCATACTCTTCATCGGGGGCACTCTGGTCCAGGTGTCGGGAAGGCGGGCCCGGGGACGATGGCTGGCGGTCGTGGGAGTGGCCCTGGCGCTTGCCGGACTCTTGGCGACCCCGTTCGGGCAGGGCTTCCTCGCCCGCTTCACGAGCCCCAGGGAACTCGGCAGCATGGTGATCCGGATCTGGTTCTTCCGCGACGCGTGGCGGCGCGTCACCGACAACCTGCCGTGGGGGATGGGTCTCGATCAGGGGTGGGTCTATCCCGATCATCTCGCCTACAACGACCCGCACAACTACTGGCTGGCCGTCGGCTCCGAGCTGGGAGTGCTGGGCGTGCTGGGTTGGTTCCTGGTCCTGGTCCTGCTGTGGCGTCGAATCTCCACCGTCGTCTCCACTCCGGGCTGGGATTATGAAGGACGCGCCCTCCAGATCGCCTTCCTGGTGAGTCAGCTTCACACCCTCGTCGAGCCTACCTTCCAGGGTCCGCACTATCAGTTTGTCTACTTCTGGGTGATGGGTGGCTACCTCGGATACCACGCCCTCCACCTGGAGCGCGGAACTCCCTCCCGCGTCTACGCGCCCGCCAGCAGCGAGCGGTAGATCTCGAACATCCGGCCGATCCACCGCTCGCGGTCGAAGTGCGTTGCCCGCGCCGGCCCGCGAGCAGCCAGCTCCGCCCGCCGCTCCGCGTCCCGCCACAGCCCGATCATCGCCTCGGCCAGCTCCTCGGCGTCCTCGGGCGTGACCTGCACCGCCCCGTCCCCCGCCACCTCC
>DASXTP010000048.1:0-18334 GCA_036505355.1 Candidatus Eiseniibacteriota bacterium | reverse complement strand
GGGTTCTTCGCCGCCGCGTTCCTGGCCGCCGTGGTGATGGCCCTGGCCTACGACCGCCACCTGGCCTACGACTTCTTCCTGCAAACCTCGCTGTGGATCCTGCCGGCGTTCGCGATCGTCACGGCGAGTGTGGGGCTGATGCGGGATCGCGACGGCTACTCCCTGTCGGCCCTGAATCTGCCGCTCACGCTCACGCTGCTGCGCGTGGTCCTGGTGCCGGGGATCGCCTTGTTCCTGCTCGAGCGCCACCTGGTGCTGGCGCTGGCGGTCTTCGTGGTCGCGGCCTTGTCGGATGTGGCCGATGGCTGGCTGGCGCGACGCTGGAAGCAGGAAACGCGGCTCGGCACGGTGCTCGATCCGCTGGTGGACATCGTCTTCAACCTGGCGATGCTCTTTGCGCTGGCCGCCGCTGGGTTGCTGCCGACCTGGATGTTCGGGGTGGCCGCTTTGCGCTACGGGATCCTGGTGATCGGCAGCGCCTGCCTCATCATCTTCGTCGGTCCGTTGCGCATCCGTCCCACCTGGTTCGGGCGCTTCACCGGGATCGTGGTGTCGACTCTGATCGCGCTGCTGACGTTGCTCCACGCGGTACAAGGCCATCTCAAGGAGAGACTGCTTCCGCTTACCGAGATCGCGCTCGGTGTGCTGCTTTCGGCGACCGTGATCCAGGTCGTGGTGATGGGTTGGTACAACCTACGCCTGATGGCCAAGGATTCGACCCTGCCGCGCGGCCGGGTGGTGGGAGACGTGCGCTGGGGTCCGGGATGAACCCCGGCCGGCAAGGCACGACCTGGGCTGCAGCGGGACCCCCCTGATGAGTGCCGAGGCCCTGCGGGGCGACTTGAGCCGGTTTTCTCCCTCGGAGGTGCTGCAGTTGCTCCAGCTCGCGCAGGCCACCGGACGGCTCGAGCTCGAACGCTCCACCGAGCGGGCCGAGATCTTCGTCGAGCGCGGACGCCCGGTCTTCGCCCGCACCAGCGGCACGGCGGTCCGCTCGGGCGAGATGCTGCTCCACCGCGGCGCGGTCTCGGCCGAGGCGCTCGACGCCGCGCTCGAGCGTCAGCGGGCGGGATCGAGCGAGCGTCTCGGGGCGCTGCTCGTGGCCTCGGGGGCGGTCGCGCCCGACCAGGTGAAGAGGGCGGTGAGCGAGGCGCTGCGCCGCCTCCTCTACGGCCTGCTGCTGTGGCGGGAGGGCCGCTTCCGGTTTCTTGCCGGCGAGACCATGGCCGACCAGGACATCAAGCTCGAGGCCGATCTCGACCGCTTGATCCTCGAGGGTCTGCGCCAGGCCGACGAGGCGCGCGCGCAGCGAGGGTGACGCCGGGTCAGCCCTCGCCCTGAACTCGAGGGCCGATGACTGAATCCAGGCGTTTCGGCATTCTCCTTGTGTGCGCGTCGACAACCTGCCGAAAAGAACCTCCCTATTCCTCGGTCAATACCAATGCCCGTGCCGGAAAATCGGTTGGCACGGCTCTTTCTCGGGATTAGCATTACGCTGTCGCGAGACAGCCCGTCCCACGCCGCTCCCTGGTGTTTTGCTATCCCCCAGACCGGGTTGAGCCGTGCCACGACGGGTCTGCGCCGTCGCGAGCTCCTTCCGGGGGGGGGGGAAGCCCCATGACCTCATCGCTCCGGCTCCTGACGGCCACGCTCGCCTCCGTCCCAGCTCAGCCGCGAGTCCTTCGGCGGAAACGAGTTGTGACGTCGCTCATGAGCGATCGCATCTTGCGCTCGCTTCGCCACCTCCTCTCAGCAGTCGCTGTGACTCTGGGTTTCCTTCTTACCCTTGCCGTACCGGATGCTCGCGCGGCCTTCTGGTACGTCCGACCGGGCGGCGGGGGCGACGCGACCACCATCCAGGGCGGCTTAGCTCTCGCGCAATCGGGCGACTTCGTCTTCGTGTCGGCCGGTACCTACATGGAGCACGACCTCCAACTTCCACCAGGGGTCAGCCTGGTCAGCCAATCGGGTCCCGACTCCACCATCATCGATGCGCAGGGCACGGGATACGGTGTGATCGGCGCCGACGCCGCCGTGGTCCAGGGCTTCACGATCCGGCACGCCGGGGCTGAGGCGGTCTACTGCTATCAAACCTCTCCTGCGGTGCTCTACAACCGCTTTCTCGACGACCTCTCTCGGACGATCGTGCTGTATCGATCCACCTCTGAGATCGCCGGCAACGAGTTCTTCGCATACGCATCCAGCCCGAGCTCGCAAGTAGTTTCGTCTCAATCGACGCCATGGATTCACGACAACGTGTTCCATGCCAATGACCCGAACGGCAACATCTCCGCGATCGAGATGCTCGACGTCGGTCCGGGAGGCATCGGCGCGGCCCGAATCGATAACAACATCATCTACGGGAGGACCTACATCTCCGACCTGGCGCGGACCGACACGACGCGCGTCACCCGCAACGTGTGCGTCGTCCAGAACGGGTTCAGCGAGGCGTTCAACATCGCGTTCAATCCCAGCCCCCTGCTGCTCCAGAACAACACGATCGTCGGAGGATCCGGAGTGTTCCTCCAGGGCGGCTCGAAGGCCGCGCTGCTCGCGAACATCGTGGTTGATGGCCGTTATGGAATCCAGGCCTGGGGCGGGGTGGTGGTCCTGGACTGCAACGACGTCTTCCATTGCGAGACCCCATACGCCGGCGTGTCGCCCGGGCCTCACGACTTCTCCGCGGACCCGCGGTTCTGCAGTTCCGCGGCCGGCGACTACAGCTTGTATAGCACATCACCTTGCGCGCCTGCGCGCTCGCCGAGCGGCTGTGGACTGGTCGGGGCGCTCCCGGTTATATGCTTCACCATCACGCACGCGATTACGGCCACGGCGGGGCCGGGTGGTGCGATCTTCCCCAGTTTTACGGTGTACGTGAGCGACGGAGACGACCAAACCTTCACCATTACACCCGATCCCGGCTATCAGGTGGCCAACGTGCGCGTCGACACCACCTACGTGGGCGCAGTCACCAGCTACACCTTCCACAATGTCAGCAGCGACCACACCATCACCGCCAGCTTCGCGGTCGCCCGAGTCACTCATACGATCACGGCCACGGCGGGGCCGGGTGGCAACATCTTCCCCAGTGGCGCGGTGGAAGTGCTCGACGGAGCGAACCAATCCTTCCTTTTCACGGTGGCCGACGGCTGGCGCCTGACCGACGTGCTGGTGGATGGCGTGTCCTTGGGTCCTCTAGACAGCTACGCCTTCTACAATGTGGTCGCAGACCACACCATCGCCGTGGCTTTCGCGAGGATACCGCCCCCGCCTCCGGTCGCGCTCGAGATCAACCAGATCCGCATGTTGGTGACTTCGGGAGGGTCGTTCGCTTGGGACACCAGGTCCGGGACGGCGGGGCTCGAGTTCCCGAAGGGAAGCGGCAAGACCGCGGTGTTCGCATCCGGCTTGTGGGTGGGTGCGGTGGTCAGCGACTCGACGCGGGTCACGGTGACGGAGTACTCGGACGAGTTCGGCCCTGGAGCCATGGTGAACGGCGGTCCGGACGACCCGAATCGCCCCGAATACAAGATCTATCGCCTCGACCGTCACTACGCCTCGGCGGGGACGCGCGATTCGGCGCTCGGCGATTACAATGCTGGCGCGGTCCCCCATGGCGCCCCCGCCGTGAGCGTCTTACCCAACGGCGACCTGGGCATTCCCGGCGATCAGATGTTGTGGCACGTCTACAACGATGCCGACCCCAGGCGGCACTTTCCCTTCGGTCCAGGCGGCTCGCAGCCGCTCGGTGTCGAGGTCCAGCAAACCGCATATGCCTTCAATCGGCCCGGCGCGTTGGGGAACACCGCGTTCCTCCGATTCAAGATCATCAACAAGGGCTCGAACCTGCTCCAGAACCTTTACGCGGCGCTGTGGAGCGATCCCGATCTGGGCAGTTTCTCCGACGACCTGGTGGGGTGCGATCCAACCCGGAGCTTGGGCTATTGCTACAACGGCACCAACAACGACGCGGTCTATGGCTCTGCGCCACCGGCGGTGGGCTACGACCTCCTGAGGGTGGCCAAGACGGGGGCCTCGGACCCGGCGCCCGGCGCCACGGCGTTCAGCCAATACCTCAACAGCGGCGACCCCCAGAATGCCGCCCAATCGTACAACCTGCTGCGCGGGCTGCTCACCGACGGCGCCGTCATCACCAATCCGGTCACCAATCAGCCCACGACGTATTTCTACTCCGGCGATCCGGTGGCGGGGACGGGTTGGCTCGACGCCAACCCGGGCGACCGCCGCTTCCTGCTCCCCTCCGGGCCCTTCACCCTGGCAGCGGGAGAGACCCTGGAGGTGGTCGGGGCTATAGTGATCGGTGACGGGACAGATCGACTCTCCTCGATCGCCAAGCTTCGGGACTTCGACGATCAGGTACAACAGTTCTTCGCCGACTCCGGCTGCCAGATCGCGATATCGCTCACGATGACTCCCCGGGTACTCGGTCTGAAATCGCGGGGTCGCTGGGTGACCGGCTACCTCGAGCCCCCCGCACCGTGGAGGGCTGACCAAATCGAGGTTGCCTCGATCCGATTGAACGGTACGGTACCCGTGGATCCGACGGCACCGGTCACGATTCGCGACTCCAACGGCAATCGAACCCCGGACCTGGCTGTCAAGTTTGATCGCGCGGCGTTGGAACTCACGTTGACCGAGGGCGCCGCGGTGCCGGTCACGGTGACCGGCACCGTGAGCGGCCAATGCTTTACCGGCACCGGCACGGTTCGGGTGCTACGGGCCGTAGTGACCGCACCGCCGGCGAGGAGCTTGGTTTCCTCTGGGGCGACGACGACGGTGCGATGGGAGAAGCCTGCCGGCGCCGATGTCCAATCGGTAAGTCTGTTGTCGACATTCGATGATGGAACAAGCTGGCAGCTCGTCGCGCGCGATGTCCCAAACTCGGGCCGGTACGACTGGCGAGTGCCCGACGTGGTCACCAACCGGGCTCGTGTCGCGATCGTGCTGGTGGAGTCCTCGGGCGGCGGTTACCTAGTGGACGGCGTGCTCGCCGTCAGCGGGACGTTCTCGATCGGACGAGTCACGGGCGTCGCATCCCGGGACGTGCCTTCGTTCGCGCTGCGCGGCGCAAACCCGAACCCATCCCGCGGCGTCATGCACGTGAGCTTCAGCCTTCCCGACGATCGCCCCGCCACTTTGGGGCTCTACGACGTCAGCGGGAGGCAGGTGGCGGCGCGTCGCCTGGAAGGAGTCGGTCCCGGCTGGCACACCGTGGATCTCGGTTCGCGCGGCCACCTACCGGCAGGCCTGTACATCATTCGCTTGAACCAGGGCGGACGGAGCCTCATCGCCCGGGCGGTCGTGATCCGCTAGTACAAGACGGCCATTGCACGCTTTGTCCCGTAGCAAGACTTTGTGAGCTTCTGCCTCTCGAGCGTCGAGGTCGGCTGAGTTCGTTCGCACGGTCGCAGTGGGTCTCGCCGTCGCTCGCGGCAGTCCCCCGGCGGCGGGACCAGCGCGGGCTGGGAATCCTAGGGGCTTGGTCTCGCCCCAACATTCCGCTTGCGCTCACCGTCCCGCCGCTTCTAGTCTCCCGATTGCCGCATCGCCCGCCTCCGTTCACCCGCCTCCGGTAGCGCGCCCATGACCGACTTCTCGTTCCATCTCGCTCCCAACGCGCCCTGGATCTGGCTCATCCTCGCGAGCCTTCTGCTCACGGCGCTCGGGCTCTGGGCCTACCGCTTCGCGGTCCCCCCGCTTCCCAAGCTCGCGCGGCGCGCCCTGCCGCTGCTGCGCATCGCCTCGCTGCTCGCCCTGGCGTGGCTGCTCGCGCAACCGGTTCTGGAGCGCGCCCGGGCGGGCCGGGGTGCCGAGGTGGCGGTGCTGCTCGACCGCTCCCTCAGTATGGACTTGCCGGCGAAAGCGGGCGCGCCGGCGAGCCGCATCCAGCTCGCGGAAGGCGCGGTGGAAGAGATCCAGCACGCCTGGCGCGGCCATGCCATGGTGCGGGTGGTGCCCTTCGCGGGCCGGCTGGGCACGGATTCCTCGTGGACGGCGTCCCGCGGCTCAACCGCCCTGGGGGATGCGCTCGGCGAGCTGGCGCGCTCGGCGGGTCGCGAGCCCGACGGGGTGGTGGTGGTGAGCGACGGCGTGGTGAACGCCGGCGAAGACCCGGTCGCCGCGGCCCGCGCGCTCGGCGTCCCGGTGCACGCGCTGGTAGTCGGCACGGCGGGTGGTCGCGACCGTGCGGTGATCGACGTGGAATCGTCGACCAGCGCGCGGGTCGGAGAAGCGACGCCGGTGCGCGTGCGTGTGACCAGCGACGAGCCGCGCGGCGCCGTCCTCGCCGTGCAGCTGCTCGACGGGGAGCGCACGCTCGGTCGGACCACCGTTGTCGCCCCGGGAAGCGGCGCCGAGGCGACGGCCGAGTTCCGCGTCGTGCCCGTGCAGCCCGGGCTCGCGGTGTGGACGGCCATGGTCGACTCGGCGGCGGGTGAGATTTCGGCGGCCAACAACGCCCGCGAAGTGGCGGTCGAGGTGGCGCCCGGCCGTCTCGAGGTGCTGTTCGTCAGCGCCGGCCTCAACTGGGATCTGTCGTTTCTCCGCCGGGCCCTGCTCGGGGATTCGAGCTTGGCGATCTCGACCAAGGTCCGAGAGCGCGGCGGCTGGCGCGCCGTCGAGTCGTCCCGCTTGGTCGCCGCACCCGACGCCGCGGATCTCCGCGGGCAGGCGGTGGTGGTGCTCGACGGGCTGTCCGCCGCCGAGGTCGGACCGGAGTTCGATCAAGCCCTCGCGGCGTTCGTCCGCTCGGGTGGGGGCTTGTTGCTCCTCGGTGGCTCGACCCCGGGGATTCTGCGCTACGGCAAGGGGCGGCTGACCGCCGATCTGACCTTCGTCACCGAGCCGCAGGGGGGCCCGCGCACCGGCACGCCGTTGCCTCTGCCTGAAGCCCGCGAGCTCTTGGCCTGGGATGATGATCCGGCCCGCGGCGAGCGGGCGTGGCGAGCCGCCGGCCCGCTGTCCGAGGTCGCCCCGGTGCGCCCCGGCCCCGGCGACCGAGCCTTCATCGCCAGCGTCGAGCATGGACCGCCCCTCCTCTTGGCTCGGCGCGTCGGCCGCGGGCAAGCGCTGCTCGTGAACGGCGCCGGGCTGTGGCGCTGGTCGCTCTCCAACCAGGACGATCTCGGCAACGAGCGCGGGCGTCGGCTGTGGCGTCGGATCGTGCGTTGGCTGGCCGAGCCGGTCCAAGGCGAACCGCTGCGCGTTCGCCCGGAGCGCTGGCTGAGCCCACGAGGCGAGACCGTCCGACTCTTCGCGAGCCTCCAAGACGAGCAGTTTCGGCCGGTGGCGGGCGCCACGCTCGAAGCCGAGATTCAGGGGCGTGGGGGGCCATCCTCGCGCGTGGGTTTCACGCCGCGCGCGGCGGGATCGTACGAAGCGGCGCTCTCCGACTTGAAGCCGGGTCGCTATCGGGTGCGCGTCCGCGCAGTTCGGGCGGGACG
The DNA here is from genome assembly GCA_036505355.1 of Candidatus Eiseniibacteriota bacterium. Taxonomy (GTDB): domain Bacteria; phylum Eisenbacteria; class RBG-16-71-46; order RBG-16-71-46; family RBG-16-71-46; genus WS-8. The sequence goes on along the minus strand of DASXTP010000048.1, from coordinate 10,871 downwards.
CGAGCTGGGCCAGGCGATGTCGGAGTTCGCGGTGGATCGTTGGAGTCTCGAGGAGGCTCGCACCGAGCCCGACAGCGCGGCCTTGAGCGCGGTCGCGGCGGCGACGGGTGGGCGCATCACGCAGGTCTCCCAGGTCGCCCGCTGGGCGCGCAGTCTCGCCACCCGGTCGATCGGCCGAGCACCCACGCGATCGATCCGACTCTGGGAGTCGCCGTGGGTTTTCGCGGCCCTGGTGGGCGCTCTGAGCCTCGAGTGGGCGTGGCGAAGGCGGCGAGGGTTGCCGTAGCAGTGAGCGTTTCGGATTCGGCAGCCGCACGGTCTCAAGCGGTGCGTCCGAGGAGCGCGGGAGCCATGGACGGCGGACGCGCGACTGGATGCAGCGAAGGCGGAGCAGGAGGCGGAGCCGAGCGTGCCGCGTGAGACCGTGCGGCTGCCGAATTTTGCCTCCTAGCTCTCGATCGTAGTCAGGTTCTTTCAGCAGCCAGCCCCCGCGACCCGCCCCCCAGGGAGTCGCGATGCAAGCCCTGCTTTCCGGCTTGATCCTGGTGGCCTGCGCACCGCCGCTCCGCCCCATCATCGCCGAGATCTTCTACGACGCGGTCGGCGACGACACCGGGCACGAGTTCGTCGAGCTCTTCAATCCCCACCCGGTCGCGCTGCCGTTGGCGGGCGTACGGCTCGAGGCCGGAGACGGCTCGGGCCCCGGGCGCTGGTCGCTGCGTTGGACCGGCACCGCTGGGGACAGCGTCGGGCCGAATCGGCGCTTCGTGATTGGTGGCGCTCAAGTCCCGATGGTGGATGCCTCGGTCACGCTCGACCTCCAGAACGGGCCGGACGCGGTGCGCCTGGTCTGGCCCGACGGCGGCGTCGAGCGGGTGGGCTACGGAGTCCACGAGTTTCCCGAGTACGCATGCGGGAGCCCGGCCGTCGATGCCCCCTCCGGCCAGTCGCTGGCGCGGATCCCCGATGCCGCCGATCAAGGCAGCAACGCCGTCGACTTCCGGGTCGCCACGCCTTCGCCGGGGCGTGCCAACCAGCCGATGCGCGACCTGGCCTTGATCGGAGGGTCGCTGCAGCTCGATCCGGAGCAGCCGGCCGCGGACGCCCGGGCGCGCTTGCGCGGCGCGCTCGTCAACCGAGGGGCGACCGCGGTCGAGGCGGGGGCTGCGACGCTTCGTGGCAGCGAGGCCCGGGCAGGAGGCTCGCTCGAGCTCTTTCTGGCCGCGATCGATCGGTCCCTGGCGAGCGGCGACACCGCGGCGTTCGATGTCGAGATCGGCGGTCTAGCCGCCGGCCGACACACCATCACGGTGAGGCTCGAGCTGGCCGGCGACGAGTCGCCCGACAACGACTCCGATTCGCTCTGGGTGCGTGCGGGGCCTGGGCCGCTCGGGATCACCGAGATCCAGTTCCACCCCTCGAGCGGAGAAGGCGAATGGGTGGAGGTACGGAATCAGCTCGGCGTGCCGCTCGAGGTCGCGGGCTTCTCGATCGCCGATCGCCACGGCACCCCGGGACTCGTGCCCGGCGCGGGCCGCCTCGAGCCCGAGAGCCTGGCCGTGTTGGCCCAAGACCGGGCCGCTCTGCTGCTGCGATATCCCGGGCTCGACACCCTCAGGGTCTGGGCAGCGAGTCCCTGGCCGAGCCTCAACAACACCAACGACTCGAGCGGCGCGGCGGACCTGGTGGTGCTGCGCGAGGCCGACGGCACGTCGTCGGATCAGGTCGAGTACTCGGCGGCTGGGGTGCCGCCCGGGGTTCCGCTCGAGCGTGGCGGCGACGGCTCGTGGTCGGCATCGACCGAGCCCGCCGGAAGTCCGCTCCGGCCGCCGCGTCCACTGCTTCCGCTGGCGGGCCCGTTCGAGGTCGAGCCCCGCCGCTTCACGGCCGGTTCGGGCCGCGGGCGATTGGCCTGGGCACTGCCGTGGGCGCGGGCTCGCATCGCCATCGACGCCTACGATCTGTCCGGACGCCGGGTGGCACCGATCTGGCCCGAGACCTCGGTCGCGGGGCGAGGCGAGACCACCTGGCAGCTCGCCGAGCTGCCAGCCGGCCTCTATCTGATCGTCATGCGAGCGCGCGTGGAATCCGGCACCGAGACCCTGGCCCATGGGCGGGCCATTCGGGTCGAGGGCAGCGCGCCGTGATCTCTGCGCTCCGGCGGCCACGGGTACGTCGGCGGCACGCCGCCACCGTCTTGGGGCTCCCGCCAACGGTCGGCCTCGGCGTCTGGCGTCTCGCTCTGGGAGTCTCAGCGCTGCCTTGGATCGGAGCCACCGTCGCGCTCGCGTTCGGTCCCGGGGTCGCCGCCGCGCAGGATTTTTCGAACCCAGCCCCGCCGTGGCCGCCCTCTGGCCCGGGCATCCTGGCGGAAGGCGGGCTTCCCGGCCGCAAGGAGGCGATCGCGTTCGAGTTCTGCAACACCCGATGGTTCGGGCTCCCGGACCTCACGACCCGCGCGCTGGTCCTGGGAGCTGGATGGCGCGCGTTCCGCGTCGCTGGCGGCCTGTCGGAGACCGGCGATCCCGAGATCGGCTGGAAGGGCCTGGGCGCCGCGGCGGGGATCGCCGATCGGTTCGCGGGCGCGGCCGTCCGCGGGGTGTTTCGCCGCGATGCACGAGCCTTTGGGAGAAGCGACGGCTACGAGGTCGGCCTCGGGGCGTGGATGGAGGCCGCGGAGGCGTTGGAGGTGTGGACCTCGGCGCCGCAGCTTTGGACGCAGGGTGCCTCGCCACCACTCAGGCGCGGGCTCGAGCTGGGGGTGGGGCTCCGTAGCGCGCAGGTGAAGGGGTGGGCCTCTCACACTTCCCTGGTCGGCCTTCCGGGCGCCGGACACAGCGAGCACGCCGGCGGGCTCTCGTTCGACAGCGGCCCCCTCGCGGTGTGGCTCACGGCCCGCGACCATCCGTTGCGCGGCGGTATCGGCGTGAGCGCCGAAGCGAGGCGGGCCCGGGTGGCGGCGGAAATCGACGGACACCCCGTGCTGGGAGAAACGGTGCGGCTCTCCTTCGGCGTCCGGCTCGGCGGCGCGCCATGAGGCCGTGGGCCATCGGGCGTCACGGGCAACCGGACGTGTTCATCGCGCTGCTGTGGGTGGCGTGGCTCGGCCTGGTTGCCTCGCCGGTCTCGCCCGAGCCGCTGGAGCCGCCTCCCGAATCCCCCGAGGGAGCCGACTACGCGGCCGAGCCCGCCGACTCGCTGGACGGCGGGCTGTTCGAGCTCGGCCTCGGGGCCAGCGGGCGAGCCGGCGGCGAGATCCAGCGGCGCCGCCGAGTGCGCTTCGCCGACGACGAGCTGCGTGGCACGGTGCGCGAAGGCCGTGGCGATCCGCTCGCCGGAGGCTCGGTCGAGGGCAGGAGCGGAAGCGGCGATCTGACCTTGGGGCGGCTCGCCCCACGCTGGGGCCGCGGGCTGCTGGTGGGCTCGCCTGCCGATCCCTGGCAAAGGACCCCGACGGATCGCGGGCCGCGGGCGACCTTTCGCGGCCGCGCGGGAGAGGGAGCGCTTTACCGACACGGCGATCGCGAGGGGGTCGAGCTGCTGGCTGGGCGGTTCGCTCGCCGCGACCTGGCGGGACTCAAGCTCTGGCGCTCGGGGTTGGCGCTGGGCCTCCTCGCGGGAACCACCGGCGAGGTCCAGGGCTCGCTTTCGCGGGCCGATTCGGCGGACGCCTCCGAGTGGGCCTGGGACCTGAGCGGCCGCTGGCGCGTGGAAGGGTTGGCCGAGCGGAACGTGGGTCAGTGGGTGATCAGCGTGCGGGCGCGAGGTGGCCATCAGGGATTTCGGTCGCTTGCCGAGCCATTGCGCAGCGGACCGGCGCGGGCCCTGGCGGTGGGTGGGTCAGGACCGGCGCCGTGGGGACGGGCCGGGGCCGTGGCGGCGCTGTGGCGGTTTCGTTCGGGCCGCGCCGGGGCACGCCTGGCGCTCGAAGGGCAGTTTGTGGGTCGCGACCGGGCGGTCGTGGCCTGGGGCGTCGAAGAGCAGCATGGGCTCAGGCGCGAGGTGCCTTCCTGGTCCGCACCCTTTCGCCAAGGGGCATGGGGCGAGTGGCGGCGAGCCGCGCGGCCGCTCCGCCTTTCGCTCCGGCATGAGATGTGGGGAGAGCGGGCTTGGGCCCGCGGCGTGACGCGCGCCGTGACCACGGTTCGCCTCGAAGCGAGCGCGCCGGCCGGCATCGGGCTCGCCGCCACCCACAGCGTGTTCCACTCCAAGCGCGGCGAGAGCCTCTACTTGCCCGAGGGCGAGATCGATCGCCTCGTGCTGCGCGCCGTCTCGGGTGAAGGCGAGCGCTCGCGGTTCGAGGCACGGGTTCCGATTGCGGGTGGGCGGATCTCGGCCGCGCTCGAGCTGGCGACCGCCGCTGCGGGTCGCAAGCCGAGCCGCTGGTCGGTGGACTTCACGCGACGAGGGGGAAAACGCGGCAGCCGGAGCGCAACGAGCCGTAACGACTCCGATCCGCCCCCACTGTAACCTTGGTTCACGGGCCGCATCGCGTGTGGTCACAATTCGAAGGTGGGGCCGCGCGCGTGAGAGCGTTCCGATCGGAGACCAGCCGCGCGCCGCCCGGCGGCAGGATTCGCCGAGGGGCGACACTCGACCGACTCCAGACCCGCCCAGTCTCCCCGGTCGGCCCGGCGCAAACGGTCGCCCGTCGCGGCACGGCCGCTGCATCGAAGGATGTCGTTCCACCTTCTCCGTCCCCACGGCCGCGTCCGGCAGCCGCCCGCCCGGATTCGTGGCCAGGGACCGGATGTCGCTCGAGACAACGCGCCCCCAGGGGATCCAACCATGCGCTTGGCAACCGCGCTTCATCTGCTCGTCCTCGCCCTCGGCCTCCTTCTGACCAGCGCCGCCACCGCCGCGGCTGCCCCCCTGTTGCTTAACGAGTTCCTGGCCGGGCCCGCACGCGACTGGAACGGCGACGGCACCTTCTCGTCGCGCGACGACGAGTGGGTCGAGGTCTTCAACTCCGGAACGGTGTCGCTCGACCTCGGCGGCTTTCTGCTCACCGACGGCGACTCGATTCCTCGCTATGCCCTGAGCGGCACGCTCGCTCCCGGCGCCTGGCGCCTGGTCTATGGGCGCGACTCCTACGACTGGGAGCGGGCCAACGGCTTCCCAGCCTTCGGTCTATCGCTCGCCAACACCGGTGACCGCGTGATCCTCTGGCAGGTCGCGGCCGGGGAGACGCTGTTGGTCGATTCCTACGCGTACACCAGCCACGAGGCCGCCTCCGACCGCTCGATGGGTCGCTCGCCTGATGCCGGAGGCTGGGCGTTGTTCGACGGCTTGAATCTCTACACCGGAACCACGCCGCCGCTCGGCAACGGCTGTGCGCCGACACCGGGGAACAGCAACGCGTGCGGGGTGACGGGCACGAAGTCGATCACCTGGGGGAAGCTGAAGACGCTCTACCGCTGACGATGGGAGGCGCAGGAACCGGCCGAGGGGAGTGGCTGTTCTGCCGCACATCTCGCCCAGTCGTTGACGCGTTTGCGAGCTTCCCTCTATAGTCCCCGGCCGGCCTCGTGCGGAAGTGGCGGAACTGGCAGACGCACTAGATTCAGGTTCTAGCGCCCGAAAGGGTGTGGGGGTTCAAATCCCCCCTTCCGCACCATCTCCATCGCAAAGGCACGAAGCCCGGCCGAGGGTCCGCGGCTGAGTGGTGGACCCGAGAGCCACTCGACATGCCCCGTGATCCGGAATCACCCGACCGCCTCGTCGCCCAGAACCGCCGGGCTCGCCACGACTACTTCATCCTCGAAACGGTGGAGGCCGGCCTGGTGCTGACCGGGACCGAGACCAAGAGCCTGCGCAATGGCAAGGCCAGCATTGCCGAGGCCTACGCCACGCTGGAGGACGACGAAGTCTACGTGCTCCAGATGCACATCCCGCACTACGAACAGGGCAACCGCTGGAACCCCGATCCGCTGCGGAGGCGTAAGCTGCTGCTGCACCGGGCCGAGATCGAGCGGCTCAAGAAGTCCGTCGGACAAAAAGGACACACCCTGGTGCCTTTGAAGCTCTATTTCAGCCGGGGCTATGCCAAGCTCCTGGTCGGGGTCGCCAAGGGAAAGAAGGCCCACGACAAGCGCCAGGCGATCGCCGAGCGCGACGCGCGTCGTGAGATAGACCGTGCTCGGAGGGACCGCGGCGGATGAACGAGGAAGACTGCAAGGGCGGCAGGAGCCGCGACGTCCCCGAAACGCCAAGGCTGCGCATCCCTCGAGCAGTGGGGCTGGCGTTGGTCGCGCTGCTCGGACTCGGCGCCGATTGGCGCACGCCACCCCCAGGAGAAGGGCCCGAGACCGCGCCCGTGCGCCGCCTCGACGGGACGCCGTACCTCGGCGTCAACGATTTGGCGCGGCTCATGGACGCCACCAAGTTCTGGCGCGCCGACGTGCGCAAGCTGGTCCTGCGCAGTGGGGCCCACAGCGTCGCGCTCACCGCCGACAACCCGTTCGTGATCGTCGACGACCTGACGGTGTGGCTGCCGGCCCCGGTGCGCTCGATGGGGGGCGAGCTCCAGGTGCCGGTCGCCCTGGTGGACACGTTGCCGAGCGACTCGGCCCTGGCGCGTCTGATCTTCGATCCGCGGCGCGACCAGGTGGTGGTGCTGCCGGCGAGCGGCGGCGTAGGAAGCCCACGGCTTTCGACGACGCGCGAGCGGACGCGGGTTAGCTTCCCGGCCGACCGCCCGGAGGAAGCGGTGGTGGTCGCCCGCTCGCGCGCCCACTTCCGACTCCGATTCGGCGGCATCTTTCTCGGCGTGCTCCCGGATTCGTTGCCCGCGGCGGGATTGTTGCGGTCGATCCGCCCGATCGCGGCGGCCGGCGGCTGCGCCTTCGAATACGCGATCGATCCTGCCGCGGCAGGCTTCCGGCTGATCCAGGACGTGGCCGGCCGCGGGGTCGTCCTCGAGCTGTCGCGCCTTCCGGGCGAGGACCTCGAGGACTTTGCTCCCGAAGGACCGGCCGGGCCGCGCAGCATCCGCGTCGTCGTGCTCGACCCGGGACACGGAGGCTCCGACGCCGGGGTGGTGGTCGGGGGGGTGGCGGAGAAGAACCTAGCGCTCGCGCTGGCGCAGCGGCTGAGGCCCGAGCTCGAGCGACGGTTGGCGGCTCGCGTCGTACTGACCCGCGGCGACGACCGGGAGGTCTCGGCCGAGAAGCGGGCCGAGGTCGCCAACCGCGTACGCGCCGACCTGGTCTTGGCGCTTCACTTCGACGGCTTCGCAGAGTCCCGGGCCCACGGGGCCACCGCGTACTGCCCGCCGGCGACCTTTGCCGAGGCCGGAAGCTCGGAGGGCTCGGCATTTGGCGGCGACGGGGAACGGGCCAGCCGCGAGGCCCGAGGGGGTTTTGTCGGCCCAGGTCGCCTGGCGGTGCTCCCCTGGCGAGACGTCGGGTCGCGCTACGCAGTGCAGAGTCGTGCGCTGGCCGAGGCCGTGTTGTCCACGCTCGAGCTGCGCGGCCAGGGTCCGACGCGGCTGCGCGAGCGGCTGCCTTACGACCTGCTCGGGGTCAATGCCCCCGGCATCCTGCTCGAGTGCGCGACCCTGACCGCCGGCGAAGATCGCGAGCGCGTGACCCAGGCGGAAGGCTTGCGACAGCTCGCGGTGGCGATCGCCGACGGAGTCGCCGCCTATCGGCGCAACGAGTGATGAGCGAGACCTGATGAAACGCGTGTGGATTGGCGGGCTCACGGCGGCTGTGCTAGCGTCCGCCCTTTGGTACTGGGCGGGCCGCGACCGGCCGGCAGGGTCGTTGGCGCCGGTGGGTGCCGACTCGGCGAGCACCGGGGTTCGGGCCGTCCGCCTGTATTTCGGTGCCGCCAACGGCGACAGCCTGGTGGGAGAGCCGCGCGAGATGCTGGAGGCCCCCAGCCTGCACGACCGCGTCGTCGGGCTGGTCGCCGAGCTGGACCGCGGACCCCGCCGCCGCGGCGTGGCGGTGTTGCCGGCCGGAACCTCGGTGCTCCATGTCTATCTGGACGACCGCGGCCTCATGACGCTGGACCTGTCGGGCGCGTTCCGACGAGGGTTCCGCGGAGGCTCGACCGCCGAGTATCTGGCGGTGGCCTCGCTGGTGCGCAGCTTGGGAGCCAATCTGCCGGAGGTGAAGCGAGTGCTCATCGTGTGCGCCGGCTGGCCCATCGCGACCCTGGGCGGTCACCTGCCGCTCGATCAGCCGCTGGACGTGTCGGACTGGCCTTAGGGCGATCGATGCCTGCGACGCACGATCCTCGACCCGTCGGGGTCTTCGATTCCGGAATCGGCGGGCTTACCGCGGTGCGTGAGCTGTTCCGCGTGCTGCCGGGTGAGTCGGTGATCTACTTCGGCGACACGGCGCGGCTGCCCTACGGGTCCAAGTCGCAGGACACCGTGACCCGCTTCAGCCTCGAGATCGCGTCGTTCCTGGTGCGGCAGAACATCAAGTGCCTGCTGGTGGCCTGTAACACCGCCTCGTCGTACGCGCTCGAGACCCTGTCGCGGCGAATCGACGTGCCGGTGGTAGGCGTGATCGAGCCGGCGGCGCTCGCCGCGGTGGCGGCGAGCCCCGGCGGGCGGATCGGGGTGATCGGTACCTACGGCACGGTGGGAAGCGGGGCCTATGCGGCGTCGATCGAGCGGCTGATGCCCGGGGCCGGAGTCATCTCGCGCGCCTGTCCCTTGTTCGTGCCTCTGGTCGAGGAGGGCTGGATCGACCACGCCGTCACCCGGACGGTGGCGGCCGAGTACTTGCGCGAGATCCGCAACGGCGATCTGGAGAGTCTGATCCTAGGATGCACGCACTATCCCCTGCTCGCCACGCTGATCGGCGAGCTGATGGGCGCGGGCGTGACGCTGGTCGATTCGGGCGCCGAGGCGGCGCGGGCCACCGGCCAGCTGCTGCGCGAGCGGGGCCAGCTCGCCCCCGGAGCGAGCCCGCAGCACCGCTTCTACCTGAGCGACGAGCCGCGCAACTTCGGCCGCATCGCGCAGGCCTTCCTGGGCGGCCCCTTGCCGCAGCCCGTGGTGGTGGACCAGACCGATCTGCCGTGGTTCGAGCGCAGCCACCCCGATTCCGTCGCGCCCCTCCGTGAGCGCTGAGCGGCCGTCGAGATCCCTCGAATGACCCGCCCTCCGGCGGCGATCCGCGAGCGGGCCGGGCAGGCCACCGAGTCGGTCAAGCGCCCCGACGGACGCCGGCCGGCCCAGGCGCGGCCCCTGTCGTTCGAGCGTGGCGTGCAGCGCTACGCCGAGGGCTCGGCGCTGATCCGCATGGGCAACACGCGCGTGATCTGCACCGCCACCCTCGAGGAGCGCGTGCCGGGGTGGCTGCGAGGCCGGGGCAAGGGCTGGGTGACGGCCGAGTACGGGATGTTGCCCCGCTCGACCGGCGAGCGCACTCCCCGTACCAGCCAGCCCGGCGGGCGAGCGCAGGAGATCCAGCGGCTGGTCGGCCGGAGCCTGCGGGCGATCACCGACCTCACGGTGTTCGGCGAGCGCACGATCCTGATCGATTGCGACGTGATCGAGGCCGACGGCGGCACCCGGACCGCCGCCATCAATGGAGCCCTGGTGGCGCTGCACGACGCCTTCGTCGTGCTCTCCAACCGCGGCCAGCTCACCGGGCCGCCGCTGCGCGACACGGTGGCGGCGATCTCGGTGGGATTGGTAGGCGGCGTGGCCCGTCTCGACCTGGACTACGCCGAGGATTCGGCAGCCGAGGTGGACATGAACGTCGTCATGACCGGCTCCGGCCGGTTCGTGGAGATTCAGGGCACCGGCGAGACGGCCTCCTTCAGCGAGGCCGAGCTGCGGGCGCTGCTGCGTCGCGCGCGTGCGGGCATCCGGCGCATCCTCGCGGCGCAGCGGCGGCTGCTCGGCGACTCGGGGCTGTTGCCGGCCCCCTAAGGCTCGGGCCGACGATGTGAAGTTTGTCCTCGCCACGTTCAATCGCGACAAGGCGCGCGAGCTCGAAGCGCTGCTCGGCTTACCGGGTCTCGAGATCCTGAGCCTCTCGGAGTTCCTTGGCGCACGGCCGCCCGAGGAGACCGGCGCGAGCCTCGAAGAGAACGCGCTGCTCAAAGCCCAAGCGGCGCTGCGCGCCACCGGGCTCCCCGCGATCGCCGACGACACCGGGCTCGAGGTGGACGCGCTGGGGGGTGCACCCGGTGTCCAGGCTGCGCGCTTCGCCGGTCCGGACGCGAGCTACGCCGACAACGTGCGCTTGTTGCTCGAGCGGCTCTCGGGCGTAGCGGGGGCGCGTCGCACCGCGCGCTTCCGCACCGTGTGTGTGGCGGTGTTCCCCGACGGCATGCAGGTGGTCGGCGAAGGGATGCTCGAAGGGCGGATCACCGAGTCGCCGCGCGGCGACGGGGGGTTCGGCTACGATCCGGTGTTCGAGGTGGACGGGCGCACGCTGGCCGAACGGACCCCGGTGGAGAAGAACGCCTTGTCGCACCGCGGCCGAGCGGCGCGAGCACTGGCGAGCCGATTGCACGAGCGGTGAGGGCCGCGGGTCGTCGAGCACGCCGCTCGGGCCAGGAGTGCGGAATCACGGTCCGAGCCCGCACGATCAACGAGCCGCTCCGGCCGCGCTCGAGTCGGGGCTTCCGAGCGCCGCCAGCGAGTCCCAGTCGGCGGCCGGCAGGTGGATGCGTTGCTGCATGCGGGTGAGGGCTTCCCGCCAGGTCTGCGCGTCCAGGTTCTCGGGATGCGGCACCTGATGACAACCCTGACAGCGGCGGCGGAGCAATCGCTGGGCGTACGATTCGGAGCGAGTTGCAGAGGGATTCACCGCAAAGCTCGTGCGGCCGCCGCCGGCAGCGCAGCCCAAGCCGGCGAGGACGCCCAGCGAGAGCAGGCCGGCGAGAACTCGGCGGCC
>DASXTP010000047.1:0-36633 GCA_036505355.1 Candidatus Eiseniibacteriota bacterium | reverse complement strand
CAGTTGCTCGCGCTCGCCCTTCTGGTCGTCCAGCCACCAGTAGACGTAGGCGAGACGGGCGTGGGCGAGACCGAAGGTCGAATCGACGGCGACGGCCCTTTCGAGCTCCGCGCGCGCTTGCGGCATCTCCAGGCGGTCGATCAGCCGCTCCGCCCGGTCGTAGTGGCAGTACGCGGCCAGGCTCGCCGTCGTGATCTGGGCCACTGGCTGGAGGGCGGTCCGGGACGCTTCGGGGCTGTGCTCCAGCGCGAGCCGCGCCCGCTGCGAGAGCGTGTCGATCACCGCCGATAGCTGGTCCTTCTCTCTTGAGACCGCTGTGGCGGAAAACAGCCGCCTGCCGCGTCGCGGATCCACGGCTTCAAGGGTGATGCGATACCAATCGCCAATCTTGCGTGCAGACAGGATCAACAGGCCGGCTGCGCCCGCGCGGCGGCAGATGTCGAGCCCGAGGACCTCGTCGATTCGCCCTCCGGCCGCTTTTCCCGCCCGTGCCAGGATGTCGGACATCTGCGAACGTGTCAGGACCGACAGCCCCCGTGTCTGCTCCAACGAGGTGATGAGCATGCCCGCGAGGGCGTCCAGCTCTACGTCCTGGGCCTCGTTGACGACGTCCGCCACGGCGATCGGAGGACGGCCTGCGGGCGGGCCGGGGGGCGCAGAGCGCATCCGTAGTGCCGCCGCGGTCAGGCCCAGGACCAGTAGGACGACGCCCGAGAACGTCGCGATGCGCGCGCGTCGCCGGGCGGTCTCCCGCGGCTCATCGAGGGCCTCTTCCAGCGCGGCCTCCATCTGCTCGGCATTCGCGAATCGACGCGACGGGTCGGTGGCGAGCGCACGCTCGACCACGCGCAAGAAAGGCGTCGAAATATCAGGGCGCACCCCGCTCAGGGGTCGCATCTCTCCGCGAGCGTGCGCCGCGCGCAATGCGTCGAGGGTGGCCCCGGCAAACGGATAGTTGCGGGTCACCAGGCGATACAGCAGCACGCCGAGGCCATAGAGGTCCGATTGCGGGGTTGCCGCCTGGCCGCGAAGCACCTCGGGCGCCAGGTAGATCGGTGTCCCCACGAGCCCGTGGACCTCGCCGATCCCGGACTTGGCATCGATTCCGGCACCGAGGTCCATGAGGACGATCCTGCCCGTGTCCTCGCGCACGACGTTCCGCGTCTTGACGTCGCGGTGGACGACGCCCGCCCGGTGAACGGCTCCCAACGCGCGACACAGGTCGATCCCGATCAGGATAGCTTCGTGGGACGTGAACGGGCCGCGCTCCCGCAACAAGTCCTCGAGCGTCTGGCCGTGGACGTGCTCCATCCAGATCCCGACGCGGCGGTCCAGCTCCTCGGCTCCAAAGACCATGACGACGCCCGGGTGGCGAATCCTGGCTAGATGACGACCCTCCTGGAGTGCGTGGGCCGCGGCCGGCGTCGCGTCCGAACGCAGGAACTTCACCGCCACCTCGCGCTCGAGCTTCGGATCCCAGCCGCGGAATACCTCCCCATACACGCCTTCGCCGATCCGCTCGCGGATCTCGAGATGAGACCAACGGAACAAGATGCTTTCGGTGGGCGGGGGCGCGATCGACGGCATGCCACACGCGTCGGCGAGCGAGGCGAGCATCTGCAGGCGCTTGAGACGCGGCGCCGGGGCTTGGCCCGACCGTGAGGCCGCTTGCCAGTCTACCGGTTGGCCGTCGACGACGGCCTGGGCCCATTGGAGAAGGGCATCGTCGGGCTCAGACATCCATCGCCTCGGTGAGCCACACCATCGCCCTCGCCACGAGCATGCGCGCGGCGTCGGCCGACGGCTTGCCCAGCGCTTCGGCCACCTGCTGATGGGTGTAGCCCATCTCGATCCTGAGGATCACGCCCTAGCGCTCTTCGGCGCTCAGCGCGTTCAGCGCCTGCTCATAGGCGCGAAGGGCAGCGCTGCCGATCGCCTGCTCGACCGGCGACGGACCGGGTTCCGCGATGTCATCGCTGAGCGGCTCCCGCCCCGGCCGTCGCGCGACGCGGCGGATCTCGCCCCGCACTTCGTTGATGAGGATCGTCCTGAGATACGCCAGGAACGCTCCCTCGCGTCGCGGCTCGAAGCTGCCCAGGTGATCCAAAGCCTTGAGAAGCGTGACCTGGACGAGATCCTGGGTGTCCGACAGATCGCGCGCGTGCGATGGCAGCCGCCCGTGCCCCCAGCGCAAGAGGGTCGCCAGGTAGCGCCGGGCCAGATCCTCGCGAGCCATCCGATCCCCGCCACGAGCGCGTGCGAGGAGCGTGGCGGTCGACTCGAGCTCGGCCGGTATGGATGAGGACACGCGAACCTCAATCCCCTCGAATGCGTAACCCGGCGCAGTGATTGCGGTTCAAAGGTATCCCCCCGCGCCCTCGGGGACAAGTCGGGAGGTCGTGTTCGGTTTCAGGTGCCCAAAGCATTCCCCAAGTAGCGAGTCATCACCTGACCGGGCCGCACCCGGGTTTCGGACGATCCTAACGCGAGGAGGTCTCAAGCCTCAGCACACTTGAAGCGCTGATCACCTCTGGTTCGTGCCGGCTGCTTTCGGGCAGGCCGCCGGCCGATTCGTCCCCTTGGTCTTCTGGCTCAGTTGTGTCCGCTTCGCGCCGTCTCCCGGCGCGAAGCCCTGGAGGTGTTCGATGTTCCAATTTCCTTGCCGCTCCGTCTCCACCGCACTGCCCGGCGGTATTCCGACTCTCGCCAACTGGACACCCTATGGGAAACGCGGGCGTTCATGGCCTTCAAGAGGTGCTCTACTACGGGGGAGCTCATTGGTCGCCATGAGTCCGTTCCGCAAGTTGCTGTTCCTCGCTCTCCCGGCACTCGCAGCACCGAACGTGTCGAGCGCTACTCCCATCCAGTGGTCGGGCAATGGTCACTACTACGAGTTCATAGAGGCATACATATCCTGGACGGACGCGAAGGCGGCTGCCTCGGCCAGGCAGCACCTCGGACTGCAGGGGTACTTGGCCACCGTGACGTCCGAGGCTGAAAACGATTGGATGCTGGCGAACATCCTCCCCTCCGGCACCTACATAACCGGTGTCTGGATCGGCGGCAGCCAGAGCCCCAACGGAGCAGAGCCCCACGGGGGATGGGGGTGGAGCGTCTGTACTGGCGAGACGTTCAGCTACACCAACTGGGAAACCGTTAACGAGCCATCTCCCGACAACGCGGGGGGCTGCGAAGAATTCATCGAAATGCATCTGGGCAGCGGGAAATGGGGTGACGCGGGAAACGGTCCTGTCCCGGGGGGCCTCGACCAGACCCGGGGATACATCGTGGAGTTTGGCGGCCCAGCTGGTCTGCCTTGTCCGACTAGCTCCTGTGTGGAACCTTGCGCGGACGCTCCGCCGTGCAGCGGTTCCCTGACCTCGCAATGCAGCGACGGAATCGACAACGACGGCGACGGGTGCGCCGATTATCCGAACGACCACGGGTGTACAAGCTCCTCTGACAATTCCGAGGCGGAGGGACCTTGCTTGCCGACCCTGCCGATCCAGGGCGGAGTAGTGACGGCGCTCACGGGCCTGATGATGCTCGCGAGCGGAACCTTTCTGCTTGCTCGGCGTCGCCCCGCAAGGTGATGGCCGCCCGAGGCACGCGAGCCGCCGGCCCGACGAGCGACTTTCGGACCAGGGCCGTTTGGTACATGACATGCTGACAGCAGCGCGGGTGGCAGCAGGGAAGCTCGCCGACGTAGCGGCGCCCGGGATATAGAGACCGCGATCAAGCACCGTGGAGCGGCGCGGGGGCATCCGCACCGCTCCACGAGCGCTCCGTCCGCCGACTGCGTCGATGTCCCGGCGCGAGCCGGCGAGGTCGCCGGGGCCCTACGGCAATCGAAGCATCTTTCGTGTCCGCTGGAAGCCCGGCGTGATCAGCCGATAGAAGTAGACTCCCGGCGTCACGCGTTGTCCGCGATCGTCTTGACCGCTCCAGTCGGCGCTGAACGTCCCGGCTTCGAAATCCTTCTCGACCACCGTGCGCACCAGACGGCCGTTGACGTCGAAGACCTGCAGCGTGACCCGACCCGCCTGCGGCAAGGCGAAATGGATGGTGGTGGCGGCGCGGAAGGGGTTGGGACGGTTTTGGGCCAGGCCGAATTCGAGCGGTGCCTTCGCCCCGGTGACGAAGGCCTTCTGCGCCGGCACGATCGAGTTGGCCAGGCCGCCGTTGACCGTCAGCGTGTAGCTGCTGGTGGCGCCGTTGTAGCCGTTGACCTTGAGGTAGTAGTGCCCGACGGCGGCGTTGTAGTTGCCGACCTCGGGGTTCGACACCGAATAGCCGCGAGCCACCTCGGTCAGGCTCGAGTTGTAGAGGAACCAGTCGAGGTCGGCGGAGCTGCCGATGCTCACCGAGATGTTGATGTTCCCGGCGCTGCTGACGTCGAAGTAGTACCAGTCCTGATCGGTGGTGCTCGAGATGCTCGCGCTCACGCCGACGCCGGTGCCGACCGGGCCGTTGGCGGTGCCGGAGGTGTTGTTCGACTCGGTCTCCGAGGTGATGGCGCCGCCGCCGGTGGGCACGGTGACGCTGATGTCGTCGAAGGCGAAGCCGTCGGTGGTGATCGGGTAGTTGTCGTACTGCTGGAACTTGATCACGAAGGTCGAGGTCAGGCTCAGCCCGTTGGCGGCGGCCAGGGCGTCGACGTCGACCACGAAGTTGCGCCAGGTGTTGTCGGAGTAGCTGCCGCCGTTGAGGCTGTAGACCTTGGTGTAATTGCTGCCGCCGTCGCTCGAGAAGTAGATGCCGTCCTGGGTGTTAGTCTCGTCGCCGAAGTCCTTCCACCAGAACGACAGGTTCACCTGGGTCTGGCCCGACAGGTTGAGCCGCAAACGCGCCTCGGTCTGGCTGTAGCCGTCGGCGGTGGCGTCGTCCATCACCAGGTGGTAGGTGCCGCTGTGGGGTGTGTTGGTGGAGAGCACGCGCACACGCCCATCGGCGGTGACGGCGGTGGACCAGTACGCGTCCAGGGCGCCGGTCTCGAATCCGGTGGTGTAGGGCAGCGTGGCATAGCTCCCGCCCGATACGCTGATCGTGAAGTTGGCGTTGCTCATATCGGTGGCGGTGCCGCCGCTCACCCGCACCCGTCCCTGGGTCGTCGCGGTCGACGGCACCGTCCAGGCATGGGAGCCGTCGTTGGGAGTGCCGGCGACGATGGCCGTCCAGGTGCTGCCGCCGTTGGTGGAATAGTCGATGTTGACGATGGTGAACGAGCCGACCGACGTCCAGGTGATGGTCGCGACGTTCCCGGCCGTCAGCGTCTCGCCGCCGTTCGGGTAGGTCACCGTCACCTGATCGGCAGGCGGGGCGCCGCCGACCGCGGCCGCGGCGTCGACCATGCCGTAGCCGGCGTAGCGATCCCAACCGGCTCCGGACTCGACGCTGGTCACGTCCTGCGCCGTGCTGCGCAGCCGATCGCGAATCTGAGTCGGCGTCCAGGTCGGGTTGGCCGACTTGATCAACGCGCACACGCCGGCCGCATAGGGCGTGGCGCACGAGGTGCCGTTGAACCACTTCGAATAGTCGCTCGGGTCGTAGCCCGCCGAGCCCAGGAGATCCGTGGTCGGCAGGATCGTGGGCGCGATCACGTCCACGGCACCCGCCGCCCCCTGGGTCGTCGAGCCGTAGTTCGATCCCCACCAGCGCTCGCCGTCGCAGGTGTAGCCGTTGGGATCGGTGCTCACGCCTGGGTTGACCTCGGAGGAATTGCTGCTCGAGCGCTTGCGCTGGCCGCACGGCGAGGCCGCCCCCACGCCGATCACGTTGGCGTGGATCGCCGGGTAGCTGATGGTGCTCTTGTTCTCGTTGCCGGTCGCCGCCAGGATGGTGCAGCCGGCATTGAACGCGTAGTTGATGGCGCTGTCGGTGGCGGGATCGCTGGTGATCGCCGCACCCAGGCTCATGCTGATGATGTGGGCGCCGTGATCGGCCGCGTAGTAGAGCGCGTTCTGGATCGCGGAGAAGTAGATCGTGCCGGCGCTGTTGGCGGTCTTGAGCGGCATGATGCTGCATCCGGCGGCGATGCCGACGCTGCCCAGCGAATTGGCGCGCGCCGCCGCCACGCCCGCGCAGGCGGTGCCGTGGCCGGCGCTCGAGGAATTGTCGTCGGGATTGGAGTCGTTGTCCCCGTAGTCGTAGCCCGTGACCTGCAGCAGGTCTGGGTGCCCGGCTTCGACCCCGCTATCGATGATGGCGATGATCACCGAGCTCGAGCCGAACCCCTGCGCGCCGTCCCAGGCGGCTTGCGCGTTGGCGTCGAAGCCCACCGTGCCGACCGGGGATCCGGTCTCGTGGTTGCCGTTGGTCCAGTTGTAGCTCAGCATCTGGGCGGTGTTGTTGTGGCCCCAGTGCATCGAGTAGAGCGGGTCGGCGGGGACCACCGCGGGAAACGCCACGTAGTCGAAGGTGGCGGACTCGACTTCGGGCAGGTGCGACAGGCGCTCGACCACCTGAGCCGCCCGCGGGCCGGAGAGTTCCACCATCAGCCACCGCCCGACGCCGAGCCGTTCCGCCTCGGACCCGTTTGCAGGTTCGATGAGCGCGCGCCGGATGGCCCTGACACCACCCTCTCGTAGGGCCTGATCCACGGCGGAGAGTCCCACCGTGGCCCCCGGCAGCGGCTGGCGATAGCGCCAGCTCGCCGGAACCTGCGAGGCCTGACGGGCTTGCTCGGTGAGCTTCACCAGCACGCGATCCGCGGCGAAGGCGGGCGCCTCGGCCGCGGCCGGCTGGAATCCGAGCTGTGGGGGGGCGGAAACGCGGCCGGGGGGGTCGGCCGACCAGGAAGATCCAACGAAAAGGAAAAGCGAGACCAGACACAGAGCCCAGGCGGATGGGTGACGGGGGGACCAACGCATAAAACGCCTCCATCTGTGGATAGGGGATGTGCTGCGACTACCGATCAGCGCATGGCACCTCCAGTAAGGCTCGCGCGGCGACCTGGAAAGACGCGCACAGGGCTTGGTATCACGTCGGGGGGACGGGTGTCATGACAATTCGATGACGATCGGCCGGTGTTTGTGCGGCCCGCAAACCAGGTGGGCGAAGCAGGTGCGGGGGGTGGTGCCGGCCTAGGAGCGGGGATCAGGGCGATCGGTTCCGGTCTTGATGCGGCCCAGGAGGCGCAGCAGCCCGTCGAGCATGGTCAGTGGGTGGGGCGGGCAGCCGGGAACGTAGAGATCCACCGGGATGTCGGCCGGCACGCCGTCGCCAGAAGCCCCAGCGCCCGCGAAGGGTCCTCCGCTGATCGCGCAGGCGCCGACCGCGATCACGAGCTTGGGCGCCGGGACCGCCTCGTAGGTCTCGCGCAGGGCCCGCTCCATGTTGCGCGTCACCGTCCCGGTCACCACGATGCCGTCGGCGTGCCTGGGTGAAGCGACGAATTGGACCCCGAAGCGGCCGAGATCGAAGACCACGTTGTTCAACGCGGCGAGCTCGGCCTCGCAGCCGCCACAGCCGCCCGCCGAGACCTGGCGGAGCTTGAGCGAGCGACCCAGCACCTTCCGCATTTTCTCATCCAAGGCCGTCGCGAGCCGCGCCTCGGTGTCCGAGACCAGCAAATCGCCGCGGTGGCGAACCGCCAGACGGTAGTCGGCGGTGTAGGTCACGGCCCCGGCCGGGCAGGCCTCCTGACATGCTGCGCAGAAGAGGCAGGCGCCGAGGTCGATCCGAAGCGGATCGATCCGGATCGCCTCGGTGGGACAAACCGCGGCGCAATCGCGGCAGCCGTCCCGGCATTTCGCGCCTTGGAGCGCGGGCCGCCCCCGGTAGCGCTCGGGCAAGGGGACGGGCTCTTTCCCGAGGTCGAGGGTCCGGCGGCCTTGACGCAGACGGGTGCGGAGCAGCGAGATCACAGATCGTGCCCGGCGTACGACAGGTTGAAGCTCTTGTTGCAGAGCGGGAAGTCCGAGATCTGGTTCTCCCGCAGCGCCACCGTCAGCCCGAACCAGTTGTGGAACGAGGGATCGACGAACGAGTAGCCGCGAATCGTCCCGTCGGCTGCCGTGGCGGCGACGTGCGCGATCTCTCCGCGCCAGCCCTCGACCAGCGCGATCACGACCTGCCTGGGGCGCAGGGGTGGCAGCTGGCGGCGGGTTCCATCCTCCTGCATCTCCAAGAGCTGTTCCTGGACGAACGCGATCGAGCGCTGGATCTCCAGCCACCGGACCAGGGCGCGGGACAGCACGTCGCCGTGCTCCGCCGTGGCCACCGGAATGTGCGCGAAGCGGTAGATCCCGTGGGGGTGATCGCGGCGCACGTCGCGATCGCATCCGCTCGCTCGGGCGACCGGACCGACTAGCCCGAGATCCTCTGCCACGGTCCTCGGCACGGTCCCGGTCCGCTCGAAGCGGGCGACCACCGAAGAGGTGCCGAGCATCAGCTCGGCGGTCTCGCGCAGGTCGCGTTCGATGCGATCCAGTCCGCGGCGCAGATCGTGCCGCTCGGCGGGCGAAAGGCCGAAGCGCACGCCTCCCGGGCGTACCAGGCCCCGACCGAAGCGATTGCCGGACCACGCCAGCAGCAGGTTGAGGAGGTCCCCCCGCAAGCGGCCGAACCAGGAGGCGCCGGGCAGGTAGCCGACGTCATTGCAGAGCGCACCCAGGTCGCCCGTGTGGTTGGCCAGCCGCTCGAGCTCGAGGGCGATCCCGCGCGCCGCCTGTGCGCCCAACGAGACGTCCACCCCGGCCAGCGCCTCCACCGCCATGCAATGGGCCAATCCGTGGCCCACCGCGGTGTCCCCGGCGATCGACTCGGCGATCACCAGGCGCCGCGCGGGCGAGGAGCGCAGGAACAGCTCGACGGCGCCGCGGTGCTGGTATCCGAGCTGGATCTCGAGATGGCTCACCGTCTCGCCGTGACATTGGAAGCGGAAGTGTCCGGGCTCGATGATCCCGGCGTGGACCGGACCCACCGCGACCTCGTGGATGCCATGCCCGTCGACCTGGAAGAAGGGATGGGGAGGTGGCGCGGGTAGGAGTGCGGGTTCGGGTTCGAGATCCGCGTGCCGGCGCAGCGGCTTGAGCCAGGGGTGGCCGTCGGGCAGGACCCCGAGGGTCTCGAAGATCTCGCGCTCGAACGCTTGGGCCTGGGGGAGTCGTGCCGAGAGCGCGGAGTAGCTGGCTCCCGCGCGCACCTCGGTCCGCGCCAGGGCGAGCCGCGCGCGCTGGTCGTCGGCCAGTACGGCCAGCAGTTCCCGCGCCCCGGGGCGCGACACTTGGGACTCGGGCAGCGCCACCAAGGCGCTCAACCGACCCCCGCCCGCGCACAGCTCGGCGCACCGATCGGCGAACGACGATGCCGGCACCTGCGGCACGGCTTCGATCTCGACGGCCTGAGCGTTGCTCGCCCACAGCACCTCCGGCTGGGCGGCATTCGGGGAGGTTTCACTCACGCTAGTTTCCCAGCAACGCCGCGGCGTTCCGCAGCACGGCCGCGAGCGCGGAAGGGATGAAGATCCCCAGGGTCACGGCGCCGGCGGTCATCGCCACCGGTGCCGCCAGCGAGAGCCAGGCCTCCCGGCGGCGCCCCCCGAAGTCGGCACCCAGCAGCATCGGCAGCAGCGTGCCGCTCATGCCGAGGAACGCGACGCCGAGGAGCCCGATGAAGAGCATCCCCGCCCAAAGGTGAGGCGGATCCATGGCCGCCCGGAAGATGATGAACTTGCTCCAGAACGGCCCGAACGGCGGGATGCCGCCGAGCGCGAGCAGCAGGGCCAGGAGCAGGGCGCCGGTCACGGGCGTGCGGCGGAGCACGCCACGCACCTCGCTCGCGCTCGTGGTCGCGAACTCGCGGAGGACGTTGCCGCTGAGGAAGAACAACCCCGCTTTGCACAGCGAGTGATTCACGGTATGGAGCATCGCTCCGTACGTGGCACTTCCCCCGAGCCCGACGCCGATCGCCACGATCCCCATGTTCTCGACGCTCGAGTAGGCGAGCAGACGCTTGTAGTCACGCTGCCGCACCAGGAACGCCGTCGCGACCGCCAGGGACGTGAACCCGAGCACCAGCAAGAGCGTGCGGGCGAACGCTCCATCTCCAGAGGCCCGGCAAATCTGCACGAAGCGCGCGATGGCCAGGAACGCGCAGTTGAGCAGGGCTCCGGACAGCAGAGCCGAGACCGGGGATGGGGCCTGGCTGTGGGCATCCGGCAGCCAAGTGTGGAGCGGCGCGAGCCCCATCTTGGTTCCGTAGCCGACGACCGCCAGCACGAAGGCCGCCTTGAGCCAGGGCCGCGACATGGATGGCGCCACCGCCTGCAGTGCGTCCAGGGTCAGCCCGGCGGCCCGCCCGGGTGCCGCCGAAGCCGCCACACCCAGAAAGAAGACCCCGAGCAACGCCAATGCAATCCCGACCGAACAGAGCAGCAGGTACTTCCAGGCCGCCTCCAACGCTCCCGGCCGGCGGTAGAAATAGATGAGTGGGGCGCTGGCCAGCGTCGTCGCCTCGATCGCGGCCCACATCAGCGCCAGATGACGAGCCTCGCAGACCAGCGTCATGGCGGCCAGGAACCAGAGCAGGCACGGTACGAACCGGTGGGGAGTGGCCCCCGACTGGTAGGTCCCGTGAAGCAGGTAGGGGATCGCATACAGCGAGGCGGCCAGGAAGACCACGCTGATCGTAGTGAGGACCGTCAGCCCGAGGGCGTCGACCCCCAGCAGGGCTCCGCCGCGGGCTCCGGTGGCAGCAAGCCACAGGGCGCCGGTTGCCGCCAGGTGCACGACGCTCACGGCGAGCAGCAGCCCGAGAGCCACGCGCTGGCTCGAGATGCGGAGCGCGATCACGCCCGCGAGCACCGGAACGGCGACCAACGCTACGACCATCACCGAATCATCCTCTCAGGCTCGTCATCTGCTCGGTATCGATGTGGTCGAACGCGCGGCTGATGTGATGGATCGCGATTCCCATCACGAACACGCCGACCAGCACGTCGAGCAGGATCCCGAGCTCGACGACGAACGGGTTCTCGGCGGCGAGCGTCTGGCCGAAGATGAAGACTCCGTTCTCCAGCAACAGGTACCCCACCACCTGAGAGATGGCCTGCCGCCGTGAGACCAGCACCAGGAACCCGATCAGCAGTGTGGCCAGCGCCGCCGGCACCAGGGCCATCGACGGCGCCGGGCGCGGCAGGATCAGCGTCGTGGCCAGCCAAAAGGACATCCCGACCAGCGCCGCCGCCAGCAGCAGCGAGACGTGGAAGTCGAGGAACGGCTCCACCTCGTGCGGCACGTCCGCCTCGCGCAGCGCACGCGTCAACAGCGATGGGATGGCGATGGCCTTGATGACCAGGAGCCCGATCGCCATCAGCGAGACGTGGATCAGGCCGGTCGACGATCCCTCCAGCCGCAGCAGCACGGGCAGGGCGGCGAGCATCGCACCCTGAATCGCCGAGGCCCGAATCGACGTCGTCAGCCGGCTGGAGGCGACGATGATGAGGTCCGTCACCACGATGAGCAGCAGCAGCAGGTCGGAAGTCCCGGTCATCGCCCGATCCGGTAGAAGTGGGCGACCAGGCCGACCGCCGCCATGGCGAAGCCGCCGATCAAGAACCGGGGCACCTGCACCAGCCGGAGTCGGGCCATCACCGACTCGACGGTACCGATCAGGACCGCCAGCGCCAGCTGACCCAGAACCAGGAGTCCCAGGCCCTGCGAAAGGCGAGTCGGAAACGGCAGCACGGCATGGATCAGCAGGCTCCCGAACAGGAACAGCTTGAGTGCGGCGGCGTACGAGATGAACGCGAGGTCGGGGCCGCTGTGGTCGAGGATCATGACCTCGTGGATCATCGTCAGCTCGAGGTGGGTGTGCGGATCGTCCACCGGAATGCGCGAGTTCTCGGCCAGGATGACCACGAACAGTGCCACCGCCGCGGCCAGCAGGGGGGCGCGTGCGAGCCCCGGGGATGCCCAGGAGACGGCGTTCCAGGCGGCCTCGAAGCTCGGACTGCCGGCGGGCACGCACAGGACGACCAGGATCAGGAACAGGGTGGCCTCGGTAAGGGCGGAGAAGGTCGCCTCGCGGCTCGCCCCGAGCCCCTCGAAGCTCGAGCCGGTGTCGAGTGCCGCCGCCATCATCACGAAGCGGCCGAGCCCGAGCAGGCAGCCGAAGGCTACGACGTCGCCCACGAAACCGAGCGGAGCGTGGTTGGACGCAAGCGGGATGAGAAGCCCGGCGGTCAGCAGGGCGGCGAGGGAGAGCAGCGGCCCGGCGACAAAGATCGGGGTCGTGATGCGGCTGTACACGGCGCCCTTCCGCAGCAGCCGTGCCAGGTCGCGATAGGGCTGCCGGAGCGGCGGTCCCCGACGGCCCGCGACCCAGGCCCGCGTGCGGTCGATGACGCCCAGCATCAACGGCGGCAGGACGAGGAGCAGGATCACGTGGAGGGCGATCGCCGACCAGGGGTTCATCGACCGCGACCCCCGGCCAGCTGCCAGACGAGCAGGACGATCAAGGTGACGAAGATGTAGGCCAAGTAGAGCTGGATCCGTCCGTGCTGCAGCGCGCGCGCTTGTCCGAGCAACCGAATCACTCTGCGGTAGGCGGGCAACAGGATGCGCTCGCCCGCCATGTCGCCGACGTGCTCTTCGTGTCGGGCTGCCTCGGGAAAATACCCGCGGGGCCGCTCGGCTCGAATCCGCGAATAGATCACCGGGGCGAAGGGCTCGAGGACCGTGCTGGCAAACGAGGCCGCGGTGTACTGCATGCGAGGGCCAGGTGCCGCGTACCCGCAGCCCCAGGTGGCCGCTCGCCCGACGGCGCGACGCCGCAGCAGGCCGGCGCGCAGGAGCGCCAGCCCCGCGGCTGAGGCCAGGATCACCACGGCGATGGAGGTGATCGCCCAGAGCCCTGCGACCGCGCCGCTCGCCTCCAGACTCGAGCCACCCAGAAACGCCGCCGCGGGAGCCACCAGCCGGACGGCCCCCGCCGGCCACAGCCCGATCGCAACGCAAGCCACCGAGGTCAGGATCATGGCTGCCCGCATCGCCGGCGCGGGGTCGTGTGGTGCGGTGGGCAGCGACGTGCGTGGCTCGCCGAGGAAGACCACGCCGTAGGCCTTGACGAAGCAGGCGACGGCAAGGCCGCCGATCAGCCCCAGGGCTAGTACCGCGACCAAGGAGGACAAGGCCCAGGTGGGGGGCAGGCTGGCGCCGCCGCGGAACGCCCCGACGAAGACCAGCCACTCGCTCACGAACCCGTTGAGCGGAGGAAGCCCACAGATGGCGGCCGCCCCGACCAGGAACGTGAGGCCGGTCACCGGCATGCGTCGCTGGAGCCCTCCCAGCGAATCGAGATCCGCGGTCCCGGCCGCGTGCCTGACGCTACCGGCGCCCTGGAACAGCAGAGCCTTGAAGAGCCCATGGTTGAGCACGTGAAGCAGGGCTCCCGCATAGCCCAGGAAGGCGACCGCCGGCTGCCCGTGGCTCTGCCCCAGGATGCCGACACCGATGCCGAGCGCGATGATGCCGATGTTCTCGACGCTGTGGTAGGCGAGCAGGCGCTTGAGGTCGTGCTGGGCGAGTGCCTGGATCACCCCCAGGATCCCGGAAACGGTGCCGATCGCCACCAGAACCGCTCCCCACCAGTCGGGCGGCGGCCCCAGGAACCACAGCGTGCGAAGCAATCCGTAGATCCCCATCTTGATCATCACGCCCGACATCAGGGCGGAGACGTGACTGGGTGCCGCCGGATGCGCATCGGGCAGCCAGATGTGCAGCGGCCAGAAGCCGGCCTTGGTTCCGAATCCGACCAGCGCGAGGAAGAACGCGGCGCTCGCCAGTCCAGAGCGGCTGCCCGCGGTCGCGCGCAGCAGGGCGAAGTCGTAGCTCCCGGCCGCCCGGCCCAGCAGCGCGAAGAGGATGAAGAGGAACAACACCCCGAGCTGCGATGCGACGAGATAGGTGATGGCGGCACGGCGGACATCCGCGCGATCGTGCTCGAAGGCGACCAGGAAAAAGGAGGTGATCGACATGATCTCCCAGACGACGATCAGGAGGACGGCATCTCGCGCCAGCACCACCAGGACCATCGCCGCCACCAGCAGGTTGAAGAACGTGACCGCAGGCGCCAGTCGCCGGGTGCCGAGGTGAGCGGGCAGGTAGCCCGCACCGTAGATCGCCGCCAGCCCCGACACGGTGAAGATGCAAAGCAGAAAGAACGAGGAGAGCGGATCGAGACCCAGGTGCAGCTCTCCCACGGGTAGCGGCCAGGACAGGTGCAGGGATCGCTCCTCGCCGGAGAGCAGCGCCCCCACGGCCCCGCTGGTCCCGAGGACGCTCGCTAGCAGGACTCCCGTGGTTCCCATGCCCAGGCAGAGACGATCCCGGCGTGCCAGGAACGCCGACAGCAGGGCGCTCAGGCACAGACTCGCCAGCGCGGCCAGGGCCAGGTTCAACATCAAGCTCCGCCTCGACGTCCCGAGGACTCGCCGGAGCCACTCGGCGAGAACTCGGCTTCGAGCTCCCGCACCCGCTGGAGCACCGCGTCCGGGGTCGGACGCGTGCCGAGCAGGCGAACGAGTGCCTCGTCGTGCAGGACGAAGGCGAGCTTCGCCAGCATCTGCAGGTGCATCCGCACCGAAGGAGAGAGCAAGGTGAAGAGAACCCGCACCGGCTGTCGGTCCATGGCGTGGAAGTCCACCGGATGCCGGAGGAAGCAGAGCAGCACCAGCGGCTCGTCGACCCGGACCACGAGCGGGTCGCGCGGGTGGGGCAGCGCGATCCCGCCGCCCACCGCCGTCGGCGCCAGACTCTCGCGGCCGATCAAGAGCTGCTCGAGCAGGGCGCGATCCACACTCGGGGGGATTCCGGGCAGCCGCGCCACGGCCGCCAGGACCTGGTCGCGTCGACTTCCCTCGACGTCGAAGGTGATGCCGCCCCGCCGCAGGGCGTCGTGCAGGCTCGGCAGCGCCGCCGCCGGGTCCGGTGACGCGAACAGCCGCGGCGAGACCGGCTGGCCGTGTGTCGCCGCCCATTCCTGCAGCTCGACACGGTTGAAGCGAAACTGCTCGCCGACCCGATGGACGGGCAGCGTGCCCTCCCGAGCCCATTGGTAAACGGTGTCCTCGGAGACGTTCAGGAGTCTCGCCACGTCGCGTACCCGAAGTTCCATCCGGCGGGCTCGCGTCCGATCAGGCTCGGTGAGGACCGGCTGCGGTCCGTCTGCCCTTGCGTCTGCGGGCGCCGACCGGCCGCCGTGCGACCCGAGAGCGGGGGGCATCTTCGCCCTCGAGCTCCCGCAGCAGGGCCAGGTCTTCCTGGAGGTGGGCCATGGAATACCGGCGCATGATCTCGAGCACCTCGAGGAGCAGCGGATCGCGCACGCTGTAGAAGACTTGGTTCCCCTCCTTGCGGTTGTTCACGAGGCGGCGGGCGCGCAAGGTGGAGAGGTGCTGCGAAGCGTTCGCCTGCTCGATCCCGAGGCGGGCGAGAATGGTACCCACGGCCAGCTCTCCGTCACGCAGCAGTTCGAGGATCGCCAGCCGCGTGGGGTGGCCGAGGGCCTGGAAGATCCCTGCTTTCAGACGGCGGACGTCTTTCATGGCCGCGCACCATATTCGAAACGCAGCATATTCGCAAGACCGCAGGCGTTCGCCTACTCGATCACCTTGCGAAAGCTCAGCGGCCGCTGCAGACGCTCGAACCCCGAGCGCGCCGGTTGATCGAGCTCGGCGATCACTCGCTCCAAGCCGCGCAGCGTGTTGAGGTCCCCGACCACGGCGGTCGAGGGCGGCGGCGTCTGGACGACCACGATGAGCCGCAGCCGGGCGCTGACCAGGTTCCAGGCCTCGGCCGCCTCGCGGCTAGGGGGATAACCTGGCAACACTACGATGAGGTCCGCGCCCTCCGGCACCCGGCTCAACGCTTCGAGCGGGGCGTATTCGGCCGGCCAGGCGGGCAGCGCCAGCACGATGTGGGCGAGACCTGGGAGCTGGTTCAAGTCGTAGAGTTCGCTCGAGCTCGGGATGCGTTCGAACTGCACCGTGGTGCCGATGCGCAGGTCGGTGCGGTCGATCACCAGCGGCATGCCGGGCCAGCTCGTGTGCCGGTCGGAAAAGGGGCTGCCGAGCGGCGAGGCCGGCTCACCGGTCGGGGATTGGGCCGTGAGCGGCGGCCCGCTGGCCATGCACCCGGCGAGCATGCCCACTGCGAATCCCACTGCCAGCGTCAACGTCTTCATGCTTCCTCCGGTTGGCCGAGGGTGCGTCCGATCGGACCGAGTCGTGTGGAAACCCAGTGTGGCTCATTCTTTATAACCATCTAAGCCCCGTCGCCGGTGGATGCCTTCGGCTCCTCGCCCCTGGTGCCCCGAGGCGCCGGGCAGCGCTCCGTACGAACCGGGCGTTCACGGCCGCTGATCCTCCAATCGGTGGCGCGGATCATCGAGCGGCGACGAGGGCCCCGCTTGACCTTCCCCGCAACCACATGGTAGAAAAGCGCGTTTCCATGACCCGCGGCGCTCACGCTCTCGCCACCGGGCTGCCGCGTTGCTCGAGCTCACCGACTCAAGCGCAAGGGATTCAAGGAGAAGCTCGATGTACGCCATCGTAAACATCCACGGCAACCAGACCAAGGTCACCCCCGACGAGGTGATCGAGGTCCCGCGTCTCGCCGGGGAGCCGGGCGATCAGCTTACGTTCGACCAGGTGCTGATGGTGTGCGAAGGAGATCGGATCTCGGTCGGGCAACCCTACCTGAAGGGAGCGCGCTTGAGCGCCGAGCTGGTCGAGCACTTCCGCGGTCCCAAGCTACGGATCTTCAAATTCAAGCGCCGCAAAGACTATCGGCGCCGCAAGGGACACCGGGACGAGCGCACGCGGATCCGCGTCACCGGGATCCAGGTGTAGGAGCAGACATGGCACACAAGAAGGGCCAGTCGTCGTCCCGTAACAACCGCGAGTCCAACGCGCAGCGCTTGGGCGTGAAGCGATTCGGGGGCGAACGCGTCAAGGCCGGGAACATCCTGGTGCGCCAGCGCGGCACCCAGTTCCACCCCGGAGACAACGTCGGCATCGGCAAGGACGACACGTTGTTCGCGATGGTGGACGGAATCGTCCGGTTCACGCGCTGGGGGCGCGATCGCAAGCGCGTCCACATCGTGTGCGGGGCGGCGGCCGAGGCCAGCTAGCCCGGACGACCGCGGCTTCGGACGGATCGGCCTGCGTCTGAAAACGTCCGAGCGCAAGGCGTGCGAGGGAGGGACGAGCGAGATCGTGGCCTTCAGGCCACATCGAGCGAGGAGCGACCGAGCCAACGCAGCCGATCGGGCGTTTTCAGGCGCAGCCTGGCGCCACGCTGCCTCGGGCGGGAAGCCCCGGGAGGCGTGGCGTTTCGGTTTTCAGCATCATCTTCGACTCGCCAAGGAGGCATCCGGTGAAGCACAAGGTGGCGGTGATCGGCGCCGGCAACGTCGGCGCGAACGTGGGGCTCTACCTCGCGGAGCGGGGTCTGGCGGACGTCACGCTGGTCGACATCGTCGAGGGCATGCCGCAGGGCAAGGCGCTCGACATCCTTCAGGCTACGCCCCTGTGGCACAAGGGAGCGCGCCTCGAGGGCGCCAACGACCTCGCCGCGGTCAAGGGAGCCGACGTCGTCGTGATGACCGCCGGGTTCGCCCGCAAGCCCGGCATGTCGCGCACCGACCTGCTCAAGGCCAACGCCGACATCGTTCGGCCCGCGGCCGAGGCGGTCAAGAAGCATGCGCCGAACGCCACCGTCGTGGTGGTCACCAACCCGCTCGACGTGATGACCTACCTGTTCTGGAAGGTGTCGGGGTTGCCCAAGAACCGCGTGATCGGGATGGCCGGCATCTTGGACTCGACCCGGTTCCGAGCTTTCATCGCCGCCGAGATGGGAATCTCGGGCGCCGACGTGCACGCCATGGTGCTGGGCGGCCACGGCGATTCGATGGTTCCGCTGCCGCGCTACACCACCGTCGGGGGAGTCCCGATCACGCAGTTGCTGCCGGCGGACCGGATCGGGGCGATTGCCGAGCGCACCCGCAACGGCGGCGCCGAGATCGTCAAGCTCCTGAAGACCGGCTCGGCCTACTACGCGCCCGCCATGTCGGCGGTCGAGATGGTCGAGGCGATCCTCACCGACCAGAAGCGCCTGGTGCCCTGCTCGGTGCTGGTGGAAGGGGAGTACGGGATGAAGGACCTGTTCATCGGCGTGCCGGTGATCCTGGGGGCCAAGGGTGTCGAGAAGATCGTCCAGCTCGAGCTCGCCGCCGACGAGCTGGCGGCTTTGCAGAAGTCCGGGGCCGACGTGGCGGCGTCGATCGCGGAGCTGAGCGTCACGGTGTGACGTCTCGGCGGCGGTGAGCCGGACGAGGGATTCAGGCGAACTTCAGCACCCAGTTCGGCCGCCGGTAGGCGATCCGGAAGCCCATGCGCATCAAGTTGTGCGTCGACGGGTTGGGCTTCTCGGGCATATCGTCCGCCGTCTCCACGACGGCCAGCTCGCAGCTGAGTGCCGCCGCGGCTCGCAGACGCGCGGCGATCAAGGCACTCTGGACGCCCCGCCGTCGATGGGAGGCGCGCGTGCTCGCGAAACCGAGCCACGCCGCGCGTCCGCTCACGAACAGAGCGCCGAAGCCGATCGGATCCGCGCCGTCGAAGGTGGCGAAGTGGTGCCAGCCGGGTCGCCCCACGGTGCCTGCGATCCACGGGGTCAAACGCTCGGCATGTCCGAACGCCTCGACCTCGGTGCGCGCAAACGCTTCGGCGTGCTCGGCCCCTGTGCGCGCTGTGCGGGGAGTGGCCGGCTCGCGGGGCAGGTCCGAGAGATCGCGGCAGAGCTTGAGCCAATGGTTGTGGCGGACGAACCCCCGGGCGCCGAGCCAGGCCTCGAGCCTCGCCGGCAACGCGCCCGGCGCGACGTGTGCCATGCAGCGCGGCACACCCATGGCGCGAAAGAACTCGACCGCCTCTTCCAGCTCGGCCTCGGTCGCGGGGGTCTCGACGCCCAGGGCGAGGACGCGATTGTAAGCCAGGATGTCCACCTCGGCCGCCGCCACGGCGAGAGCCGAGCCGATCGGCCGGTGCGCCAAACCCAGCTCCGCCGCGACCGCTGGGGAGGCCGCGCTGGTGTAGGAGCGGCAGGCTTCGACCTCAGCCCGTTCCAGCGCTGCGGTCGCGTCCTTCTCCTGCTCGAGCATGAGCACAACCTAACACCAGGCTTCCGGCGCGCACAGAACCCCCGAGAGCGCGCGTAAGCTGAGGTGCTTGCTCCTGGGCGAATGGAGCTTCAGCGCGCCCCACAGCGCGCCGACGTCTTGGGCAAGGTCGCCCGGTGTGGTAGGTTCTCCTCCCGTGGTTCACCACGGGACGAGTTCCAAGCGCGCTGGCCGGGGTCTTGCGGGGCCCCCGGGCGGCGCGTCCGCTTTTCGGGCCGCCCAGCCCGGGGACGGGCGATGACGTCGGTGCTGGCCGTAATCCCGGTGCGCTACGGGGCCACGCGTTTTCCTGGTAAGCCGCTGGCGCAGCTCTGGGGCAAGCCGCTGCTCCAGCACGTGTGGGAGCGGGCGCGCGCCGTGCCGGGCGTCGACCGGCTGGTGGTGGCGACCGACGACGAGCGAATCGCACGCGCGGCGGAGGCGTTCGGCGCGGCGGTGGAGATGACGTCGCTCGATCACATGAGCGGTACCGATCGGGTGGCCGAGGTCGCGCGGCGGTATCCCGACGCCGCGCTGGTGATCAACCTGCAGGGTGACGAGCCCGAGCTGGACGCCGAGGCGGTGGCCGCACTGGTGGCCGGGATGGCAGCCGATCCGGCGCTCGCCATGGCCACGCTCGCCCACGTCGAGACCGAGGCTGCGATCCTGGCCGCACCGGATGTCGTCAAGGTCATCGTAGACGCGGATGACTTCGCCCTCTACTTTTGCCGAGAACATGTGGAGCCAGGCTCGAACGGAAGATCGGTGCTGCGGCACGTTGGTGTCTACGGATTCCGACGCGACTTCCTGCTCGAGTTCGCCTCGTGGCCGCCTTCGGCCCGGGAGCGGGCGGAACGACTCGAGCAGCTGCGGGCGATCGAACATGGTGTGCGGATCAAGGTCTACGTTGGCACGCGTCGTTTCGGGGGAGTCGATACGCCGGAGGAGCTGGCGGCGCTGGAGCGCCGGGGGCCGCACGACGCATGAGGAGCAGGGTGCTGAAGAAGCCCGAATGCAAGGCGCTAGAGAAGCGCGACCCGCCTGTGGCGGGTGCCCGGAGACATATCCGCAGGATACTTCGCAGCGAGGAGTGACCGAGCCACGCAGCAGTCGGGTTTCGTTCAGCACGCTGTTAGCGAAAGGGGAGCGATAGGATGGCCAAGATCGTCGTCGTGACGGGCGGGGTCGTGTCGTCGCTCGGCAAAGGGATTGCGGCAGCCTCGCTGGGTCTGCTCCTCAAGGCACGAGGTCTGCGGGTGACGCTGCAGAAGCTCGATCCCTACCTCAACATCGACCCGGGCACGATGAGCCCCTTCCAGCACGGCGAAGTGTTCGTCACCGACGACGGCGCCGAGACCGACTTGGATCTGGGCCACTACGAGCGCTTCACCGGCGTGTCGGTGACCCGCAGCCACAACGTCACCGCCGGCCAGATCTACGACGCGATTCTCTCCAAGGAGCGGCGTGGCGACTACTTGGGCCGTACGGTTCAAGTGATTCCTCACGTCACGGACGAGATCAAGCGGCGCATCATGGGGCTCGGTCTGGCCACCCAAGCGGACGTGCACCTGGTGGAGATCGGCGGCACGGTGGGCGACATCGAGTCGCTGCCGTTCCTCGAGGCGACCCGCCAGCTCAAGCTCGAGCATCGCCGCGAGGTGTTGTTCGTCCACGTCACCCTGGTGCCCTTCATCCGCGCGGCGCGCGAGATGAAGACCAAGCCGACGCAGCACAGCGTCAAAGAGCTGCGCGAGATCGGCATCCAGCCCGACATCCTGCTCTGTCGCACCGAGGCGGCACTCAGTGACGACGTGCGGGAGAAGATCGCGCTGTTCTGCAACGTGCCGACCGAAGCCGTGATCTCGGCCGTCGATGTGGGCTCGATTTACGAGGTGCCGAGGGTGTTCCACCAGGGGGGGCTGGATGGGCTGGTGGTGCGCGAGCTGGGGCTCCAGGCTGGGGATCCGGACCTCAAGGTGTGGAACGAGTTCGTCGCCCGAGTCTTGAACCCGACCCGCCACTGCGTGGTGGGCATCGTCGGCAAGTACACGCACGTACGCGACGCCTACAAGAGCATCATCGAAGCCTTCGTCCATGCCGGCGCCGCCAACGTGGCTCACGTCGAGCTGCGGTGGGTCGAAGGGGAGGAGATCGAGACCCACGGGGCGGCCAAGTTCCTCTCCGACCTGGACGGCGTGCTGGTTCCGGGCGGCTTCGGGGAACGCGGCATCGAAGGCAAGATCGAGGCCGTGCGGTTCGCGCGCGAACGCGGCATCCCCTATTTGGGTCTCTGTCTCGGCATGCAGGTCGCGACCGTGGAGTTCGCGCGCCACGTCGCGGGATGGAAGGAGGCGAACTCCAGCGAGTTCGATCCTCAGGCCCCGCAGAAGGTGATCGACCTCCTGGACGAGCAGACCGGTGTCACCGAGAAGGGCGGCACCATGCGGCTTGGCTCGTTCCGCTGCGAGCTCAAGCCGGGCAGCCTGGCCCACCGTGCCTACGGGTGCGCCGAGATTGAGGAGCGTCATCGCCACCGCTACGAGTTCAACAACCGCTTCGCCGCCCAGCTCCAGTCGCGCGGCCTGGTGCTATCGGGCAAGTGCGTGGGGCGCGAGCTGGTGGAGATCATCGAGTTGCCGGATCATCCGTGGTTCCTGGCGGTCCAGTTCCACCCCGAGCTCAAGTCTCGCCCGCACGAGCCGCACCCGTTGTTCGTCGACTTCGTGCGCGCTGCGCTCGAGCGCCGCATGGCCCGGCTGGGCCACAACGACTACGTCCGGGCCGCGGCCCCCGGGACGGCGGGTGAGGCGGGCGTCGTCCGAGTGGCACCGGACGCGGGACGGCCGGAGCGGAGTCGCCCCGAGCCTTGGCCGGCATGAAGCGCTTCGCGATCGGCCCAGCCGAAGTCGGTTCCGGACGGCTGCTGGTGGTGGCGGGGCCCTGCGTGGTGGAGGGCGCCGATGCCTGCCTCAAGACCGCCGCCCACCTCAAGGCGCTGTGCGTCGCTCGCGACCTGCCGTTCGTCTTCAAGGCTTCCTACCGCAAAGCCAACCGCTCGAGCGGACGGTCGTTCGAGGGGCTGCCGGTGGCGGAGGCGCTCGGGATCCTGGGCCGGGTTCGGCGCGAGATCGGCGTTCCCGTGCTGACCGATATCCACGAGGCGGCCGACGTGGCGGCGGCCGCCGCGGAGGCCGACGTGCTGCAGATCCCGGCGTTCCTTTCGCGCCAGACCGCGCTGCTGCAGGCGGCGGCGCGGAGCGGCCGGGCCGTCAACGTCAAGAAGGGGCAGTTCCTGGCCCCCGACGACATGAAGCAGGTGGTGGAAAAGCTCACCGCCGCGGGGTGCGACCGAATCCTGCTCACCGAGCGCGGCACCACCTTTGGCTACCACGACCTGGTCGTGGACATGCGCGGGCTGGTGCGGATGCGCGATCTCGGCTGGCCAGTCCTGTACGACGCCACCCACAGCTTGCAGCGCCCCGGCGGCGAGGTGTCGGGCGGCGAGCGACGCTACGCACCGCCGCTGATGCGGGCCGCGGTCGCCTGCGGGGTCGACGGGCTATTCTTCGAGACTCATCCCGATCCCCCGCGCGCATTGTCGGACGCCGCCACGCAGCTGCCGCTCGCCGAAGCCGAGGATTTTCTCGATCAGGCGCGGCGGATCCACGAGGCCGCAGCGGAGCGCGCCCATGCCTGAGCGGGGCCGACGCGAGCCCCAATCGGGCCCCGCCCCGACCCCGGTCCCGGTCTCCCGGCCAGCCGGATCCTCATCCGAGCCACTGGCCCCGACTCCGTTGCCCGAGCTGAGCGAGCTGCTGAAGGAGCCGATCCAGGGTCCCGCCCGCATCCTGTTCCTCGACCTGGACGGCACCCTGTCCGATGGCGTGATCGCCTACGACAGCGTCGGGGACGGCCGCAACTTCTGGGTGCGCGACGGCCTGGCCCTGCAGTGGGCGCGGGACCTCGGGGTGTTGTCGGTGGTGATCTCCGGGCGGACCTCGAAGGCGGCGATGCTACGCATGGAAGACTTGGGGCTCGAGTACTACTTCGGCGTCGAGGACAAGGTCGCGGCGGCCGAGCGGGTGCTCGAGCGCGAGAAGGTTCGATGGGAGCAATGCGTGATGATCGGCGACGACCTGCCCGACGTCCCCTTGCTCAAGCGCGTCGGCTGGCCGATCGCCGTCGCCAACGCCGTGCGGGAGGTCAGGGCCATCGCCCGCACCGTCACCGGTGCCCGAGCCGGCTATGGAGCGGTGCGCGAGGCGGTCGAGATGGTGCTGAGGCACAACGGCACTTGGGAGCAAGTGCTCAAGCGCTATCAAGTGACATGACCGCTCGGTCCCGAACGCCGGCGAAGGCGGTGCGGGCCGGACGCCGCCCGAGGACCGCGCCTCGCGCAGTGCGCAACGCCGACCCGCTGGCGTTGGCGCGGCGCGTGGTCCGCATCGAAGCGGCGGCGGTGGCGGCGCTCGAGCGCAAGCTGGGCCCCGAGTTCGTGGCCGCGGTCGAGCTGCTCGCCGCTTGCCGCGGCAAGGTGATCGTCTCGGGGGTGGGCAAATCGGGGCTGATCGCCCACAAGCTGGCGGCGACCCTCACCAGCACGGGTACACCGGCGGTCTTCCTCCACCCGGCGGACGCGCTGCACGGCGACGCCGGCCTTTTCACCCCCGGCGACGCCGCGCTGTTCCTCTCCAAGAGCGGCGGCAGCGAGGAGCTGCTGGCACTGCTCCAGTACTTGGAGCGGCACGCGATCCCGCTGGTCAGCATCGTTTCGACGCCGGGTTCGATCCTGGGCCGGCGCAGCCAGGTGGTGGTGGTGACCGGGCCGGTGCGGGAGGCCTGCCCCATGGAACTCACACCGACCACCAGCATCACGGTGGCCCAGGTGGTCGGGGATTGCTTGGCGGTGGCGTTGCTCGAGCGGCGTGGGTTCCGTCCCGAGGACTTCCGTTTTCTCCACCCGGGGGGGGTGATCGGGGCCGTGGCGTCGCGGCGAGTGGGCGAGTTGATGCACGACGGCGAGGCGCTGCCCCGGGTCGCCCTCTCGGCCACGTTGCACGAGGTCATGCTCGAGATCATGGCCAAGCGGCTCGGCATCACCACGGTGGTGGACGCCTCGGGCGTGCTGCGAGGGGTGGTGACGGACGGCGACTTCAAGCGCATCCTGGTGAAGCACCGGAACCCCTGGGGACTGACCGCAGCCGAGATCCTGACGCGCGGGCCGAGCACCGTCGACAAGGACGCGCTGGTGGCGACGGCGGTGCGCCTGATGGAGGAGCGGCCGGCGGGGCCAATCACCGCCCTGGTAGTGGTGGACAGACGGCGGCGCCCGATCGGCGTGCTGCACCTGCACGACTGCCTGCGGGCCGGGGCGTAGACGGATCGTGTCTCGTAGAAAGGAGGATTTCGTGACCTACGTGCGTTCCACGTGGCTGCAGGGATCGGCCTGGCTCGTGGCGGTCTTGCCGGGCTTGCTGGCGGGCTGTGCCGCGCCGACCTTCTCGGACCTCCAGAGCGCCAAGCTGGCGGGCCGCGGGCGGCTGGAGATCACTCCCAGCTATTCGTCCGTCTCGTTCGTGGACCAAGGCGAGTCGGAGAAGGTGCAAGACCATTACGGGATGCAGCTCGCGACCGGTGTGGCCGACTGGGTCGACCTGCGATTCCGGTACGAGCGGATCGAGTTTCCCGAGGACGGCGAGGGGTTCAACGTGGTCGGGTTCGGGCCCAAGGTGGGGATCGCGACCGACCGGGTGGCGTTGGGCGTGCCGATCGGGTTCGCCTTCGGCGACGACATCGAGGTCGCGGACACGTTCCAGATCCACCCGACGCTGCTCCTGACGCTCCCGGTCGAGCAGGTGTTCGAGCTCAACGCGTCGGCGAAGCTGCTCATTCCGTTAAGCGGGGAAGGCCAAGACGTTCTGGAGGCCATCAACTTCGGGGTGGGGCTCAGCAACGATCTCCGGGTGTGGGCGTTCCGCCCCGAAGTCGGATTCCTATTCGGCCTCGGTGACGAGGGTTACCACCGGCACCTGAGCGTCGGCGTCACCGCGTACCTGGGCCGGTGACGGCGAGCGTTGCGCAACCCCGGGCGCCGGGCCGCGTGCGGGGCGACCCGGCCCGGCGCGAAGACCCGCGAGCCGGGGGGTAGGCCCGCGGCCATGCCGCCGCCGAGGAATACGGGAAGCTCGTCGCGGCGCGGCCGGACAACTCGGACTACGCGTTCAACTGCGCGGTGTGTCTCGAGGCCCCCGGGACACCGCCGCCGCCCGGTGTGGTTTCGACACGCCGATTCCGTCGCTCACGCGCGAGCGGGCGCGTCAACCACGTCAAGTCGAACCGCAGCGAGCCCGATAACAGCATTGACGACATGCTGGCACAGGCTGTGCTTGCGGCTTGACGGGCTGTTTGTTAGCGTCGCAGTCGCGGTGGTTGGGAGGTCGTGAGTCTCACGGACGAGGCCTGCGAGGCTTCGCGGACGGTACGATGCCCCCTCTTCGAGCGGCTCGGCGCGCGCCCGCCCTGGGTGTCTGCCTGGCATTGGGAATGGCGATGATCGCGGGTTGCGAGCGCGGCCAGCGGGTGAGCCCCGCCGGCTCGACCGGCGAGTTGCCCGACCAGGAAGTCAGCGACTTTGCGGTGACCGAGACCGACCAGGGTCGCCTGGAATGGAAGATGTACGCGCAGAGCGCAGCCATCTTCACCGCACGGAACGCCATCGTGGTGCGCGTCGTCCGGATCGACTTCTACGACGAACAGGACCGGCGCACGTCTACCCTGACGGCGCGCGAGGGCGAAATGAACCAGCGCACCCATGACATGCTGGCGCGGGGCAGCGTGGTGCTGCAGACCACGGAAGGCACCCGCATGTCGACCGAGCAGCTCAAGTTCTTGAACAAGCAGCAGCGCATCGTATCGGACGAGTTCGTGCGCGTGGAGCGGGGGGCGGACGTCCTCACCGGCTATGGCTTCGAGAGCGATCCCGGCCTCGAGCACTTCGAGTTCAAGCACCGGGTCCGGGCGGTGGTGCGAACTCGATCGGGCGGAACGGTCGTGCCACGGGCAGGGTCGCGTTGACCGACGGAGCGGCCGTCGGCGCGTCGAACGGGGGACTGGTCGCGGAGGGGCTGGTACGCTACTACGGCAAATGGCGAGTCGTGAGCGATGTCAGCATGCGGGTGGGGCGGGGCGAGGTGGTGGGCCTGCTGGGACCGAACGGGGCCGGGAAGACGACCTCGTTCTACCTGATCGTGGGCTTGCTGAGGCCGAGCCACGGACGCATCCTCCTGGACGGGCGGGACATCACCCACGAGCCGATGTATCGACGAGCCCGGACGGGGCTCGGTTATCTGGCTCAGGAGCCCAGCATCTTCCGCCGGCTCTCGGTGCGCGAGAACATCCTGGCGGTGCTGGAAACCATGGATCTGTCGTCGGCCGAGCGCACGAGCCGGCTGGCGCAGCTCCTGGAAGAGCTCAACTTGACCCACCTGGCGGACCGGCAGTCCCACAAGCTTTCGGGCGGCGAGCGGCGGCGAGTCGAGATCACGCGGGCGCTGGTGCGGCAGCCGTCGTTCATGCTGCTGGACGAGCCGTTCGTCGGGATCGACCCGATCGCGGTGGCCGAGATTCAGGACATCGTGGCCCGGTTGCGACAACGCGGCCTGGGCGTGCTGATCACCGACCACAACGTGCGGGAGACGCTGCGCATTACCGACCGCGCGTATATCATGTACGAGGGCCGGATCCTGTTGCAGGGCTCCGCCGAGCAGCTGGCGCAGGATCCCCGGGCCCGCGAGATCTACCTGGGCGAAGGCTTCAGCCTATGAATGGGAGTGGCCCATGGAAATGAGGCATTCGCTGAGCCTGACGCAAAGGCCGGCGCTGATCATGACGCAGCGCCTCCAGCAAGCGCTCAAGCTGCTCCAGGTCCCCACCCTCGAGCTCCAGCAGATCCTCAAGCAGGAGATCATGCAGAACCCGCTGCTCGAGGAGGTCGACGAGCTGACCGAGATCGAAGACCAGGCCAAGGAGGAATCACCGGATGAGGTGGCCAACGAGGAGGCCGAGGAGAAGCCCGAGGAGGACAGCCCGATCGACTGGTCGGAATACATGCAAGACGGCGCGTTCGACCGCGCCTACATACCGCAGAGCGAAGTGAGCGCCGATTTCCTCGAAAAGGTCCCGGTCACCCGCACCACGCTCGCCGGGAGCTTGCTCGAGCAGCTCCATTTCCTGGATCTTCCGGCCGGGCACATGGAGCTGGCCGAGTTCATCGTCGGCTCGCTCGACGACCGGGGTTGGCTGGCCACCCCGCTCGGGGAAGTCGCGCAGGCCACGGGGCGTCCGCTCGAAGAGTGCGAACGCGTGTTACGGGTGGTCCAGGCCCTCGAGCCGGTCGGTGTCGGAGCGCGTGACCTGCGGGAGTGCCTGCTGATCCAGCTCGAGGCGCGCGGGCAGAAGGACACGCTGGCGTGGCGGTTGATCCACGACCAGTTCGACAATCTCGTGAACCGCCGCTTCCCCGAGATCGCGCGCCAGCTCAAGTGCTCGGTGGAAGAGGTCCAGGCGGCGGCGGACGTGGTGGCGACGCTCAACCCCAGACCGGGGCTCGAGGTCTCCAGCGAGGATCCCAGGTACGTCGTGCCCGATCTGCTGGTCGAGCGCGTGGACGACGAGTACCTCGTGCTGCTGAACGACCGGAACGTGCCTCGGCTCAGGATCTCCTCGGCCTACGAAAGCGTGCTGCGCGAGAAGAAGAATTCGGACAAGAACTCGAGCAGCAACAAGACCCGCGAGTACATCCAGGGCAAACTCAACTCGGCGCGCTGGCTGATCCAGACCATCGAGCAGCGCCGCCGCACCATGATCAAGGTCATGAACTGCATCATCCGTGAGCAGCGCGAGTTCTTCGACAAGGGAATCGCCTTCCTGCGCCCGCTCACCCTGCAGCAGGTCGCGCGGCAAATCGACATGCACGAGTCCACCGTGAGCCGGGTGTGCAGCGGCAAGTACGTGCAGACGCCCCGCGGCGTGTTCGAGCTCAAGTTTTTCTTTTCGAGCGGACTCGAGACCGAGGACGGAGAAGACGTCTCGGCCCGGACCGCCAAAGACATCATCCGCACGCTCATCGAGGAGGAGGACAAGAAGGAGCCGTTGTCCGATCAGCGCATCGCCGAGCTGCTTCACGAGCGCGGGCTCCGCATCGCCCGCCGCACGGTTGCCAAGTACCGCGAGCAGCTGGGCATTCTGCCGGCCCGATTCCGCCGCCGCGTGGCATGACCGAGCACGCGGGGTGGCTCGCCTCACGGCACGGACCGGTCGCACCGCCCGGGCGTACCCCGGGAACGGGACGCGTCCGTGTCCGCGTTTCCGCCCCTCCGGTCGCCGTGACGCCGGCCGCCCTCGACCTTCCGCAGAGGGATACTCCCATGATCATCAACACCACCGCTCGCCATTGTGAACTCGACAACGAAGTCCGGGCGTTCGCCCAACAACGCCTCGAGAAGCTCTCGCGCTATGCCCGGGACATCATGGAGGCTCGTCTCATCGTCACGGCCGAGAAGTACCGTCACACCGCCGAGATCACCCTGCGGCTCAAGGGCCACGAGTTCGTGAGCCGCGAGCAGGCCGACCAGCCGCGCACGGCCATCGATCTGGCGGCAGATCGCCTCGAGCATCAGGTGCGGCGTCTCAAGGAAAAGCGGATGGAGCACAAGAAGGGGAACCGCACCCGCACCGCCGATGGGACGTCGCCTCCGGAGGAAACCCGCGGGGACGAGGCCGGGGACGAGCCCGGAGACGGGCCCTCGGACCTTCCGCTCGAGGATTGAACGCGCGTGGAGGCCCTGAGCGTCGCCCGGCTGTTCGAAGACCAACGACAGGAACTGCAGCTCGAGCCCCTCACCGAATCCCTCGCCTCACGGCGCGAGATCACCGTCAGTGACATCAACCGGCCCGGCATGGCCCTCATGGGCTTCGTCGAGAACTTCCTGCCGGAGCGCATCCAGATCATCGCCCAGACCGAGCTCACCTACCTCGCCACGCTGACCCCGGCCGAGGTGCGGGCGGCGATCGATCGGCTGTTCCAGTTCGAGATGCCGCTGATCGTGATCTGCAAGGGTCTCGAGGTGACGCCGTATCTCGTCGCCTGCGCCAATCGGGCGCAGGTCCCGGTGCTGCGCACGCCTCAGAGCACGACGCCGTTCATCCATTCGCTGACCTCGTACCTGGATCACATGTTCGCCCCCCAGGTCACGGTCCACGGCTCGCTGGTCGACGTCTACGGGTGCGGTCTGCTGTTCACCGGCCGCAGCGCGATCGGCAAGTCGGAGACCGCTCTCGACCTGGTCGAGCGCGGGCACCGGCTGGTCGCCGACGACGTGGTCACGATCATCCGACGTCACGGCGACGTGCTGATCGGCAGCGGCAACCAACTGCTGCGCCACCACATGGAGATTCGGGGCCTCGGCATCATCGACGTCCAGGCGATCTTCGGCATCCGCTCCATCCGGCTGCAGAAACGGGTCGAGGTGGAAGTGAATCTCAGGGAGTGGTCGGCCGAGGAGGACTACGAGCGGGTGGGTCTGGACGAGCGCAAGACCTCGTACTTGGGGGTCGAGATCCCCCTGGTCCAGGTGCCGATCACGCCGGGCAAGAACATCACGGTGATCGCCGAGGTCATCGCGCTCAACTACCTGGTCAAGGTCACCGGCGGCTATTCGCCGGCCGAGCGGCTGAATCAGCATCTGATCGAGCTCATGAAGCGCAAGAGCGCCGCGCGCGCCTGGGTGCGCGAGGACACCGAATGAGGGGTCCGGTTCCGGCCCTGCTGGTCATGCACGCCGATCTGGCGGCCGCCCTGCTGCGGGCTGCCTCCCAGGTCTACGGTCCGGTGGAGGGCGTCGAGGTGCTGTCGAACGACGGCCAGTCGCGCGACCAGCTCGAACAGCAGATCGCCCGGCGGGTGGAACGGTGGACCGATGGGGGTTTGGTGCTTACCGATTTCTGGGGCGGCTCCTGCCACCTGAGCGGGATGGCCGCGGCGCGCGGACATGGGGACATCGTGATCGTGACCGGGCTCAACCTGCCCACGCTGGTGGACTACCTGCACAACCGCGACCAGTATCCGCCGCTCGAGCTGGCCGAGCGCCTGCGGGCGAAGGGCCGCGACAGCATCCGCCTGCATCACGCCCTGCCGGCATGAGTTGGCTGCTGGAGCGGGTCGACGACCGTCTGATCCATGGCCAGGTCGTGGTGGCTTGGGGCGGACGGTTGCACCCGGGGCGGATCTGGGTGGTCGACGATGCGGCGGCCCAAAGCCCGTGGGAGCGCGACCTGCTGACCTCCGCCGCGCCCGGTGTGGAGGTGCGGGTGGTCACCGTGGCCGAGGCCGCGGCCGGCTATGCCGCCGAGGCAACGGCCCAGGGCGGTGCGTTCTTGCTGTTGCGCGACCTCGAAAGCGCCTTGGCCCTGGTCGAGGCCGGAGCCGGGATCCGGACCCTCACCCTGGGCGGCCTCCATTACGCGCCCGGCAAGACCAAGGTCAACGAGTACGTCTACCTGGATGCCGCCGACCGCGGCCGGGCCCGCCGTCTGCTCGAGCGGGGCGTGAGCCTCGAGGTCCAAGACGTGCCGGCCTCCCGGCCCCAGCCGCTCACCGCGCTCGATCCCGAGATGGCCGCGCCGTGAGCGGGCGCGCCGCGTCGTAGCGGGACCATGCACCCCGTCACCTTGGTGCTGATCGTGCACGACCACCAGCCGGTCGGGAACCTCGACCCGGTGCTCGACCAGGCCTATCGCGACGCCTATGCCCCGTTTCTGGAGTTCCTCGAGCGCCATCCTGGCTTGCGGCTGGCGCTCCATACCAGCGGTCCCCTGCTGCAGTGGATCGCCACCCACCGCCCCGAGTACCTGACGCGGCTGCGTGCGCTGGTCGAGCGCGGCCAGGTCGAGCTGTGGGGCGGGGGATTCTTCGAGCCGATCCTGCCGGCCATCCCGGAGCTCGACCGCCGCGGCCAGATTCGCGCCATGGCCGACTGGCTCGAGCTCGAGCTGGGCCGGCGGCCGCGTGGCTTGTGGCTCGCCGAGCGGGTCTGGGAGCCGGGGCTGGCCTCGACGCTGCAAGCAGCCGGGGCCGAATACACCGCGGTCGACGACGCCCACTTCGTGGCCGCGGGATTCGAGCGCGACGAGCTGTGGGGCTATTTCCACACCGAAGACCAGGGCCGCAGCGTCACGGTCTTCCCGATCCACCGCGAGCTGCGCTACCTGGTGCCGTTCGGCGAGCCCGAGCAGACCGTGGACCTGTTGCGTCGC
Organism: Candidatus Eiseniibacteriota bacterium; assembly: GCA_036505355.1. GTDB lineage: Bacteria > Eisenbacteria > RBG-16-71-46 > RBG-16-71-46 > RBG-16-71-46 > WS-8. The sequence continues at coordinate 5,160 of DASXTP010000047.1, read as the reverse complement.
GTGGGCGCCGGCGCCCCCGGGCGGATCGCGGTGCTGGGGGATGACGGGGAGAAGTTCGGTGTCTGGCCCGGCACGCACCGGCGCTGCTACGACGAGCGCTGGCTCGAGCGCCTGGCGGCGGCGCTGGCCGCCGAGCCCTGGATCGAGATCCGCACGCCCGCCGAGGCGTTGGCCCACCATGAGGCCCAGGGGCTCGCCTACCTGCCGACCGCTTCCTACCACGAAATGCAGGAGTGGGCGCTGCCGCCCGCCGCTCGGGCGCGCTATCACCGGGCGGCGGCGTTGTTGGCGGGCGAGTTCGGCGAGGAGGCCCATGACCTGCTGCGGGGCGGCCACTGGCGCAACTTCCTGGCCCGCTACCCGGAGGCGAATCGACTGCACAAGCGGATGATGCGAGTCTCGCATCGCTTGTGGCAGAAGCCGGCGGAGGACGACCCCTCATGGCGCGAGGCCCGGACCCGGCTGTGGCGGGCACAGTGCAATTGTCCCTACTGGCACGGCGTGTTCGGCGGGCTCTACCTGCCGCACCTCAGGGCGGCCCTCTACCGCGAGCTGATCGCGGCCGAGGCAAGCTTCGCGCCGCCCGAGTCCCACGTCGAGCGGGCCGACCTCGACCTGGACGGCGCCCTGGACGCGTTGCTCGAGACCCCGGCGTGGGCGGCATGGGTCTCGGCGCGCGGCGGGCGACTGTGGGGCTACGACGACCGCCACGCACTGTGGAACTACGGCGATACCCTGGCCCGCCGGCCCGAGCCCTATCACGAACGGCTGAGGGACGCGGCCCTCGGCGGGGGCGAGGGAGAGACCATCCATGCGGCGGTCCGGGTGAAGGAGCCGGGGCTCGACGATGTGGTCGGCGAGTACGACCCGCGCGGCCGGGATTCGTTTCTGGATGGCTGGGAGGAATTGGGCCTCCGCCACGATTGGGCGGGCGAGCGCTTTTCGATCGCCGAGGAGGACCGCAAGACGGTGGCGGCCTCGGCGGAGGAGGGCACAGCCCCGGCGTTGCGCAAGCGCTACCAGGTGGGGGCGGACGGCTCGCTGGAGGTGGAGTACACGCTGTCCTCGAGAGCAGCCCGCACCGGCGCCCTCACCGTGGAGCTGAACCTCGGCCTGCACGTGCGAGAGGCGGCGGACCGCTACGTCGAAATCGACGGGCGGCGCGCGCGGCCGCCCCACTTCGGCGCCGAGGCCCGCCACGAGGGCGTGACCCGCTGCGCGTTCGTGGACGCCTGGGCCGAGCGCCGGCTCGAGGTGCGCACCGACCGCGAGGCAGTCCTGACGCGCGCGCCGATCGAGACCGTGTCGCTGTCCGAGAGCGGGGCCGAGCGCGTCTTCCAGGGGGTCGAGGTCCGCTACCGCTTCGCGGCCTCGATCGATCCAGGGACGCCCTGGCGGCTGATCTTCCGGCTGGCACTGGAGTGCGGGGCCGGGGCCGGCGCCAAGGACGGCAGGTCATGAGTCTCCCGGAGCCACGGCCGCGGCGCGGAGATCGCGAATGACGCCGGCCTATCTCGTTACCGTGCTCCTCGGCGGCATCGCGGCCCTCGACGCCACGCCGATCGGCCAGACCATGCTGTCGCAGCCGCTGGTGGTGGCCACCGTGCTGGGCGCGGTCTGGGGCGACTGGACGACGGCGCTCGAGGTAGGCATCGTGCTCCAGGTCCTGGCGGTCAGCACCCTGCCGGTGGGAGCTCGCACGCCGGAAGATTACGCCACCGGTGGGGTGGTCGGAGTCGGGCTGGCGCTGGGGCTGGCGTCCCGCCAGTCGTTCGTGATGGCCCGGGAAGCGAGCGCGCTGCTCGGAGTGCTGGGCGGTATCGTGACCGCGATCGGTGGGGTGCCGCTGCTACGCTGGCAGCGACGGCTCAACGAAGGGCTCAGCCGCTGGTGCGAGGAAGAGATCCGGAGCGGGCGGGAAGGGGCTCTGGCGGCCTCCCACCGGGCGGCCGTTGTCCTCGCCTTCGGAGTCGGTGTAGCTTATTGCGCCGTTTGTCTGGGGCTGGGGATCGGGTGGCTCGGCGCGTTCTCCGAACGCGAGTCGTTGCGACTTGCCCGGGCGTGGTCGCTCGCCCAACCGCTCTGGCTCGGGCTCGGCTTGGCTCAAGTGCTTCACGCCTTCATTCAGCGCCGCCTTGTGCGCGGCGCGATGTTCGGCGCCGCGTTGATCGGCGCGTGGTTGGTCCTGATGGTGGGCACGCCGTAGACATGTCGCGACTCACGGGCGCGGATCTGAGGCGCGTCGCGCTGCGCACCCCGCTGCTGCAGGCGACCTGGAACTACGAGCGCCAGCAGGGGCTCGGATGGGCTTGGTGCCTGAAGCCCGCGCTCGACCGGCTCTACGCTGATCCCGAACTGAGGCGCGCTCGGCTGGCCGAGCACACGGCATACTTCAATACCCAGCCGACGCTGGCGTCGCTGGTGTTGGGGGCGGTGGTCGGACTCGAGGAGCAGCGCGCGGACGGTGCGGGGCCCGATGCCGGGGGCGTGAGCCGGGTGAAAGGCGTGCTGGGCTCGGCGCTGGCGGCGGTCGGTGACCGGCTGTTCTGGTCGACCTTGAAGCCGTTCGCCGCGTGTCTGGGCGTGCTGTTCGCGCTGAGCTGGTCGTGGTTCGGAGCGATCGTATTTTGGCTCAGCTACAACGCCGTGCACCTGGGTCTGCGCTGGCGGGGCGTAGCGTGGGGCTATCGCGAGGGGCCGGCGGTGCTCAGCGGGGCGCTGCGGCGGCGACTCGAGAAGTTGGTACGCAGGTTGTCGCTGATGGGGTCGGGGCTGGTGGGGGTGCTGATCGCGGCGCTGCTGGTGCCCGGCGGCGAGCCACGCAGCTTGGCGTTCCAGACCACGCTGGTGGCAGGGCTGATGTTCGGGCTGCTCGCGGCGCTGCGCTCGCGACCGTCGCCCACCCAGTGGGCCCTGGGGCTGGGAGCGCTGTGCCTGGTGGCAACCTGGACGCGTTGAGCGAGCGGTGACCGAGGACCTCCGGAGGAAGGGTTTGACCGAAGCGCAACTCGTGATCCGCAACCAGCTCGGGTTGCATGCGCGAGCCTGCGCGCTGTTCGTGAAGACCGCCGCGCGCTACAAGGCGACCATCTACGTGAGCCGCGACGATTTCGAGGTGAACGGAAAGAGCATCATGGGGGTGATGATGCTGGCGGCGGAGGAAGGCAGCATCATCAAGGTCCGCGCCGAGGGCGAGGACGAGCGGCAGGCCCTCGCGGCGCTCAAGGAGCTGGTGGAGAGCAAGTTCGGAGGCGAGCCATGAGGCGAGCAGAGACTGGGCGCGGTGCGACGTGCCGGCGGGCTCGGGCAGGACGTGGGGGGCGGCGATGAGGCTGAGCGGCATCCCCGCATCGCCGGGCATCGGCGTCGGGCCGGCCTATGTGCTGGCGAGCGAGGAGTTCGCGGTCCGCGAGTTTCCGATCCCCGCCGGTCGGATCGAGGCCGAGGTCGAGTTCTTCGAGAAGGCGCTCGACCGATCGCGGCGTGACCTGGCGCAGATCCGCAACGGCATCGCGGCCGAGCTGGGCGAGCGTGAGGCGGCGATCTACGACGCTCACATCATGATCCTGGACGACCCCGAGCTGCGGCGCGCCGTGCGCGACACCATCCGCAAGGAGCGCCGCAATGCCGGGGTGGTGTTCCGCGACTACATGGCGACGGTGGCGGCGCACCTCGAGCGGGTCGAGGACGACTACCTGCGGGAACGCCGCGACGACATCCTCGACGTCGAACGCCGGGTGCTGCGGTACCTGGTCGGTGGCGGTCACCGGGGACTGAGCGAGCTGCGCGAGCCGGCGGTGGTGGTGGCCCACATGATCGGGCCGAGCGACGTGGCGCTGCTGGATCGCGAGCGGGTGGTGGGCCTCGTCACCGACATGGGAGGGCGTACCTCGCACAGCTCGATCGTGGCCCGCGGGCGGGGGATCCCCGCGGTGGTGGGAGTGCGCGGCGCGAGCCAGCGGGTGAAGACCGGGGAGACCAGCATCGTCGACGGATTCCGCGGCGAGATCGAGATCAATCCCGACGAGGCGACCACACGACGCTACCGGACGAGGCGGGAGCGCATCGAGCTGGACCACCGAGCGTTGCTCGACATCCGCGATCAACCGGCGGTCACCGCCGACGGCAAGCGGATCGAGCTGGGCGCCAACATCGAGCTGCCCTCCGAGGTCGAGCACGTGCTGGCGGCGGGTGCCGACAGCGTGGGGCTGTTTCGCACCGAGTTCTTCTACCTCGATCGGGCCGAGCTGCCGAGCGAGGAGGAGCAGTTTCGAGCCTACAAGGCCGTGGCCGAGCGGCTCAAGCCCAAGCCGGTCCTCTTCCGCACCATGGACCTGGGCGGCGACAAGGTCGCCTCGTATCTCGGCACCACGCACGAGGCCAACCCGTTCCTCGGCTACCGGGGGATCCGTTTCGCGCTCCACCATCCCGAGGTGTTCCGGGCGCAGCTCAGGGCCATCTACCGGGCCAGCGCTTACGGACGGGTGCGCATGATGTTCCCGATGATCTCCAACTTGGAGGAGCTGCGCCGCGCCAAAGCCTTGTGCGAGGAGGTGGCGGACGAGCTTACGCGCACCGACGTTCCGTTCGATCCCGAGCTCGAGATCGGCATCATGATCGAGACGCCGAGCGCGGTATGGTCGTCGGACCTCATGGCGAAGCACGCCCGGTTCTTTTCGATCGGCACCAACGACTTGATCCAGTACACGCTGGCCATGGACCGCGACAACGAACGGCTCGCCGACCTCTACGAGCCGCTCGATCCGGCGGTGATCCGCAGCATCCATCGCACGGTGGAGAGCGGCCACGGCGCCGGACGTTGGGTGGGCGTCTGCGGCGAGATGGCGGGCGATCCGCGCACCGCCGTGCTGCTGCTCGGTCTGGGGGTGGACGAGCTTTCCGTCTCGTGCTTCGACCTGCCGCGAGTCAAGGCGGCGATCTGCAGCGTGACCACGACGCAGGCGCGTGAGCTGGCCGAGGAAGCGCTGAGCCTGCCGTCGGCCGCGTTGATCCGCGAGCTGCTGGGCTGCAGCCTCGATTCGGTCTTGCCGGCCCACGTGCTGGGCAACCGGGACCACTCGTGAACCGCCTCGATCCGCCCTACGACGCGCTCGACCCGGGCGGGATGGCGGCCCGGATCGACGGGATTCCCGAGCAGAT
>DASXTP010000046.1:0-4391 GCA_036505355.1 Candidatus Eiseniibacteriota bacterium | reverse complement strand
TCGCCGATCTGCCAGTCGAGCACATCCAGCAGGTGTTGCTCGCTTATCGCGACCGGATGCTCGATCTGCACAAGGACAAGCGCTTCCGCTACGTGCTGATCTTCAAGAACCACGGCGCCCAGGCCGGCGCCACCCTGGCCCACACCCACACCCAGCTGATCGCCACGCCGATCATTCCCAAGAGCATCCAAGAGGAGCTGGAGGGCGGGCGCCGCTACTACGAGCTCAAGGAGCGCTGCGTGTTCTGCGACATCGTCACCCAGGAGACCGCCGCCGAGAGCCCCGGCCGCCGCGTCGTCTCGATGAGCGACCGCTTCCTGGCCGTCGAGCCGTTCGCGCCGCGCTTTCCGTTCGAGACCTGGATCCTGCCGCGCCGGCACGACGCCTCGTACCAGGTGATGGACGAGAGGGGCGAGTTCCGCGAGCTGGCCGCCATCCTCAAGGACACGCTCGAGCGGTTGAACCGCGCCTTGGATCGCCCTCCCTTCAACTTCGTGCTCCACACCGCCCCGGTCAGTGACCACGATCTGGAGTACTACCACTGGCACATCGAGATCATGCCCAAGCTGACCCGAGTGGCGGGCTTCGAGATCGGCTCGGGCTTCTTCATCAACCCGACGCCGCCCGAAGACGCCGCGCAATACTTGCGCGAGAACGCGACGGAGCGCTGAGCCCGTGAGCGCGGCCGTCAAGCGCCATCGCATCGTCCACTTCGCCAGCGAGCTGGCGCCCCTCGTCAAAGTGGGGGGCTTGGCCGACGTGGTGGGCGCCCTGTCGTCGGAGCAGGCGCGCCGCGGTCACCAGGTGGTGGTCGCCCTTCCGGCGTTCGGCACCGTCACGCTGCCGCCGGGCTGGTCACGCGAGCCGCTCGGCTCCTCGGAGGTCGCCTGGGGCATGGGGCACGAGCCCGCGGTTTTCGAGCTGCTGGTGCCGGACAGCTCCGACGGCTCGTCGGCGGGATCCCTGCGGGTGCTGCTGGTGGGGCACGAAGGCTCCCGGAGGTTCTTCGACCGATCGGGGATCTACGACGACCCCGCGACCGGCGAGGGCTACCCCGACAACGGCGAGCGTTTCCTGTTCTTCACGCGGGCCGCCCTCGAAGGCCTGAAGCTGCTCGGCGGGCCCTACGACGTGCTGCACGCCCACGACCATCAGGCCGGCTGGGTGCCGTGCCTGGTCCGCACCCACGAAGCCGCCGAGCTGGCGTTCGCCGACGCGGCGACGATCTTCACCGTGCACAACCTGGGCTATCAGGGCATCCACGACCCGTTCGTGCTCGGGCTTGCCGGGTTTGGCCGCGAGCTGTTCTATGCCACCGGGCCATTCGAGTTCTGGGGTCGGGTCAACTACATGAAGGTCGGTTTGTCGTTCGCGGACATGATCTCCACCGTGAGCCCGCGCTACGCGCAAGAGATCCAGTCGGGCGGCGAGTACGGTTTCGGCCTCGAGGGCTTACTGCAGCGTCGCAGCGGAGACCTGTGGGGGATCCTGAACGGGATCGACGACACCTATTGGGATCCGCGCCGCGATGCGCACCTGCCGTATCCGTTCGACCGCCGGAATCCGGCCGGCAAGCGGGCCAATCGCACCGCGCTCCTCACCGAGTGCGGGTTCCCGACCAAGCCGGACTGGCCGATCGTGGGCATGATCTCGCGGCTCGCGGACCAGAAGGGCTTCGACCTGATCGAGCAGGCCGAGCAGGATTTGGTCCGCCTGGAGACGCGATTCGTCGTGCTCGGCAGCGGCCAGACCCGCTATCAGGACCTGCTCGCGCGCTTGGCGATGCGGTACCCCCAGCGGTGGTTCTACCGGCAGGGGTTCGACGAGGCCTTCGCGCACCGGATCGAGGCCGGCTGCGATTTGTTCCTGATGCCCTCGCGGTACGAGCCGTGCGGCCTGAACCAGATGTACAGCCTGCGCTACGGCACAGTGCCGGTGGTGCGCGCCACCGGCGGGCTCGCCGACACGGTGCAAGACTTCGACCCCGCCAGCCGACGCGGCAACGGGTTCCAGTTCCATCGCTATGACCCTGCGGACATGGTGAACGCCCTGCGCCGCGGGTTCACCGTCTACCGGCAACCTCACCTCTGGTCGCAGCTCCGCGACAACGGAATGGCGTGTGATTTTTCGTGGCGCCGGAGCGCCGACGGTTACGACCGGCTGTACGCCGAGGCGCTTCAGCGCGTGCGATCGGGCAGGGTGCCGACACTGGATTCGGTGCGGGCGGAGGCCTGAGGGGCCGGCGCCTCGCCGGCGCCGCGGCGCTCGGCGGAGAGAACCGCGCCATCGAGTAGCATGCCCGCATGACCGCACGAAGACGGGCCGGGGCGCGGCCCGCCCGCGACGGGGCATCCCGGGTGCGGACCGGCCCTCGCCGATCTTCCTCGCCCGCTCGCCTACTCCCGGCACCGACGCTGCTCGTTTTGGCGCTCGGGCTCGGGTTCGTCCTACGCGTGGCGATGAGCTTCGCCCCGCTTCAGGGCCTCTGGGGGCTCGACACGCTCAAGCCCTGGCCGCGGCCGCTGGCGTGGGCGGTGGTGGGGTTCGGCGCGCTCGGGTTCGTGCCGGCGGCGGCGCGTCCGCTGGAGCGCGCCATGGACGGGCTCGGCGCCTTCTGGGAGCGCAGCGACCGGTGGATCGACGGGCTCGTGGCGGCCGGCGTCGGGCTTTCCCTGTTGCGGCTGGGCGACCCGGTGATGTTCACCGGTGATTTCCTGACCCGGGTCAGCCAGCTGATCCTCGAGGCGCCGACCGCCATCGTGTTTCCGCAGGCGGCGCCGCTCGACCGCTGGATCAACATCGAGCTGCCGCGCCTGCTCATCAGGACCCAGCACATGGAGGTGATGTCGGCGCTGCATACGGTGGGTGCTGTGGTCGGCGCCGGGTTCGCGTTCGTGACGCTCCGGTTCGTGCGTGAGGCAGGAGCCTCGCGCGGCGGGCGGGTGGCGGCCGCGGCAATGGTCCTGGGCGGCGGCTACATGCTCCACTTCGCCGGCTACGACAAGTTCGGTCCACTGCTGCTGGGCATCGCGCTCGCGAGCTACGGCGCTGCGCGTCTGGCCCGCGACGGCCGCGGTGCCTGGGCGCTCGGTCTCGGGATCTCGGTCGCTCTGCTCGCACACCGCTCGGGGTACGCGTTGGTCCCGCCTGCGGCATGGGTCTTGGTGCAGGCGTGGCGGCAGGCTGCCCGGATACGGGCACGGCTGCCGCTGGCCGCCGCGGCGGCCGCCATTCTCGCCACCGCGCTGGCGTTGTTGCCCAGGGCCTGGCGGCTGCTCCAGACCGTGGACCGCGAGCAAAATCTCCCCGGCGCCCCGCTCGGCGGTGGACCGGCGGGCGTGCACGGCCTCGCCGACATGGTCCTGCGGGCGGGCGATGCCCTGAACCTGCTGTTCCTGATCGCGCCGCTTTGGCTGGCCGGGCTCGCCGCAGCGTGGTTGGCTCGCGGCGCACCGCCGGCCGCCGAGGACCGGCGGGGCTTTTCGCTGCTGCCCGTGGCGTTTGTGGCGCTCGTTCCCGAGCTGGTGCTGCTGGTCGTGGTGCGCGGGGCGCAGGGAGTGCCACGGGATTGGGACATGCACGTGGCCCCGGCGCTGGTGGTGGTGCTGCTGTCGGTGGCTTTCCTGGCGGTGGTGTGGCGGCGCTGCGGCGCAGGCTCGTCGCTGGCACCCACCCTCACCACCGCCCTCGCCTCGGCGGTGGCCCTGTGGGGCATCCATCGCAGCGAGCCCTTGGCCCTCGAGCGCATCGACGAGCTGCTCGCCGTGCGCGGGGCGTGGAGCGACGCGGCGTGGGCCCGGGCCCACGATTTCCTCGGCGAGCGAGCGCTGGCGCACCAACCCGAAGTCGCGGTCCGCGAGTTCGAGGCCGCGATCCGCGCCGCTCCCAATCCCCGGTTCTTCTTCGAGCTGGGGTTGGCCCATCGCATGTTGGGGCACACGGACGAAGCCCGCTCGCGGTTCGAGGAGGCGCACCGGCTCGACCCTCTGCGCAGCGATTCGTGGGTGGGGTTCGCCCTATTGGCGATGGACGCGGGAGACTACCGGCGCGTGGTGGCCTGCTGCGAATCGGCGCTGGTGATCTCTCCGCACCGCAACGACGCCAAAGAGATGCGCGCGAGCGCGCTGCGGCACTTGGAGGAAGGGGCGGAGACGGCGACGCCGTCGCCCTGAGCGGGCGAGCTCCGACGGGTGGGGATCGACTGCCCCCGAGGGCCGTGACGAGACTTGCCCCGTGACGCGACTTGCCCGGTAACGATGAAGACGGGTTGCCCTCTGACCGCGGTAAGGTCCGCGGCGGACCACGGGGTCATCCATGACGGATGTCCCAAGAAAGCGAGGGCAACCCAATGGCACGGTACGTCGGGCTGGACGCTCACAGCAAGCACTGCG
>DASXTP010000045.1:0-13240 GCA_036505355.1 Candidatus Eiseniibacteriota bacterium | reverse complement strand
GCGACATCTTCGTCAAGACCTCGGACAACGGGATCACCTGGAACCCGACGGTGCGCGTCAACGACGATCCGGGGTACTTCGACGACTGGCTGCCCGAGGTCGCGGTTTCGGGCGACGGCCGTGCCCATGTCGCCTATTACGACTGGCGCGACGCGGTCGACGACTGCGGAGGGTCCTCGAACGTCTATCTGTCCCGCTCCGACGACGGGGGTGCGACCTGGAGCCCCGGCGCGGCGATCTCGACCGTGCGCAGCGACTGGTCGATCGGCTCGAGCAACCTGATCCCCAACCAGGGCGACTACATCTCGATCTTCGGCACCGACACCACGGTGGTCGCCGCCTGGGGGGACTTCCGCCGGGGCGACCCCGACGTCTTCGCGTACGTGCCACCGACCAGCCTGTGCTGCACATCGGCCACGGTCACGGTGGTCGATGTCGCCGTCGCCGCGACCCTCGACACGGTAACCGTCACCTGGGACATCGCGAACGGCGCGGACTCCACGGTGACGATCTGGCGCCTCGAGGGGGGCGGCGCGTCCTACGAGTCGCTCGGCACCGTCACCGCGGATGGCTCGGGGAAGGTGCGATTCGTCGATCCCACCGTGACCGCGGGAAACGTCTACGTCTATCGGCTCGGCCTCCACGGTTTCTGCCAGAGCTTCGCTGGCCAGGTCCAGGTGGGGGTGCGCCTCCAGCTCGCGCTCGAAGTGCATCCCAACCCGACCTCGAAGGGGGTGCAGGTGCGGTTCTCGCTGGAGAGCGATGCACCGGCCACCCTGGAGCTGTTGGATATCACCGGCCGGCGCATCCACAGCCGTGAGGTGGGAGGGTTCGGCTCCGGGGGCCCGGTCGACGTGGACCTGACTCAAGGCCTCGAAACCCGAGCTGGGCTCTACTTCGTCCGACTCAGCCAGGGGGGCAGGACGATCACCGCCCGGGTGGCGGTGGTCCCGTGAGCTTTTAGGCAACGACCCGTAGCAGGCTAGCGGCCGAGCAGGGTCTCCATCTCGATCACGGCGCCCATCTCGTCCTTCAGGATGTGATAGATGGTGTGGTAGAAGACGGCGTGAGCGCGGACCATGGGGACGACCTTCTGGTAGGCATCCGCGGCTTTGGCTTCGGTCTTGAGCGCCTCCTCGAGCATGACGCGGACGTCCTCGGTGTGAACGATCGGCGTCGGGTCGCGGCTGGTCACCGCCTCCCCACTCAACGCGGCCACGATCTCCCGCACCTTCCTGGCGTGCCTGAGGGACTCGGTGACCTCCTTTTCGAAGTGCTCGGCCAGGGTGAGCGAATCGAGCCCCTTGATGTAGGCCGCGTAGTGGGCGTACAGGGCCTGGGCGCGCAACTCCCAGCCGAGCGACTTGTTGAGGGCGCTGACGAGTTTGGCACGGTTGGCGATCTTCACCGGCATGACGGTTCTCCTCGGGTTCGATCCTCGCCGATCATCGGTTGGCCTCGGAATGAGGCCCGGGCACTCTACCAGAGCCACCGGGCAGCGGCAGCGGATCGGGCGGCGGGCGTTGCGGCGCGCGTCGCCGGTACCGGCGCGGGGACTCGAAGGGCGGCGGCCCGGCCCTGCGCGCCGCGGACCGCACGGCGGCCGCCTCGCGGGGAAACCCGTTGCTGCCGTATCGACTCACCGTCTCCTCGGCGAGGTGGGAGGTAACCAACAGCACCGAGTAGTTCCGCCCGTCGAGAAAGACATAGGCCAGGGTGCGCCGGTAGGGGTCGAGGGTCGCGGCGCGCAGGATCTCGACCGTTCGCGCCGACCCGAAAGCCCGGCGCGCGAACCGGAGAGCGGCGCGACCGTACGGCTGGTCGTGGAAGCGACCGCGGCTGGGATCCCGGATCTCCGGTGCGTCGATCCCCAGGATCCGCACCGGCTCGACGTCGCGCGGGCTCCAGCGGATGTGGATGGTGTCCCCGTCCTTGACCTGAATGCGCTGCTTCGGCACCCGCGCTCGTACGCCGTGGGGCCGCGGCTGCGGGGCGGGCGCGAGCGGCGGGGTGGGTTGGAAGCCGACGATCGGTGCGGGCTCCACCCCACCCGCCGTGGACCCCGGCGACGCCGGCGGGCCGAGCGGCAGCGCGGCCGCCATGGCCAGGACGATGGTCTCGAGCAGCGGCGCGCGGCGGATCGCCGATTTTCGAAGCGGAAGATTCATGCGCCCTTGCGGCCAGCATCGCCGGGCGCGGGATCCAAGACAACCGCCATCCGCGCACGGCCCTGGCCGCGATTCTGATCCACGTGTGGACGCACGGTGCCACGGCAGCAACGCGCAGCTTGCAACACCGGTGGCGCGTCCGACGCGACGCAGTCCGCTTTCAGGCGTAACTCTTTGCTCGCTCGTCGCACGTTTTTGGGCACGGCGCTTGATAGCATTTCGACACCATGAGCGATCTCAAGGAGGACCGGTTGGGCTCGAGACCCAGTCTGCTGCCGCAGCTGCTGGACCGCGCTCTGATCGGAGCGCTGATCCTCTTGGCGCTGCTCCTGGCGGGGATCCAGGTGGCGAGGGCGGGCGAGGTCATTCCGTCGATCGGGATCGCGCGCTCGGTCGACAATCCGGACGGTGAGACCGAGGTGTACGCCGGACTCGCGTTCCGCGGCAGCCTCGCCCCGATGGTCTCCTCCGAGATCGGTTTGGCCTACCGTGCGGAGCAGTATGCCAGCGACGACCTCACCGTGCGCATGTGGCCGGTGACGGCCTCGCTGTGGGTCTCGCCGGTGCCGACCCTGTACGCGGGGGGCGGAGTCGGCTGGTACAACACCACCCTCGACTACGCCGACACCACGCCGTTCGAGGACCAAACCACGCAGAAGTTCGGGATCCACCTGGGCGGCGGCTTCCGCATCCCCTTCGGGCCCCGGGCGGCGGTGGACCTCAACGCCCGCTACGTGTTCCTCGAGCAGGAGGCCAGCCAGCTCCCCCCGAACGGATTCGACCCCGACTTCTGGTCGACCTCCGCCGGCCTGGCGATCCATTTCTGAGCGCGGGGCTCGGCGTCCGCGCCTGAGCGACGGCTGCGGGAAAGGTCCCCGCGGCGCCGCTGTGGCGCTCGCGGAGAACCGTTCGGATACAGAGCAGAGGCGATACACGAGACACGGTCGCTCCGCCTTCCTGGCTCCGCTCCCTGGCCCGCCGACGCGCGCCGGCTCCTGCCGGCGGCGCTGTCGGGCGTCTCGTGTATCGCCTCTGCTCTGTATCCGAACGGCCTTTTCAGCTCCAGCCCTCGCTGACGGCGCGTTGATAGGCCGCCCAGTAGGGATCCGGCTCGGGTTCGTCGATCCCCCGCACGATCCCGTCGCGGGACCCGAGCCACAGTCTCCCGCTGCCCGGCACCACCTCGCCTACCGCGGCGGCCGGAATCCCTTCATCGCTCAGGGCGGCCAGTACCCGGGACGCCCGCTTGGGGCTTGCCGTCGCCAGCAGCGTGCCCTCGGAGAGCGTCCAGTAGGGATCGATCCCGCCGTAGGCCTCGCATGCGGCCCGCGCCTCGGGCGAGAGCGGGATCTGCGCCTGCTCGACCCGAAGGTCGTGGCCGCAGGCCCGAGCCAGCTCGAGCAGGCCCCCCAGCACGCCACCCTCCGTGGCGTCGTGAAGGGCGGAAACGCCGCGGTCTCGTACGCCGACGCGTAGAGCGGCGCGGCAATCGGGCACCACGGTCACCTGCCGGACCAGGTCCCGGGCGCGCTCCATGCCTGGTGCATCGAGCAGGGCGGCGAGCCGGCGGGGAAAGAGTCGTGCCGCGATCGCGGTGGCTTCGATCGCGCACCCCTTGGTGACGATCACCACGTCGCCCAGCGAGGCCATCGAGGGCGTGACGTACCGTTCTTCGTCCCCCACGCCGATCAGGGTTCCGGCGCCCACGATCGAGGAATCGCTACCCGTGTAGCGGCCGGTGTGTCCCCCGACCACCGCCACCTCCAGGCGGGCCCATTCCGCGCTCATGGCTTCCCAATAGACCTCGAAGTCCTCATCCCGGAACGAGGGCGGCAAATGGAAGCCCAGCGAGACGTAGGCCGGGGCGATCCCGCTGGTCCACAGATCCGAGGCCAGCAAATGGCAGGAGAGCTGCGCCGAAAGCTCGAGCCCGAGAGCCGGAACGATCGAGAGCGGGTCGGTGGTGATCGCCATCACCCGGCCCGCGCCGAGCCCGACGATCGCGCAGTCGGTGCCGACCTTGGGGCCCACCCGCACCTCGGGACGCACGGCGCCGAGGTGAGGTGCGATCACGCGATCGAACTCCGCCGGGGAGAGCTTCCCGAGTGGAGCGGTCGGGGGCTCGAGCGGTGACGGGGGACCCGCCATCCTTCTAGTCCAGCGCCGGGCCGAACAGCACCGCGTTCAGCACCAGCCGCTCGGTCGAGCGCCAGAAGAGGCGGAAGGCCGGGGCACCGGTGATCATCAGCACGTGTCCGTCGCCGCGCGGCTCGTCCACCGCGTAGGCGGTCCCCATCAGGCGCCGCTCGGTCTCGGGCCACGTCCACCCCGACACCCCCAGTGGCGACCCGTCGAAGAGCAGTGGATTCGCGCCTTCCTTCGATGGCTTGAGGAACAGCCGCCCCTGCAACAACACCGGGAGGTGGGCCCCATCGAAGCCGTAGCAGAGAAAATGCCGGGGATCCAAGGAGGCGCGGAACACCGTGCCCGGCAGCGGCTCCGGTCGCCGGTCCGCCTCCCGGGCGAGGCTGTCGGCGGCCGCGTCCTTCTCCTTGCCGGCCTCGTCCTTTTCTACCTCGCCCTCGTCCTTTGGCTTCTCCTTCACTCCCACCACCCGGGCGCTGGAAAGCCCCACCGACTTGAGGGTCGGAAACTCCGCAGCATCATCCAGGCACAGTAGGACCCCGCCGCGGTCGACCCACTGCTTGACCCGCTCGATGCCCCCTTCGCCCAGCGCGGCGGCCAGCTCCGAGCCATTGCCGTCCGGAACGACCAGCACGTTGTAGCGGTCGATCTCGGAACCGCGTAAGGCGTCCGATCGCAGGGCCGTGAACTTGAGACCCAGCCGCCGCTCGAACAAGAACCATAGCCAGCCGTAGGAGGTCGGCGAGACCGGGGAGTCCGTCAGGATCCCGATTCGCGGGCGCTTGAGGCTCACCACCGATTCTGAGCCGATGCCGGTGTCGCCCTGGTCGGTGTACGCGGTGTTGAGCGCCAATACGCGGACCCCGCAGCTCCTGGCGAGCGTCTCGATCCGCTCGTGGAGCCGCTCGGGGTTCCGCTCCACGCGCGCGACGAACGAGCCGCGCGGCAGGCTGCGGCCGCCGGCACGCAGCGGTTTCGTGGCGGCGGCGACCTTGAAATCCTCGGCCAGCAGCCGCAGCGCGAGGCGTGCCGCGCCCTCGCCGTCGTACGCCCACACGTAGGCGGTGGCTGCCCTGCCACCCTCCACGCGACCCCGCAGGTCCAGGATGATCCGCCCTCGCGCATCGCGCAGCACCAGCGGTCCCGCCCGGCTGGCGCGGGCCGTGAGCGGCACCCCCACCGCCAGCGAGTCCGGGATCGTATCCTCGCCCTCGTCAGCGATATCGGGATCGATGGGGGCAAGCACGGAGCCCCGGGGCGATATATCCCGCACCGCAAACGCCTCGACCCCGTAGGCCAGCGGCAGCGACCACGCGGTCACGTCGTAGAAGTCGTAGGTCTCCCGCCGCGCATTCTTGCCCCGTCTGATGTTGCGTTCGTACTTCTCGAGCTGGGTGCGCGCGAAGGACGCCTGCAGCGTGGCGTCACGCTCGAGCAGAGTGCGGGCGACGCGTGACGCGGGCTGGGCGAGATCCACCACGAAGGCCCCCTCCCGGAACGCATGGGGCGCCCACGGCGCTTCGGGGTAGCTCGCCATGCCGCCGCGGGCGGCCGCGGTGGGACGCACGGCCCCGTCCTTCCTCGCAGCGCTCGACGCCCCCCCGGTGGAGAGGTTCGCCGGCGCGTGGGTCACCGGTGCGTCCCACCACACGGGCCGGGCGGCCGCCCGGAAGGCACCGCCGACCCACATCACCTCGACGCCGGCGTTCAGCAGGTTTTCGGCCAGCGCCGCGGCGCCCAGTGGGTCGCGGGCGACGTCGATGGCGTACCCGTGCACCGGACCCGAGCGCCCCATCGCGACAGCCTCGCGCGCGAATCGAGCGAAGTCGCGCAGCCGCTCTTCGCGGTGAGCCGCCGCCGCCGCGCAGGTGGTGAGCGAGGCGGTGAAGTGGCGCTCGATCCCGTCGAGCAGCGTCACCACGGTCTCGTCGTCGCGGCGAATCGCGAGGTTGCCGCCGCCGTCGGTCTCGTAGGTCATGCCGACCGTCCCCTGGAGGGTGGGCCAGATGTCCCAGTACCCGGGGTAGAAGAAGTCGAAGATGTCCCGCACGTAGTAGTTCCATCCGTAGCGGTCGAACGCTTGGGCGTTGGCACGCCCGAAGACCTCGTTCCACTTCTCCACCTCGGCGGAGGGCAGCACCGGGTTCATCGGCTCGGCGGTCGGGGGGAAGAAGTAGGACGCGGTCTGGCCGTGATGGTCGACCAACACCTGGGGTCGCCAACGACGGTAGGCTTGCGCCATCTGCCGCGATTCGAGCTGGCTCATGGCCAGGGCGTCGCGATTCATGTCGAGCTGGTAGTGGTTGGTGCGACCGCCGATCCCCCACGGCTGCTGGCCCTGCTGCTCGATCGCCCACGGGTCGGGATTGCCGGAGCCGAGCGCGTTCACCCAGGTGACGAAGCGCTCGTGCCCGTCCGGGTTGTGCGCCAGGTTGAGCAGCACGACGCAGCGCTCGAGGATCGCCTGGGTGGTGGAATCCTGGCCGGCCGCCAGCTGGTAGGCCACCTGCATCATGGCCTCGAACGAGGCCGATTCGTCGCCATGGATGCTGTAGTTGAGCCACACCGTGACCGGCGTGGTCTCGACCAGCTTCTCGGCTTCGGCCGAACTTCCGAGCCGACGCGGGTCGGCGAGCTTCGCGCTGGCCTCCCGAACGGCAGCCAGGCGGCGCTGGTTCTCGGGCGAGGTCAGGATCAGCAGCGCGCGCTCGCGGAACTCGTACGTACGACCGAAGGACTCGCGGCTCGCCCGGTCTGGCGCGGCTTGGAGCAGCGCATCGACGTAGCGCTCCAGGTTGCCGTAGCTGGTGTGGAACGTGCCGGGTCCGTAGCCGAGCACCTGCGCCGGCCGCGGCACGCCTTCTCGATAAGGGCCGCGGTCGTAGAAGTCGAAGCGCGCCGGGACGGCGGCGTGGGACAGGGCGGCGAGGACCGCGAGCAGCGCGGAGCACAATCCCATGGGCCCCGAAGCCGGAGCGAAGCGAAGGCGGGCGAGTCGCCGTGGAACCAGGGACATGCAGGCCACCTCCGACGGGTGCACGGTCGCGCCACGAATGGAGCGGCAGTTTATCGAAACCAGGGACCGGGCTCCACGCTGCGCCGAGGGCCCCTTGCGGGGCCTTCGCATTCGACCCTTCGCTGCGAGCGGCTAGGCGGGTTTCTTCAGGGTGTGGACCGCGAAGTGGGCGCCCTGCGGATCCATGAGGACCGCGAAGCGGCCAATGTTCGGGATGTCGGTGGCCGGGACCGTGACCTTGGCCCCCATGCCTTTCGCCTTGGCCACGGCGGCGTCGCAGTCGGCGACCTCGAAGTAGACCAGCCAGTGCGCGGGGACCTTCCCCATCTCGGGCGTGATCTTCATCATCCCGCCGGCCGACGTGTCGCCGCGCTTGAACACCGTGTACGTCATCTGGGGCATCTGCATGGCCTCCGACTTCCACGGTAGCAGCCCGGTGTAGAACTTCTCGGCCTTGGCGGTGTCGGTGGTCAGGAGCTCGGTCCAGCACAGGGCGCCCGGCTCGTTCAAGATTCCGACGCCGATGTGCTTCTTGGCCTCCCACACGCTGAACATGGCGCTGGTCGGATCCTGAAGGATCGCCATGCGGCCGAGGTCCATGACGTCGAACGGGTCCAGCAGCACGGTGCCGCCCAGCTGCTTGGCCTTGGCCGCCGCCTGGTCGGCGCTCTCCACCGCCACGTACGAATTCCAATGGGGCGGCACACCCCGCGAGCGCTGCTCCTGGTTGAGCCCGTGCAGCGCGCCCGCGTCGGCGCCCTTCTGCTTGAGCATGGTGTAGGTGCCGTCCGGGCCCATGTCGTTGTCCACGAAGCTCCAACCCAACAGCGACGAGTAGAACTTCTTGGCCCCCTGCGGGTCGGTCGTCGCCAGCTCGGGCCAGCAGAACGTCCCCGGGGCATGTTGCGTCGTGATCGTCATTGCGGGTCCTCCCTACCGCGCGTGTTTGGCGGCGTCCCTGCCGATCATGATCGCGGCGCGTCCTCGTGACGCGCCGCATCCTTCCCGATGGTCGTGGGACTCCGGCGCCGTGGGATCGCGGCCCGGCCGCCCCGCCCCCCGCTCAATGCGTTCTCCCACCCTTTCCCGCACCAGCCGCCGGCACGGCGGCGTCCGGGAGCGGGCGAGACGATCCCCGCGGCCGCTGGTCGTACTTGTGGAACAGCCGCGTCTGGCGCGTCTCCATCGACATCGCCCGGCCTCCGATGTAGACCTGCTCGATGTGGCTCGTGATCTCCAGAGGATCCCCGTCGGCCACCACCAGGTCGGCGATCTTGCCCGGCTCGATCGAGCCCAGGCGCTCGGCCACCCCCAGGATCTGGGCGGGGTAGAGCGTGATCGCCTTCAGGGCCTGGTCGCGCGGGAGCCCATACGCCGCGGCCATCGCGGCGTGGTACGGCAGGTTGCGCGCGTTCATCGCATCGCCCGCCCCGCCGCCGTCCGAAATGCAGAAGCGCACCCCCGCGGCATGCAGTCGGGCCGGGAGCGTCATCGCCTGGTCGTAGGGCTCCCAGCTGCGGCGCGGCAGCGCCAGCACCGGACCCACGATGACGGCGATGTCGCGACGCTTGAGCTCCTCAACCGCGCTCCCGGCGTCGTAGGCGTCGACCAGCACGACGTTCTTCAGCTTCTCTTCGTCCACGAAGCGCAGCACGGCGTGGATCTGATTGAGAGCCGAGAGGTGGAAGAAGACCGGGATCTCGCCCTTCAAGGCCCGGCCCATCGCCTCCCACTTGGCGTCGCGATCGTGCCGTGGGATCCCGGTCCGGTTCTCCGCCTCCCGCGCCTTCCAGTAGGCGCGCGCATCGTCGAACGCCTTGTGGACCCCGGCGATCGCTTCGTCACGCTGTTTCTTCTGCTCCTCTTCGCTCCGCGTCTCACGCCGATCGTGGACGATCCCCATGGCCGGCCACTGCACGTGGAGGCCCACCGGGGCGCGGATCGTCATATCCTCGTACGTCCAGCCGTCCATGTGGACCAGAGCCGACGAGCCATTCAAAGTCCCGCCTCGCGGCACGATCAGCGCCGAGGTGATGCCGTTGACCCGGGCCACCGGGATCAAGTCGCTCTCGGGGTTGATCTGCACCTCGGCGCGAATGTTGGGGTTGACGTCGCCGGTCTCGGCCCAGTCGTTCGTGCCTCGCACGCTGCTGATCTCGATGAGCCCGAGCGCTCCGTAGGGCGAGATGAAGCCGGGACAGATGTGCTTGCCCTGGCAGGGAACGACGCGCGCGCCGGGCGGGGTCGCGAGGTCGGCGCCCACCGCGGCGATGCGGCCGTCGGCGATCACCACCGTGGCGTGCTCGAGCGTGGGTCCGCTGCCCGGGTGCACCGTGGCCCCGGTGAGCGCCAGCGTCTCGCCGCGCGCGCCGCCGGGCAGCAGGCAGAGGACGGCCACCGCCAGCGGGGCGCATGCGGCGCGGAGCGGGGCGCGGCTCATCGCTGGGACTCCCGCCCTGCCCCGGCGTCCGTGTTGCGGCCGCTACGCCACTCGGCCTCGGAGACGAAGGGCCGCTCGTCGCCGCGGCATCCGCTGCCGCTCACGTCCGGATCGTCGAGGTAGCGGGGCGGCCAGACCCGCCGTTCGCTCTTGGCCTCGCCGCCCTCCCGCTTCGCCCCCTTGGCTCGCGCGATCAGCGAATCGCGTTCCGCGGCCAAGGCGGCGCGTGCGGCCAGGTCCAAGGCGCGGTCGAAGTACTTGCGCCCCTCGATCCAGGTTTGCTCGCAGGCCGAGAACGGCGACAAGGGGCTCCCGCTCCAGATCGCGAAGTCCGCGTCCTTGCCGATCTCGAGCGAGCCCACGCGGCGATCGATCTGGAGCGACTTGGCGGGATTCAAGGTGACGAACCGGATCGCTTCCTCGGGCGGCACGCCGCCGTACTTCACCGCCTTGGCGGCTTCGGTGTTCAGGCGCCGGGCCAGCTCCGAGTCGTCGGAGTTGAAGCCCGCGTTCACCCCCCGGTTCCACAGCAGGTAGCCGTTGTACGGAATGGCGTCCATCACCTCGTACTTGTACGCCCACCAGTCCGAGAAGCCGATCGCCGAAGCGCCGTGCACCGCCATCTCGTCGGCCACCTTGTAGCCTTCCAGGACGTGGGTGAAGGTGTTGACCCGGAACCCGAACGACTCGGCCAGCCGCATCAACATCAGAATCTCGTCCTGGCGGTAGGAATGGCAGTGGACGAGCCGCCGGCCCTCGAGGATCTCCTGCAACGCCTCGAGCTGGAGATCGCGCCGCGGCGGCAGCGGCCGCTTGTGATGCCGATACTCGTCCCAGGCGGCGCGATAGTCACGAGCCCTCAGGAACGCGTCGCGGATCGTCTCCTCGACCCCGGCACGGCTCTGCGGGTAGCGCCCGGTGGCTTCGGCGCCCCAGTTCGACTGCTTGGGATTCTCTCCCAGCGCGAACTTCACGGTGGGCGGCGCCGCCGCGAACAGGAGCCGGTCGGGAGGCTCGCCCCACCGATTCTTGATGACCACGCACTGGCCACCGATGGCGTTGCACGATCCGTGAAGCAAGTGCATCACCGTGGTACCGCCCGCGAGCTGACGATAGATCTGGATGCTTTCCGAATTGATCACGTCCTGGACCCGCACCTCGCAGGTGACGCTGTTCGTGCATTCGTTCACGTTGCCGAGAATCGCCGAATGACTGTGCTCGTCGATGATCCCCGGGGCCACGTGCTTGCCGCTGGCTTCGATGACCAGCGCCCCGCCCGGCGCGGCGAGGCCGCTGCCGACGGCGGCGATCTTGCCGTTCCGGACCAGGAGGTCGGCGTTCTGCAGGGTGCCCTGGGGACCAGCGGTCCAGATCGTCGCGCCCTTGACCAGCACCGCGGCAGGCTGCGACGGGGGCGCCATCCGCCACGCTTCGGTATTGCCCATCACCGCCGGCGTAGCGATCGGCTTGGCCTTCCCTTCCTTCTTCTTGGCCGCCGCGTCCTCGCGCTTCGGCTCCTCGACCAGCCGGCGGGCGCGCAGCTCGGCGCGCTCGCCTTTCTCGGAGGAGGCCGTGCCGACCCATGCGTCGTCCCTGATCGCCACGTCCACCGACCAGACACCGCGGGGCGCCAGGTCGACCGTGAACGTGAGGCGCGGCCCATCGACCGTCACCCGCCTCGCCGCCAGGGTGTCGCCCTCGATCACCATGCGGACCGTGGTGTCCTTCTCCATCGAGACGACGAGGGTGTCCCAGCGACCCGCGAGGCCGAGCTGCCAGCGGCCCTTGGGATCCAGATCCGGCTTCGACACCTCGTAGCGATTGCCGTCGACCCAGACGTCGCGCACCTTGCTCTTCTCCGAGAACAACTCGCCGCGCGTCACCGTGAGATTGGCGATCTTGCCGGGGGCGATGGTGCCGAGCCGGTCGGAGAGACCGAGCAGGCGCGCCGGCACCGTGGTCACCGCGGCCAGGGCCGCGGTCGGCGAGAGGCCGCGCTCGATGGCCCGGGCGACCCGCTCGCGGAAGGACTTCGCGTCCTTGAGACCGTTGGCGGTCAAGGCAAAGCTCACGCCGTGCCGAACCAGCACCGCGGGGTTCTCCGGCGCCTGCTGCCAATGCCGCAGCTCCTCGGTGGGGACTTCGACGGCCTGGTCGGGTTCCGAGAGGTCGGGAGGCTCGGGGAAGTTCACCGGGACGATCAGCGGCATGCCGTTGGCGGCGATCTCCTCGACCCGCTTGTATTCGTCACCGGCCCCGATCGCCGACGCCCGAATCCCCGCTTCGTGCGCGATCGATCCCGCCCGCAGCACCTCGAGCATCTCGTCGGCCACGAACACCGCCGGCTGCACACCCCCGACCAACGGCTGCAGGGCCTCCCACGAGAGGTTGGTCTCGGGGCGCTCCTTGCCCTGCGGCGAGCGCGCATACGCGGCCTGGACGTCCCGGTACCATCGCGCATCGAGCAGCGCCTGCCGAATCACCGCCACCGCCCCCATCAGCGAGCCGGGGTAGCCGTCGCGCGTGGGCGAGAGCGCGATCACCTGCATCGCGTCGGCCTTGATGACGGCGTCGCCGGGGGCGCCGTCCTCGAGCCCGATCACCGCGCTTTGGCCGCACAAGATCCCCAGTCGAGGCGCTGCCTGCACCGCGGCGAAGCCGGCGGCGCGGAGAGCCTCCACCTGGTCCTTGGGAAGCGGCAGCGCCTGGCTCATGTGGGTCTCGGGCCGCACCGCGGAGAGCGGATGGGTCGCGCCCCGAGGTTCCTTGGGGGCGGGGCGCGGTCTGCGGCCGGGCGGACCCTCGGGCTCCGCGTCGGCTCGTGGCGGCTCGGGGGGCAGGACGAACGCGTCGATCAAGCCGGGGTAGACGGTGAGGCTCTCGGCTTCCCAGACGCGCGCATCGGCCGGGACCGACACGCGGGCGCCGATCGCGGTGATCACGCCGTCGCGCATGACGATCGTTCCGCGCTCGATCAGCTGGCCGGGGGCAGGAACAATTCGCGCCCCGACGATGGCGTGGACTCGAGGCGTAGCACTCGAGGCTGGCGAAGGAAGGAACGCGGTCCCGCAGATTCCGACGGCCACCCATGAACGCCGGAGCCATCCGCCCACTCGGCTCGTCCAAGACCCCATCGCCAGACTCCCAAATCCAAAGCCAGAACCGCGCGACCAAGAGAGCAACCAGAAAACTAGCCCCGATGGGGGAACCACGCAAAGCCTCGAAGACGAACGGGCCCGCTGGCGGGCCGAATGCGCGGGCGAGGGTCCTCGGGCCCACCCCTAGGCCCGGGCCTGGGTGACCGGCTCGCTCAACCGGAAGGGATTCCCTGCGGCTTGCAATCATGCCGCGGCCCTTCCGCACGGGGAATGACCTGGCTAAGCCTCAGCTTGGATCACGGCCGCCCGCGGAGCGAGGCCCCTCACAGTCTGTCAACGACTTAGCGGCCTGGTCGCTTGCCCGCGCGGTGGC